>NZ_JARJLM010000718.1 GCF_029335485.1 Cupriavidus basilensis
TTCACGTTGCGCTGCGCCTGGCCGCCGGCCGCCGCCGCCGCGGGTGCGCCGCCGAAGCCGCCGAGCAGCACGTTGAAGAAGGAGCGGTTCATCGCGCGGCACATGATGTACGAGAGGATGGCACCGCTCGATCCCACCAGCGAGCCGGCGACGATCAGCATCGGGTTGTTGAGCGAGAAGCCGATGCCCGCCGCCGCCCAGCCCGAGTACGAATTGAGCATCGACACCACCACCGGCATGTCCGCGCCGCCGATCGGGATGATGATCAGCACGCCCAGCACGAAGGCGATCGCCAGCATCAGCAGGAAGGGCAGCCAGTCCTGCGACAGGCAGAAGATGATGCCAAAGCCAATCATGGCCACCGCCAGCAGCAGGTTCAGCAGGTGCTGCCCGGCGAAGGACACCGGCGCGCCCTGGAACAGGCGGAACTTGTACTTGCCCGACAGCTTGCCGAAGGCAATGACCGAACCGGAGAAGGTGATGGCGCCGACGAAGCAACCGATAAACAGCTCGAAGCGGTTGCCGAACGGGATATCGTGCGAGCCCGGCGGCGTGATGCTGAACGCCGACGGCTCGGCCACCACGGCCACCGCGATGCAGACCGCGGCCATACCGATGAGCGAGTGCATCGCCGCCACCAGCTCGGGCATCTTGGTCATCTCGACCCGCTTGGCCACGATCGCGCCGATGCCGCCGCCGACCACCAGCGCGCCGAAGATCAGCGCCATGCCCTCGGCAACCGAAGACTGGCCGGCGCCGATGGCGAGGAATTCATTCTTGAGCTTGACGATCAGCGCCAGCGTGGTCACCACGGCGATGGCCATGCCGATCATGCCGAAGGCGTTGCCGCGCCGCGCGGAGCTGGGGTGGGACAGGCCCTTCAACGCCTGGATGAAGCAGACCGAGGCGAGCAGGTAGAGCAGGGTGACGAGGTTCATGCTCACTTGGCGCCCTCCTCGTGACCCTTGCCGGCCTTGGCCTTGGGTTCCTTCTTCTTGAACATCTCCAGCATGCGCTGGGTCACCAGGAAGCCGCCGAACACGTTGACCGCGGCCAGCGCCACCGCCAGCGTGCCCATGGTGCGGCCCACCGGGCCCTCGGTCAGGCCGGCGGCCAGCATGGCGCCGACGATGATGATGGCCGAGATCGCATTGGTCACGGCCATCAGCGGGGTGTGCAGGGCGGGCGTTACCGTCCAGACCACGTGGTAGCCCACGTAGATCGCTAGCACGAAGATGATCAGGTTGATCACCGTATGGTTTATGCCTTCCATGTCAGTTCCTTGGCGGTGTCTTATTGTTCCAGTGCCATTTCGGCGCGCTTGGTCATCAAGCAGGCGGCGACGATGTCGTCGTCCAGGTTCAGTGTGAACTGACCTTCCTTGTCGATCACGAGCTTGAGGAAGTCGAACACATTGCGCGCATAGAGGGCCGAGGCGTCAGCCGCTACCATGCTGGCCAGGTTGGTGTGCCCGATTAGCGTGACTCCGTGTTGCTCGACCACCGCGTCGGCCACCGTGAGTGGGCAGTTGCCGCCCTGCGCGGCGGCCAGATCGACCACCACCGAGCCCGGCTTCATGGCCTGCACGGTCTCTTCCTTGAGCAGTACAGGCGCCTGGCGGCCCGGGATCAGTGCGGTGGTGATGACGATGTCGGCAGCCTTGGCGCGCTCGTGCACCAGTTCGGCCTGGCGCCGCATCCAGTCCACCGGCATGGGACGGGCATAGCCGCCCACGCCCTGCGCGATCTCGCGCTCTTCGTCGGTGACGAACGGCACATCTAGGAATTTGGCGCCCAGTGATTCGATTTGCTCCTTGACGGCGGGACGCACGTCGGAAGCCTCGATCACGGCGCCCAGCCGCTTGGCGGTGGCAATCGCCTGCAGGCCGGCCACGCCGGCGCCGAGGATCAGCATGCGCGCCGCCTTGACTGTGCCGGCGGCGGTCATCAGCATTGGCATAAAGCGCTGGTAATGCTGGGCGGCAACCAGCACGGCCTTGTAGCCGGCGATATTGGCTTGGGATGAGAGCACGTCCATGCTCTGCGCGCGCGTGGTACGCGGCGCGGCTTCCAGCGCGAAGGCGATCACCCCGGCCTCGTCCATGCGCGCCTTGATTTCCGCGTCGAAGGGATTGAGCATGCCGACCAGCACGGTGCCCGGCTTGATCAGCGTAAGTTCAGCGTCGGTCGGTGCGCGCACCTTCAGGACCAGTTGCGCACCTAGAGCGTCGGCCGCGGTGCCGATGGTGGCGCCCACTGCCTCGTATGCGGCGTCCGGTTGGCTGGCGCGCGTTCCCGCGCCCGATTGGACAATGACTTGGTGCCCCTGGGTGACATATTTCTTGACTGTCTCCGGGGTCGCAGCCACGCGCGCCTCACCTGCTCGCGCCTCCTGCGGGATGCCTATGTGCATCTACTCTCTCCTCACTCTAACGGTGTTATCTCAAATTGCCGCTCAGCTCTGGCCAAATCGCAGACGAATAGCCTTTGTGCTCGACGCGGCAGGTGCCTTGCCATCGGGGTCTCCCGACGCGGAATATGTTTCGGATTGACCACGACTGGTGGGCTTGTGCCGATTTCAAGTGCTTCCGGTGCTTTACGTGCTCATGATGGACTGCTTCCATAAAATGCCGAGGCCAAACAGGCTCATCACCTGAGCCGTGTTTCTGGTCAGGTATCTCGAATCTGGGCCTGGGTTTCCTCCGGACCGATCAATAACGCCCTTCATAGGCGCCTTTCGTGCTTGGCCATGACATACCAGTTCATGGAAGCGAATTGCGGCACGTCACACCTGTCAGCGCTATCTAACTCGCATCGGAAAATGCAATGTCCTGGTGACCATGCAGTAATGCTGGAAAGAAGATAAACGCCGTACTGAGAACGCCGAGAATGAAGACTCAACAAACAAGCCTTGCATCTCGCGGCGGAAACACACGCCAAGCTCCGTCCTCGTGGCGAAAAAAATAGAGCGAAAGCTCGTCCGAAGCGCGAACTACCTCGACTCGCACGCAACCACCCGGGCGTAGTTGCGGGGAGCGCACGCGTGTAATGCGTGCCGACGTGGTGGAGGTGGGGCCTAACCATTTGTCGATTAGTCCGCGCAGGGTTGCTTCACCTGCGTTCTCTCTCGCTCGACCTTGGATGTTCTGGTCGATTGTGTGAATCGCCTGGCTCTGGTTGCTTGCCATTGTCGGCCCTTGAATTGCGGCGTCCTCTTCTCCTTGAACTCCATGTGCTTCGCTGGTTCGCGCCATCGAAAGGTCGGCCGCAACGATCTCGTGTACCGTGGCAATTTGCTTGGTCATTGCGTGTCTCCTTGAGACGGTTCCATTCAGCGATATTTCTCTTACTGCAAGCGCCGTGCCAAGGAGCTCCGATACGCCAGAAGGCACTCGGGGTGGCGTCCAGACTTGGTTTCCGCCGATGCGGAGGAGAGGAGTGTCTTCGGACGGATCCAGATGCATAGCCAATTGTGCACTTTCCGACTACACAACTTGTGTGCGAAAGACATTGCAGTGGCAACCGGCGGGGGTATATGGGAAGGGCTGTGCCAACTTGGCGTGTCTGACGTTGGCGATGTGCTGCAGTTTCAGTAAGCCGACAAGTCTTCGGGCAGAATTTGTGAACCCCTTCATGGATTGTTGAAAATTTGTCGTTGCCGCTTTCTTCGGACATCCGTCGATGGCATCTGAGCGCCGCGGTGTGGCGTCATTTGTCTCCGCTTTGGTAATGCATCCCAACACCGTGGGCGAGACCAATTGCTCATGGTTGTTCGTCATGGCGGGGAGAAGGAAGGCCGAGGGGCTCAGTTGGACCGCTACGCCGTGTCAATGTTTGACGCCAAGTGGAATCCGGATGACGTCGTCCGTCTTCATTTCTTGACCTCTCGACCAGACAGGTAAGGCAATTTATCGTCGTGGTCACCTTCCAGGTTGTGCGCTGAATTAAAGCGGCCTCAGGTCGGTGTTAGACCCGCGAGCTACGTCGTTTTGGTCGTCTGAACTGCGAGTATGCGGGTAGAGGTCCGTCAGCCTCGCGAAGGGCGGTCGACGTACTCTTCCTTGTCATATGGACTGCGTTAGTCCAGCATGGACGACGCTGCTGGCTTGCTGTCGCTGGACTTGGCAACCTTCGCGGTCCCGAACGCGCCAGCTCGCTCAAGCCGTGCGATGTCCACAGCCGAGAGGCTGAGTTCGCGGGCGAGTACCGCATCGCGCTGCTCGCCGAGGCGAGGGACGCGAGGCGTGTGTGCCGTGTTGTCGAGCCATGCAGCGTTCGCGGGCAGCGTGAAGGTGCCGCCGAACCCGTCGTCCACTTGCCTTAGGGCACCGCGCTTATGCAGGTACTCGTCGGCGACCACTTCTCGCATGCTCAGGATTCCGGCCACGGGAACGTCCACGTCGATCAGCTTCGCCGCGATCTCGGCCCGTGTGTGCGCACGGGTGAAGGCCTCCGTGATGGTGTGCACTTCCCTCTGGTGTTTGACGCGATCACTGTATGTCGCATATCGTTCGTCCGAGGCCAACTCGGGGCGCCCCATCGCAACGCACAATCGGCGCCAGAAGTCGTCGCGGTTGCAACCGATGTTGACGGCACCGTCCGCGGCCGGAAACGCGCCATATGGGACACCGTGGAAGTTGTTGGAGCCGGCGAAGTCGGAGGTCTCCTTGTCTTCTATCTGAACGCGGCCCAGTGCGACGGACACCATAGGGAGCATGCATTCGACCAATCCCACGTCGATGACGCGGCCGATTCCGTAGCGTTCCTGATTTCGCAACGCCAGAAGGATGGCGGCGTGCGCCGACACGCCTGCCATGATGTCGCCCAGTGCAAAGCCGCACCACACGGCATTGCCGGAGTGGTCGCGGGTCAGGCCCGTGGCTCCGGCCATGGCTTCAGCGACCATCGCGAGGCCCGCGCGGTCCGCATGTTCGCCAGAATTCTCCATGCCAAAACCGGAAATGCAGGCGATGACGAGGCGCGGGTACCGCTCGTGCAGTGCATTCGGATGAAAGCCCAGTCGTTCCAGGGCCGACGTGCGCATATTGGTAACGAACACGTCCGCGGTTTCGAGCAGCTTGGCCAGGACTCTGGCGCCCTCTGGGTTCTTGAGGTCCAGCACGACGCTTTCCTTGTCACGGTTCAACGATGCGTAGTACGCGGTGACCTCGCCGTCGGCAGCCTGGCGCGTTGGCTGCCTGTGTCGGGTGAGTTCCCCCCCTGGTGGCTCGACCTTGATGACCTGCGCCCCTTCGTCGGCGAGCATCTGGCAGCAATGCGGGCCGGCAACGAGGTGGGAGAGTTCGACGACTTTGATGCCCTTGAGGGGCAAGGGCGCGGGGCTTCTGCTTGGCATGGCTATGACGTTGTTAGGTGGCGAACTGTCAGATTCTCGGGTCGAGGGCACGCCGAGTCGAGTCGGATTTTTTGTGGGAGACGGTAAGTTCGGCTGTCCCACTGTAGCCATCGGCGGGATGGCATGGGCATGTTTGTCCGCTCATCTGCTAGCCGCCCGCCCGGGCTGACTAAAGCCACCCGAACATGCTTTACGGCATCGCGCGTTTCGGTAATCGGCCACTCGAATACTCTGGGCGAAGCGAATGGCACTTGGCTAACAGCACATTGCACACCGGAGCTGAATTGGCCACGATCTGAAAGCCGTGAGGGGAGCCCCATCAGCTTCACATACTCGCGTGGGCTGAGGTAGAGACCCACTACGTCGCGGAACTTCTCGATGAAGGAGACGTCGGTGCACGGCTTGAGGGCCGTTAGTTCTACGGCTACTCGATTCGCGTTCAGTCGAGCCGTGACCTGCTGCCGCGGCTCGGGAGCAAGCTGCAGTGTCCCGCGAGTTAGCTTTCTTGTGACCGACGGTTGGAAAAGATGACTGGACTGCGCCGGACGGGCGAGCCAACAATATATATCGCGCCATTGGGCGAATGCCATAATATTCTAAGGAGACATTCTCATGAGTTCTGTGCGTTGTGCGCTTCTTGCGGTGGGGCTCGCACTGGCCGGCGTAGGAGCTGCTGCGCAGGGGAGCTGGCCCACGGGGAAACCTATTCGGATCATCGTGCCTTTTCCACCAGGTGGGCAGACCGACGTGGCTGCGCGCGTGATCGGGCAGGCGATAGGTGAATCGCTACGGACGCCTGTGTTGATCGAAAACAAGTCCGGTGCGCACGGCTTCATTGGAGTAGTGGATGCTGTCAATGCGCCAGCGGACGGCTACACTCTCCTGATGGCCAGCACCGGAACGATTGCCATCAACCCCAAACTACATGAGAAAATTCCCTATGATCCGTCGCGGCAACTTGCCCCCGTGTCCCTTGTGCTGACGGTGCCGATCGTCATCGTCAGCAACGCGGAGGCGCTGCCGGTGAAGACGTTGGCAGAGCTTATGGTCTACCTGAAGGCGAATCCTGGCAAGGTGAACTTCGCCTCTGCTGGGAACGGCGGCTCGTCGCACCTAGTGCCAGAGTACTTCAAGTTCCGCACTGGCACTTTCATGACGCATATCCCATACAAGGGCCAGGCGCCTGCGGTCGCGGACGTCGTTGCAGGCCAAATACACGTGATGTTCGACACGTTGCTGAGCAGCTCACCATACGTAAAGGCCGGCAAGCTTCGCATGCTCGCCGTGACCACCAAGGAGAGGTTGGCAGAATTTCCTGCGGTGCCGACGGTGGCGGAGGCGTTGAACATGGATGACTTCGAAGCCTCGTCATGGTCCGCGCTTTACGCGCCCGCGCGTACACCACCGGAGGTCGTTAAGCGCCTGTCGGCGGAGGTCGATGTGGCGCTCAAGAACCCGAATATCGCAAAGCGCCTGAGGGAACTCGGCGCTGTGCCCGCAGGCGGGACGCCTGAGAGGCTCGGCCAGTTCCAGCGAGAAGAACAGGAGAAATGGGCCAAGGTGATCGAAACAGCTAGAATCAAAGCGGACTGACCGCTTCGGTTTTCAGTTGATTGACGAGAGTGTTCTAAGGCTACCTCTCGTCGCGAGGTGCTACGCGCCGCGTCACAATGGTGGGCGGGGAGGCGTTGCAGGCGGTGGGGACATGGAGACAGTGACTCTTGAGATCGGCTGCGGGTCGCCGAGCATCATCACCTTTCACGCGGACCGGACAAGGCGGTTGAAACCGCAATGGTAGCCCTCTGCCGGAACTTGACGCCGATCGGCTCCGACGCGCGGCCGTTCTAGCATGAGAATGAGAGCCGGCACTACGAATCGCGCGGCGTGTCTCGAAGATCGCCTCTGACTACATGGTCGGCTTCGCATTCGACCTGACACGAAACTCGAGCCCTTTGATCTACGCGGCAGATGCAGCTGGGCTGCAAGGCGGTGTTGGGATGTTGGTCGCCACGTTATGCCATGGGCGTGATGAGAGCGCAGGCCGCTCCTCAATGATGTGATTTCGGGCTGCGAACCTGAATGAACACACAGCGTGTACTGCTAGGAAATGATAGATTCCGTGAATACGAAAGTCCTATGCTGTGCCAATAGCATGTCTTGTAGTGGGTGCGTATTGCCGTGTTCGCGAGAATGACATCTGGTGTCTTCACGACGGACACCTTACCGCCAGTCGGGCACTGAATGGGGCTTCGGCCACTGGCACAGAGCTTGCTGCACAAATTAACATGAATACGCAAAAGACTCTTTGGCAGCGAAACATCCAGCGCGGCCCCCTGGCCGGCATCCGCGTCGTCGATTTCAGCACCCTGCTGCCCGGACCTATGTGTAGTCTGCTATTGGCGCAGGCTGGGGCTGAGGTGATCAAGGTTGAGCGACCAGGCCGTGGCGACGAGATGCGCTCGTACTTGCCGAGATTCGGCACTGATGGCGTGAACTTCGCACTGTTGAACCAGGGCAAGCGCTCAGTCGCTCTCAACCTCAAGGATGCCGCCGCGCAAAAGGAAGCCATTGCCCTCGTGCGTACGGCTGATGTGCTCATCGAGCAATTCCGCCCAGGCGTGATGGAGCGGCTAGGTCTGGGTTACGAAGCGATGCGGGCTTTGAATCCCCGTCTCGTCTATTGCGCTATCACTGGCTGGGGTCAGTATGGCCCGCTGGCCAATATGGCCGCTCACGACCTGAACTATCAGGCAGAAACCGGCTTGATGGGGCTGACGGCGGGAGCTGATGGCACACCTGGTCTGCCGAATACCCTCGCCGCGGACATCTCGGGAGGAGCCTATCCGGCCATGATGAACATTCTGCTCGCACTGCGCGCCCGCGAGGAGGATGGGCAAGGACGCTTTATTGATGTCGCGATGGCGGATAACTTGTTCACCTTAATATATTGGGGGCTAGGTAACGGATTCGCGGCAGGCGAGTGGCCCACACCGGGTGGTGACGTCGTGACCGGTGGTACGCCGCGCTATCAGGTGTACAGGACGCTCGACGCCCGTTTCCTCGCTTGCGCGCCGCTGGAGCAGAAATTCTGGGAGAACTTCCTTCGCGTCCTAGACGCGCAGCATCTACTGGACGATGCTGCGGATCCGCCCGCGACTCGCGCGGCAATCGCGGCCATCATAGAGACCAAGACGGCGGACGACTGGGTGAACCGCTTCGAAGGTGTTGACGCCTGCGTATCGATAGTGAAGTCGCTGCAAGAGGCGGTCGACACCCCCCATTTCCGCGAACGTGGACTCTTCGCCGGGCGCGTCTCAAGCGGGAGCGGCACCGAGATTCCTGCGGTGCCGCTCCCGCTAGGGCGCCATTTCCGACTGGAGAGTTCGAGCGAGTACCCAGTCCTCGGTGAGGCGAACGCCGACGTTCGCGCTGAGCCGGACTGAGCCGGGCAGTCCGCGCCGTGCCGTTCAGGGTCATGGAGCGGCCACGTTCATGTCGATCGTTGAAGGAGCATTCGCCCCGCTCGGCGGTATCTGCTGCTGGTGGCTAGATGCCGGGGCTTTTCTCGATCCTTTGATTGAGATCGTAAGTGCAGTTCCTGAAGCCGTCTAGCTCGCGAATCGCGCTCAGCGAGGATTGCCAACTCGGCTCAAACATGGGTCTCATTCCAGGGAGGAATCATGCAGGAAGCTCAGCCTTGTGTTGTTCTGTCGAAGGCAGTGCCTTCACTGAGGGCACGTTCCTTCTGTGCAGCGCGCACCTGTCCTTGATGAAGACACGCGGCAGCGATCACTTGTGCAAGGAACGCTTAATTGGGCCGGCACTTTTTATTGCGAACGAGGACGGAGGCGTCGATGGCGACTTGGCACACAGCTTGCTGTATGAGCACTAGCAGCGCCAGAGCGATCTCGGGTTGTTGTGCTGCAAGCCTACTTGGAAGCCCAGTAGCACGATGAACTCGCCAAGGCCTTCACTGAGCGTTGCCGCCCCGATGCGTCGCGCTTCGGCCAATGAATAGCTTGCATCTCGGAGTCAAAATCATGTCTCACCTTCTCACGTTGCACGATCCAGCCGCTGCCAGAGAGCACTATCTGTCGGGTATCTGGCAGACCGATACGCTGTATTCGCTTGCTCGCAGGAATGCGACGGAGCGCGAGAACGCCTACGCCGTGCGTGACAGTGAGAGACGGCTCACCTGGAGCGCGCTCGTAGCGTGGGTGGATGCCGTAGCAGCCAATCTCCACGACGCCGGCCTGCATCGCGGCGACCGCGTGTCGATCTGGTTGCCCAATCGGCTGGAAAGCGCGGTCGTGCTGCTCGCGTGCTCGCGCAATGGGTACGTATGCAACCCGTCTCTGCACCAGAACTACACGGTTGCCGAGGTAGTGACGCTGCTATCACGCATCGAGTGCCGTGCGCTTTTCGCACAGCCGGGCTACGGAGCCGACGCAGTGACGGCGGACATCTTTGGGGCCGCGGCCGGCCTCAGGCACATGAAGCGGATCTACGCGCTGCCGGCGCTGCACTTGCCTGAGACGCAGCTTCCGTCGGGCGCGCATTCTATGCCTATGCCGGGGCAGGAGTCGTGCATTCCGCTTGCTCCGCCCAGCACTCATCCGGATCAGATTGTGTACCTAGCGTTCACCAGCGGTACCACAGGTACGCCGAAGGGCGTGATGCACAGCGACAACACATTGTTGGCCAACGGCCGCGCGATGGTTGCCGACTGGGGGTTGAACCGCGACACAGTGCTGCTGACGTTGAGTCCGATGAGCCACCACGTTGGAACGGTCGCGCTGGAGCAAGTGCTGGTAGCAGGCTGCGAACTCGTCATCCACGATCCTTCGGCAGGTGTTAGGGCTCTTGATTGGATCGAGACCACTGGCGCTACATACGTCATGGGGGTGCCGACTCACGCGATCGATTTGCTCCAGGAGATCGATAAACGCAGTTTGACGAAGATCGGCGCCGTCAAGGTATTCTATATGGCGGGGTCCTTGATCCCAAGCGAGGTTGCTGCCCGCATGCTCGCGCTCGGGGCAAAGCCACAGAACGTCTACGGCATGACCGAGAACGGCTCCCACCAGTACACCAAACCTGCGGATCCCGCCGAGGTTATCACCAGTACCTGCGGCAAGGCCTGCGTGGGTTATGAAGTGCGCCTGTGGAATCCGGAAAACCCCGATCTTGAGGCTGCCCCGGATGAGCTGGGTGAGATCGGTGGCCGCGGCGGCGTGCTGATGCTCGGTTACTTCAACAACCAGTCGGCGACCGAGAGTTCATTCAACAGCAGCGGCTGGTTCCTGAGTGGCGACCTGGGGCGTTTCGACGCCGCAGGCAACCTGCAGATCGTGGGTCGCAAAAAGGACCTGATTATCCGAGGCGGGCACAACATCCATCCTGCTCACATCGAGGAGTATGCCCACCGTCATCCCGCCGTGAAGAAGGCTGCGGCTTTCGGGGTGCCCGATGAACGCTTGGGCGAGAAGGTTTGCCTTGCCATCATTAGCGACGACAAGACTCCGGCCGGCGATGAGATCTTGCAGCACCTAGCGCGAGAAGGACTTTCCAAATTCGACATGCCGGAATTCTTTGCGGTCGTATCGGAGTTCCCGATGACTGCCAGCGGGAAAATACTGAAGCGTGAACTGACGCAGTGGGTGGCGAGCGGCAAGCTGCAGCCCGAACCCGTACGCTATCGCGCCTCTGCCTGATGATCTAATTCACGCAAGACGAAAAGTTTGCGGTCCCGACCATCCGGCACCCCTCAGCGCTGAACGCGCTGACCTTGGAGCAGATCACTCAAACTGGCGAGTGCATCAAGCAGGCCGTGGGATCGACAGCTTGGGATCTGATCGTCACTGGCGAAGGCGAGAGGGCGTTTTGCGCGGGTGCTGGCATCAACGAGATGAAGGGTCGCAGTCTCTCGGCGCAGCGCGACGGCGCCGAGCATGGCCACGCCGTATTCGCACTGCTCGGTCGGCAACTGCGGCGTCGACCGTTTCAACGAGAAGATGAGCATGAACCCCTTTAGCGAAGTTCCCGTTGAAAAGGCAGTGCGGCCGAAGAAAAAGGGATGGCAACCGGACCTCGTGATCCCAAGTAAGCGGGTTATCGACGACGACGCCAACCGGACCGGCCAGATGCTCGCCGCGCCGGCCGACCCGCCAGCAGGCCGACCTTAGTGCCTACAAGGTGAGAGTGACCAGCGAATGCGGATGTGGGCTACGCCCCCAACGACTGGTAAGTGGGCCGGACGGACAGGATCGTACAGCCCCGGCTGTATGTGGTAGCTGGCATCTGCGGTGCCATCCAGCCGCTAGCCAGAATGAAGTACTCCAAGCGTTCGCGGCGATCACAGAAGCGACGATGCGCCGACTATTCGGTATCGCCGCCTATGGGGTGGTTGCCGGACCTTTTCCTGGCTGTGACGCTGTTGGCGGCGCTGTAGCCATGGCGTTGTTGCGTGAATGCCTGCGGGTGCGAACGCTGTATGGCAAGGAGCGGCCAGCGGCCTCATCGACATCGTGGAAGCGGTACGCGAGCTAAGAGGGGGGCTTGGCGAAAGCCAGGTTCAAGGTGCCGAAGTCGCGCTCGTGAACAATGAAGGCAGCGTCCTTTCGGCGCACTGCACTGTTATTCCTGCCAACGCCAAGGGCTGAGAAGTCCCCAGCACGTCTCTGAGAAACCCCGACACTTTGCAAGACGGTAATAGGACATGCCATGACTATTCAGATAGAGCCGTGCGGCTGCTACTTCGAGGACTTTGAAGTGAGTTCGAGTTCGTGGTGCCCGCGCATACCGTCACCTCCACCGACATTGTGAACTTCGCTTGCCTCACAGGCGACTTGAAGGAAGTCCACACCAACTTCGAGTGCTGCAAGACAACACCATCTGGTGAGCCGGCCGCTCACAGGTCGCTGATATATGGCACCATGAACAGACTGAAGTATGCCAGCGGCATTAACCGGTACGATGCCGGCGCTCCTGCAGATCGACAACGGGCGCATGCTCAGCCCCGTGAAGCACGGCGATACCATCCGGATGCATTCGCGCGTGCTGGAGAAAAGGGAGTCAAGTATGCCGGACCGCGGCGCGGTCACCTTTCTCCGCCAGTGCGTCAAGCATGACGGCACTGTGGTCCAGGAGATGAAGATCACTCTCATGTACAAGCGCCGTACCAAGGACTGAATGTGCGCGTGCGGGTCTGGTAAGAGCGGCTGATCATTGGTGTTAGAAATTATAACCCGCAGCCTGCTGTATTCCCGTCAAAATGGACTTCAACACGAACGCAGATATCGAACAGTTGGAGTCCCGCATGAGCACCGTCTTAGCTGTCGTAGAGGAACGGAATTTCCTGCTTCCGGTCAACGCAAAGTGCCACCTGCATCATGGAACGTGAGTTGGCATACGTCGAGACTGAGCGGGTCGGGGCGGTGGAAGTCATTCGCCTTGCCTCGGAAAGGACCCGCAACTCGCTCAGCAACGGCATGCGGGAGGCTCTGGCACGGGCTTTTTCAGACGCCGCGCGAGACCGGGAGGTGCGGGCGATCTATCTCACAGCGAAGGGCCCCCATTTCTGTTCGGGTGGTGACCTGAATGCGCTCGATGAGGTTCGTCAAGACCCTTGGGCCGTACACCGACGCTTTCGCGACATGGGCCAGTGGCTGCTGCCGTTCATGCGTGTAGAGAAGCCCGTCCTGGTCGGCGTTCGCGGCTATGCCGTCGGGGGCGGCCTCGGTCTGGCCCTCGCCGGCGACATGATGATCGCGTCCGAGACCGCGAAGTTCGCGGCTTCCTGGCTTCGGCTTGGGATCATGCCGGACGCGTTGGCGCTCTACACGCTGCCGCGCCTAGTCGGGCTGGCAAAAGCCCGCAAACTTTTCATCACCGAGGAAGTGCTTGATGCAGGCGAGGCCGAGAACTTGAATCTCGCTTCCGAGGTCCTTCCTGACAACGAACTGGATGCAAGAGGCATGGAGCTGGCGCAATCGCTGGCAAGCGGACCCGCAGAGGTATGGGGATTGACGAAGCTCATCTTGTCTCGGACTTTCGAGACAAGCATCGACGACATGTTCCTGCTCGAAGGCCTGGGTCAGGTCGTCGCAATGGGAGGCCCCGAGTTTGACTACCGGCTCCACGCGTTCCTCGAGAAGCGCGTGCAGCAGCCTTCTGCAGGCGATCTCCTAAGGAAGCGCAAGCGCGAGGGCCAGTAATAATCATCTCTTATGTGCGGGATCCGGAAATGCCCCTATCTGAAGGCAGCAAACGCAGGGAACTCCACCATCGCGCCATCGACATGCGAGCGTATTGCGTGACGATGGACTCTACGACGTGGAAGCCCAGCTTGTCGATCGCAAGCCCTTTGCTTTCAATCGGTTCAGCGCCCCCGAGCCGTGGCGGCGGGCGAACCGCTGCACGATCTGTGGGTGCGCGTGACTATCGATGAGGAGTTCGTGGTGCGTGCCATCGAAGCTGCGTCTGATATTGAGGGAGCGTTAGGACCAGATGGCAGGCACGTTGTCAGGTGGCGAGCAGCAGATGCTGGCCATTGCGCGTGCGCTGATGAGCGAGCCGCGCTTACTGTTGCTCGACGAGCCGTCGCTCGGCCTTGCGCCCCAGATCATCAAGGACATTCTTGAAGCGATTCAAAATTTGCGCCAATCAGGGCTGACCATCCTGTTCGTTGAGCAGATGGCCAAGCAAGCGCTAGGTGTCGCCGATCGCGCGTACGTTCTCGAAACCGGCCCTATTACGTTGGAAGGCCCCGGTCGCGCGCTGCTTAAAGATTCGAAAGTCAAGGCGGCCTATCTGGGTGGCCATTGACACTGGCTCCAATTGCTTGATGACATGGGCCTTTTCCTTCTTGCAATGGCCGGATAGGTCCGTCTCGAGGGTGAGCGGTATTAGGCGGCGTTGTCGCATAGAAGGGTACCTCGCGACATGGTGACGTTTACGCGCAGCCGGCGGGGCTGCCTGGCTGTTAACTTTGGGGCGCACCTGCGTAGATTCTCGATTTTTCGTGCGAGAAGATGCGCAAGGACGAGCACAAGACACGTGAGCCCAAGGGTGTCTACCGCGTCAGGAACTGGTCGGCATACAACGCCGGGCTGATCGCCAGGGGTGAGGTCACGATGTGGATCGACAAGAGCGTGCTGATGCAGGACACCGAGCTTGAATCGCGCAAGCGTGGGCGCCCGTGCGTCTACTCGGATGCCGTCATTCAGATGCTGCTGGGGCTCAATCAGGTGTTTCGTTTGCCGTTGCGCGCCCTGCAGGGATTTGCCTGCAGCCTTCGCAAGCTCGCCTTCGCCGACTTGCCAGTGCCGAACTACCCGGCGCTGAGTCGGCACGCGTAGGTTCTGAACGTGGTGCTGCCGGAGCAGCGCCCCGGTCAGGCGCTGCATCTGGTCGTCGACAGCACGGCCCTGAAGGTCTTCGGCGAGGGCGAGTGGAAGGTGCGCAAGCACGGCGATTCGAAGCGGCGCACCTGGCGCAAGATGCATCTGGCGATGGACGCGGAGACCGGCCGGATATGCGCGGATCTGATGACGCATCACGATGTGGTTGATGCCGATGTGTTGTCCGAACTGCTCGAACAGCTCCCGAGCGACACGCCGATCGGCACCATTGGCGGCGACGGCGCGTACGACGCCAAGCAATGCCACGCGGCAATTGCCGCGCGCGATGCGCAACCGCCGATTTCGGCGCGTGAGGGAGCGACGCCATGGCCCGAGAGCACGCCCGGCGCACCATGGCCCAACGAAGCCATTGACGTCATTGCCCGAACCGGCCGGCGCGAATGGAAAAAGTCCTGCGGCTATCACCGGCGTTCGCTGGTCGAGAACCTGATGTACCGGCTCAAGACGCTCACAGGCAATCGCTTGTGGGCATGCGAGGTCGGGTCCCAGGAGACCGAGGTGGCGATCCGCGTAGGCGTGCTGAACCGCACGGCGGCACTCGCTCGCCCTCAGTCTGTCCGCATCGCATGAAATCAAGACCACAAGAGCTCCTTTACCTGCAAACTCGATTTACGCAACAACGCCCTTCAATAGGAGAAAATAGCGGCAGAAACCTGTCGCTTCCCAAATTGGGGAAACAGCGAACTCGCGCAGGTGGTCGGCCATGTGCGCCACCCTTGCGCCGGCCTGAGCTATGCAGATGTTTGGCGAAAAGGGTGAAATGGTTGACGTGGCACAAATAAATGCCGAATTGTTCATCGCGAGCGATACGCACGAACTGGCAGCGCAGTTGCGGCCGCTCTGCGGCGATGTGGCAATCAAGCCTGGGCTGAATGGTCAGCTCGACCTGCATATGGCGTCGAGTCTCGTCGGCGGTCCGATCGCGAATCAAATCCGTACGCCAACGGGCCTTGAGCTTCGGTTTGAGCGCCCATTCGACGGCTATGCGCTTGTCCTGCTTCACGAGGGTGGCCTGCGCACCCGAATTGGGCAGCAGGAGCACGTCTGGTCCGCAGGTGCGTGCGTAGTACTGGATGCGACAAAGGTGAGCGAATGGCAATGGCACGCGGGCAGCTATGAGATGCTTTTGGTCGGCATGGGAGATGTCGCGCAGCGGCTATCGTCGCTGC
Source organism: Cupriavidus basilensis (assembly GCF_029335485.1). Taxonomy (GTDB): domain Bacteria; phylum Pseudomonadota; class Gammaproteobacteria; order Burkholderiales; family Burkholderiaceae; genus Cupriavidus; species Cupriavidus basilensis_E. The sequence continues at coordinate 15,947 of NZ_JARJLM010000718.1, forward strand.
TGGAAGCACCGTTGACGCGTTCGGTGATGTTCCAGGCGGAGGTGTCTCCGGAATCGGAGGGGGTGAGACTGGGCCGTGCAGTGATGCACTTGATGCAAACGTGCTTTGGTCCTGGTGTTCCCGGATCGGCGGCGATGGCCACGGCGGCCAGCATACGTGACGTTGCCGTGGGGGCCTTCTTGGAGGGCTTGCCGCACAATTACGCCGACAGGCTGCTGGTCAAGGCACCAGGACCGTCACCACGGCACATAAGATCCGCGATCGAGTACATTCATGCCCACGCGCGGGATAGCATTTCCGTGGAGGATATTGCCAACGTCGCCGGCGTCAGCGTACGCGCATTGCAAGTGGGATTCGCCACGTTCAAGAGCACCACGCCAATGGCGTACTTGAAGCGGGTTCGGCTGGAGGGCGTGCGCAATGAACTCCTCCATAGCGATTATGTGTCGGTTGCTGACGTCGCGATGCACTGGGGGTTCAAGCACCTTGGCATGTTCGCCAAGGTGTATCGGGAAGCGTTCGGCGAGCTGCCATCGCAGACACGTCGGATTCGGATTACGAGGCGCTAGGGAAAACTCCAACTCCATCGTCGATGTACACCCGCGCGGTGACCGGCATGACAAAGGAGACGACCTGCCACATGGAGGTGGCGGGTTGCCTGTCCGTCAACTGCGGGAGATCAGCTCCGCAGGGCGGATATTAGGCGACCGTACCCAGATGACGACGCTGTCCTGGATGGGCGAAATGAAATGTCTGCGTTTATCGTTTATATTGTGCGTCATTTGGATATTCAGGCGCCAATCCAGAAGACGCATCGGGGTTTCGCAGAGAAGACGACAATGCGGCGCGGCTGTCGGCTTGTATGGGCCTTGTCGCATAAATCGGGTTTGAAGACAAAGGTCCCACTGTGATCTTGAGATCATGCGATACGGACGGAATGAGGGCGGGCGAGCGCCGTCATGCGATTGAGCACGCCCACGCGGATTGCCACCTCGGTCGCCTGGGAGCCGACCTTGCGCGCCCACAGGCAATTGCCCGTGAGCGTCTTGAGGCAGTACATCAAGGACTCGACGAGCGAGCGCCGGTGATGGCGCTGGACTTCTTCCATTCGCGCCTGCTGCTCTGTGAAATTGCGTAAATGGCCTCGTTGCACCATGCCGCGCCGGACGTGCTCTCTGGCCAGGGCATCGCCCCCTCACGCGGTGGAATCGACGGTAGCGCGCCTCGCGTGGCAATCGCCGCATGGTATTGCTTCGTGTCGTACGCACCGTCGCCGCCGATGGTGTCGATCGGCACGTCGGTGGGGATCTGATCGAGCAGCTCGGGCAACACGTCGGCATCGCCAATGTCCTGATGCGTTATCAGAGCCGCGCATATCTGCCCGGTCTTGGCGTCCATCGTCAGATGCACCTTTCGCCAAATGCGTCGCTTGGAGTAGCCGCGCTTGCGTACCTTCCACTCGTCTTCCCCGTAAAGCTTTACGCTCGTGCTGTCGGCGACAAGATGCAGCGACTCGCCGCTGCGCAGCGCGGGCAGCACCACGTTGAGTGGTTGCGCGCGACGGCTCAGAGTCGTGTAGTTCGGCACTGGCAGTCTGCGAATATCCGCCGCGGCCCCAGTTCGCGTCGCACCTTCGCGCTATTCGGTACTCTCCTCCAGCGAGGCACGTTCCAAGCGGGCAGTGCGACGTAGTTATCGACGTTCTGTGCAAGTGGTGGTGGGTTTTTGAACAGCGATACCAAGTATCGACACGCATCAATGTCGTTGGCTTTGCAGGCAAGATTTGACGATCGAGTGGAGGAGGGTCGTGGCGTTTGCTCCGTCGACGGTATAGGCGAACATCCATCCTCGACAGCCAGCGTGCTGCAGTCGTGATGGGCCCTGGTGCAGTCAGCCAAGCACCGCAGACATGATCCATGGGTCTACCGCAACGATGTGTTGAACCGCCTGCCCACCCATCTAGCGACGAGCTGCTTCCCCACAACTGGCATCCGGCGCGCTGAATGCGTCCGCTCTCTCACAAACGGCAATCGACCGGCAAGTTGGGACGGCAGGACGCTGGATATTCGGCGATGTGCTCGAAGGGGTGCTGAAGGTAGGCTTCAGGATCGAGGCCTGGCAGGCGAGCAGTTCTCACGAGGCTAATGAGGCATATATAGATAGAAATGGTGGCAGCCTCCTGGTAGACCCACCCAGTCCGCGTGCCTGTGGGAACACGCCTGAAGCCATAGCTGCCGTGCACAAGTTGGCATTGGCAGGCAAGATGTTCGCAGGTAGTTGCGGTGTTCAGATCAGGCTGGATCGAGGAAGCGGTGCATGAGGGATGCTGCCCGCCGCCACGTCGCCGAATCCGCCGCAGGCGAGGACCATGTATCGACATTCATCCCGCTGCACCTTGGTCAAAGCCCATCTGGGAAAGCCTTTTGTAAAGGTAGGAGCGAGAGATTCCGAGTTCCGTAGCAACACGTTTCTTGTTGCCGTGATATCTCGTCATGGCTTGGCGTATGAGCCGTTCCTCCAATTGCCCGACCGCGTTGTTCACCCTCGTCGATTCTTTTAAATCCGTCGTCGTCTCAGGTTTCTCCTTATCTCCTAGATTGTCCAAAGGCGCATCTAGTACCATCTCTGAGGCTTCCAACTCGATGAGTCCAAAGTCAGCAGCGTGTATGGCCTCGGCTTCAGTGAATATTGCGGCCCGCTCAACGGTATGCATCAGCTGACGCACATTTCCGGGCCACCGTTGATTTTTTAGGAATTCAAGCGCGTCGTCGGACAATCTCTTGGGACGCAGTCCGTGCCGGTTCGCGAACTGTTTGAGCGCCAATTCCGCAAGCAACGGGATATCCTCCAATCGCTCGCGGAGTGAGGGAAGTCTGATGGTGACAGCCCCGATGCGATAGAAAAGGTCGAGCCGGAAAGTTCCGTCTGCGATCATCGCCTCGAAATTTCGGTTGCTGGCACTGATCAGGCGAAAACTCGAGCTGCGAAGCTCGGCACCACCCACTCGTTGGAAGGATCCGTCCTGAAGGACGCGAAGCAGCTTTACCTGGACATCCCAGGGCATGTCCCCCACTTCGTCAAAAAAAAGCGATCCACTATCCGCTTGCTCGATCTTGCCTTTGCGGCCTTTGCGCTCTGCCCCCGTGAAGGCCCCCGCTTCATAGCCAAAAAGTTCGCTCTCGACAAGCGTCGCGGGAAGTGCAGCTGCATTGACCGTCACCATTGTGGCGTCACGCCTGGGACTTAGCCTATGAATGGCATGCGCAGCGAGTTCCTTGCCGGTGCCGCTTTCACCCGTCAGTAAGACCGGGATATCCAGCGGCGCGACTTTCACAATCTGCTGCTTAAGGCGTTGAATGGCTGGGCTGTCGCCAACTAGCTGATCGAGACCGTAGCTGCGGTTCTTCAAGCCGCAAAGCTCGCGGCGATAGAAAGCCACCTCGGATTTCAGCTTCGTGAGTTCGTTCGAAAGCGCTTGGAGTTGCTCTGGACCTTTGAACATGACTTGCCCAATGGCACCGACCGTCTCTCCACTACTAGTGCGGATCGGATGGCGGGTCACAATGCGCGTTACCCCCCGCATCACCTGTGACGAGCCAATCTCCGCTTTGCCAGTTGCTGCGACATGGTGAAGCCTGGTGTTCTCAATTACTTCAGTGACGTGAAGACCCACGCCGTCACCAGGTCTCATGCCAAAGAATCCCTCATGAACTGCACTCATGTACCGAAGGACTCCCTCTCGGTCCACTACCGTCATTGCTTCGAAGGGGTTCGTGAGAAAGTGAGCAAGTATCCCGTCTGCGAAATCAACAGAGCCGACGAACTCGAAGAGCGCGTCTCGGCCTTCACGTTGCATTGCAACAAGAACTGTCGCGTTTGATGTTGGCAATGCGACTACGACCACGGAGGAACCGTCAGGTCCTTCCAATGAAAATAGGCGTCGCTGCTGGCGTTGACTCTCGTGCCAGCCACTAATGAGCCGTCCGGCTAACTCGGGCTGTGCAGCGATGCCTCCGGAAGCCAACTCTTCACCATCAGCACCGAGGACCAGAACGCCACGCGAAAAAAGTTGGGGTGAGCCTGTTGGGCTCTTGTCTTGTGTCTCCATTGAAGGCATGTTACTTCAGTTAAAAGTGTTTGTCTTCATCGAGGATAAACAGCGCAATGCGGATGCGAATCACGCCAGGATGGACTGCATTCCGATAACAGTCGAGGTGCGTGAAATAGATCTGTCTGCTTCCAACTCGCCGCACCCACCCTCAATGTACATGCGGTGCACGCCGATGGTGTCGACGCAGTCCTTGTCGGCAACTCATTCCCGCCAGGGTTGCCGTTCTCAAGCTCGTCCATGCCCAATCTAGAGTCTCTTGCGCGACGTTATGTGCGGCTCGCCCGAGCCGGCGCTCATGGCACTTGAGAAGAATGCCGGGCTAGGTTCGGAGAGGAGTAGGGTGCCCTGCCTGAAGACGGCGAGCGTAAGAGTAGCTAAACCTCAAAGGCATAAAATACGACCCCAGGCTCGCACGATTCCTCTCAAAATTCATATTCAGATTGGAAGCGCCGAGTGAGGCCATCGCAATCGAAGCCAGTCGGGTCCTGGTGTACAAGGCCGCGCAGATGACGGACGACATTCAGCCGTCCAACCGAATTGCCGCCATTGCCAAGTACCACGCGTCGCAGACTGCCAAGCTGTACGCCGACAAGGCTCAGCAGATCTTTGGTGGCTACGGGCTGGCCAAGGAGTATAGGGTGTCGTGGCTGATGTCCTACGCCGATCTGTTCTTCACGGGAGAGGGCTCGGTCAACGTGCAGAAGATCATGATCGCCGAAGACGCCTTGGGCCGCAAGATGGCGGATCGGCACCATGGGAAGACCGGTCTGCGTGACATCCGAAATGATGACGTTGCGGCAGACCTGAGCAAATCGTGACGGCTAGCAATATGTCCGTCCTTAACGGATTTGAGGTCGTATGACAGCACTTACTAGCAACCGAGTTGCCTTGGTGACGGGTGGCACCCGAGGGATCGGGGCAGCAATATCGAGGATGATGAAGGAGTCCGGTTATCGCGTTGCTGCCACCTATGTCAGCAACGCCGAAGCGGCCGCAGCGTTCCAGTGGCAATACGACATCCCTGTCTTTAGTTGGAATGTCGCGAATTCAGAGGAATGCAGCAAGGGCGTGGAAGCGGTCACTGCAGCGCTGGGCTCGGTTGAAATCCTGGTGAACAATGCCGGCATCACGCGCGACTGCGCGTTCAGGAAGATGACAGACAGCGACTGGCACGATGTGATCGATACCAACCTGAACTCCGCGTTTTACATGAGCCGGGCCGTGATTGAGGGCATGCGGGATCGGCAGTTTGGTCGCATCATCAACATCTCATCCATCAACGGCCAGCGCGGCCGCTATGGGCAGGTGAACTACTCCACCGCGAAGGCCGGCATGTACGGCCTGACGAAGGCCCTGGCATTGGAGTATGCCAGACACGGGATCACCGTCAATGCCGTGGCTCCAGGGCACATCGACACCGACATTGTCCGATCGGCCGGCCAAGCGCTTGTCGACAGCCTGATCGCCGAGAATCCTGTCGGTCGGCTCGGCACGCCGGAGGAGATTGCGCGCTGCGTGCTATTCCTCGCTTCTGACGACGCTGCGTTCATGACGGGGTCTACGCTGACCGCCAATGGCGGCGCTTACATGCTTTGAGATCTAGGTGGGTAGCGACCCGCCGGGGAAGAGGTTCGGAGATGGGCATTCGGCTGCCTGACCCGATAGTTGACTCGATTACCCACCCACAAAACAGCCTCTCGGACTTCTCCCCCGGGACTGAGTAGCATCTCTGCGAGACGAAGCCCAAAAGAAGAGGGAGTCCGTCCTGTCGGAATATGCCTGCGGTTTCGACTCCCAGGTGCTGTTGTGCGTCGTGCTTGCCGGGGAGGCCCGCCTGGCTGACAAGTTCACCCGCGACGATCTGATCCCGTTCGGCAGGCGAATTTGCGCGCGCCACGCGATGTGGGCCGCCAGCGTGCACGAACGCGGGCGGGCTACAGACTGTTCGTTGAGCATTCGCTCGGAATGTCGGCCCAGCGCCGGCGGCGGCTTTCTTACGGGGTCATGAAATTCCTTCGAAAGCGCGTTTGGGGGTGGTGCGGATTACGTGCCTGGTGATGCCGCAATCGCTATGTCAATCGCTGCTGCGCATCGCCGCGGAGTCGGCGCGGATCATGTCAGCCCCCTTTTCCCCAATCATGATGGTCGGCGCGTTCGTGTTGCACGAGGTTACGGTTGGCATGATGGAGGCGTCGATCACGCGAAGGCGATCAACTCCGCGCACGCGCAGCCGCTCATCCACGACGGCCATGTCGTCCTTCCCCATCTTGCAGGTTCCTGCTGGGTGGAATGCGCAGTGGCCCTCCCGCTCCATAAAGTCAATCAGTTGCTCGTCCGAGGTGATTCCATGGCCGGGCACGATCTCGGAAATGACGCGCGAAGCGAATGGCTCCGTCGCCAGAATCCTGCGGAGCTGGCGGATCCCCGATAGCATCGCCTGTGTATCCTCTGGTTCACTCAGGTAGTTGGGAATGAAAGCCGGCGGCTGCAGCGGATCTGCGGAGCGCAGCAGGATCTCCCCGCGCGAGGCGGGGCGCACGCGGTACACAGATGCGCTGATGGCATCGTAGTTGTCGACCGCCGCCTCACCCGAAGGACTTACGGTGAAAGTCATCGGGCGGAAGCTGATCTGCAGATCGGCGTAGTCAATTCCTGGCCCACTCTTTACGTAGGCGCCCGCCATCGACGCTGCCTGCGCCAAATACCCGCGATGCGTCGCGAGATAACATATGCCCTGCCAGTACTTGCGCCACCCGAGCAAATCGCGGTTGTACGAGCTATCGGGTGTGGTCTTTGCCTGGACGCGCGCCACGAAGTGGTCTTGCAGGTTTTTCCCCACTCCTGGGGCATGCATAAGCGTCTGAATGCCATGGCGCTGGAGCATCTCGCCATTGCCAATGCCGGAGAGCATCAGCAGGTGCGGAGAGCTCAGCGTGCCAGCACAAAGGATGACCTCGTGCGTGGCGGAGAAGCTGCGCAGCTCGCCGCTTTGCACTACGTCGACGCCGGTCGCTTCCAGGCCCCGGAACCGCACCCGGCGCACTTGTACGCCCGATTGGACTACCAGGTTCTGCCGGTGACGCACGGGCGCTAGGAATGCCTCGTATGTGGACTGTCGGATGCCGTTGTGAATGGTGGCCTGAAAGAACCCGCAACCCTCCGGCTCACCATTGTTGAGATCCTCCAGGCGAGGAATGCCATTGCGCCGTGCCGCCTCGAGAAAGTCGAACGCCGAGGGATGCTTAACCGCAGGGTCGCTAACTCCGAGCGGTCCGTCGGAGCCGTGGTACGGTCCAGCACCGCGCTCATTGTTTTCCGAACGCTTGAAGTACGACAGTACATCGTCCCATCCCCATCCTGGGTTGCCAAGGTCCGCCCAGTGGTCATAGTCTCGGCGATTGCCGCGGGTGTACACCATGCCATTGATCGCGCTCGTTCCTCCGAGTCCCTTGCCGCGCGGCCAGTACAGTCGACGATTGTGTAAGGTCGAGACCGGTTCGGTGAAATAGCGCCAGTTGTAGCGATCGGATTGGTACATTTTGGCCATACCCGCTGGCGTCCTGACCCAGAAGTCATCCGCCGGCGGCCCGGCTTCCAACAGTAGCACACGCACCCCTGGATCGTCGGACAGACGACGCGCCACCACACAACCGGCCGAACCGGCCCCAACAACAATGTAGTCGTAACTTTCCAATTCAACTCCCAAGAACGAATATTGGCAGGACGTGATGAAGGCGCTCTGGCCGAATCCGAACACACGATATCCCGAGTGCCTTCGTTAGATCCAAGCAATCCGCAAATCGTAAACACTAAAAAGTTAAAAGCAATTGCAATGCCAGTCGATCGCGACAGCGTTCCGCCACATGATCCCTCGAACGCGTGAATTGCGTTGTGGGGGAGAAGGTGAATGCACGCACCGCGCCCTTAGTTGGCTTCGCTCTTGAAGGGCTCAAGTGCCGTCTTCAACCCCGCACTCGATGTTCAAGGCCAAGCCGGAAGAAAGGGCAAACTCCCCTTGAAAAGTTGCCGCGCACAGCCCGGCCGGCTAGCCCGCGCAAAAAGCACCTACACAGGTCGGCAAGGGTAATTCCCACTTCGACGCCGCGGGCCACCCACGGCTTCAGTTCCTCGAGCTTGCCGCCCACAGCCAGCACGCCACAGTTGACCAGGATCCGGTCGTGGTAGGCCAGTTCCGGCTGATTCCAGATGTCGCCAACACACCACCTTGCTGATGCGCGCAAGCATACTTGTGTATGCCACAGAATCGCCAGTGGCCGCAAATTCCGTCAAGTTGTTCCTCGATGTGAGTTGAGGATCGTTCGAGGGGTACTGCAAGACGTATGCCAGGGGTTCCGCAGGAACTCGCACATTGCGACAGGGTCGTGCGGTACGCCTCCATCGGCTGCGCCGAGCACCTCAGCGAAGCCGGCATGGAGATCTCATTTGGGAGCAAGACTGACATGGGACACCTCGTTAAACCAGCATCGGCTGCTTGAGCCCGCCGGCAACATGCCGCCGGGCTAAGGCCGTGTCAGTTTTCTACTGTCGACTCACCGGGGCCGCCATGTTGGCGCGACACAACCGAACGAGACTTTTCCCCGGTGCGATTCAGGTCGTGTAGCCGTAATGCCTTAGTTGTCTGCGGCGCATACATAAGTGTTTCGCGAAAGAACATCTAACAACCCAACCTTCGCGCGCTCGGTACCACGCGCCGCATGTCTGCCCCATGCATGACGCCTCCGTGTCCTCATTGAACCCGTCGTAAATGGCACGGCGCTTGCAGCCAGGGCGCACATGAAGGAAAGCTCTACGCGATAGTCGGTTGGGAGGGCCGTCCTCCTGGGGAGGCTGCCAGGGTCGCAGCTGTGCACCATCAACCCCATGCTAGAGATTCGGTTTGGGAGGGGCGAGCACGGGGTTTGGAGCGACTATTTTGGAAGCTTGGCGCCTCTTTACTGGCACTACCCAAAGTCCGTCTGGTGTCTTTTGAGCGGAAGCGTTGACTGTGTGTCCATTGCATCTGTCTCTCTCAACGTGACAAAGCCGACTGGAGAAGAGTGTGGGGCTAGGTTCGCGGAGGAGTAGGGCGCGCCGCATGAAGACGGCGAGCGTAAGAGTAGCTAAACCTCAAGTGCATGAAATACGACCTCAGGCTCGCACGATTCCTCTCAAAATTCATATGCAGATTGAAAGCGCCGAGTGAGCGCCATCGAAATGCAGCTTCGTCCCGTCAGGCGCCCCTGCTGCGCTCGTGAAGTAACTGCGAGAAGGCAATTTATGACGTCGTTGGTTGGCACGCTGCGCAGGAAGCGCTGCAGATGCTCGGACTCGTGCGGGGGCTGAAGACATGGCACGATCAAGCCCGAGGCCGCTCGATGGGCCTAGGTGATTAAGGCTCCGAGCATTCGGGCCGAGTGAGCGAAGTGTCCACCAAGAAAATTTGCGAAGAGAATTTGATGAGTCAAGAAATGTCGGAAGAGATTGTAGCGGTCCGCGATATGGTCAACCGCTTTATGCAGGCCGAAGTGGTTCCCGTCATGAACGGCTACGAGACGCGCGGCGAGTTCCCGCGTGAGCTAATCCGCAAGGCCGGTGAAGCGGGTTTGTATGGCGCGGTGTTTCCCGAGTCGGTGGGTGGCAGCAACATGGGCTACCTGGCCGCCACCGTGATCCAGGAGGAGATGGCCCGCAACGACGTGCGGTTCTCGTCGTGCAACAACCAGCAGGGTTCTACCTGTCCCAGTTGTATCTACCTAGGCGGCACCACGGAGCAGGTCACGAAATACGTGCCTAATCTGATCGCGGGTAAAACGATCGGCATGATGTCGCTCACCGAGTCGGGCGGCGGCTCTGACGCCGAAGGCAATATGAAGGCGTTCGCCCGGCGCGACGGCGACGTCTACCGCATCACCGGCCAGAAGATGTGGGCCTCGATGGCGAACGAAACGGATGTCGGGGTGCTGTTCGCCAAGACCGACCGCGATGCAGGCGCCAAGGGCGTCACTGCCTTCATCGTCCAGCCCAAGAAGTACCCAGGCTGGAAGGCAGAACCTATCGCGATGCACGGCCTGTCGAACGCGCTTCGCACGAATGTGCTGTTCCTCGACGACTTCGTCGTGCCGGTGGAAGACCGCCTGGGTGAGGAGGGCGAAGGCTTCAAGATCATCATGCGTACGCTGCAGGCAGGGCGCTTGACAGTCGCAGGGAAGGCGCTGGGAGTGGCGCGGGCGTGCTTCGAAGACGCGGTGCGCTATGCCAACGAGCGTGTGCTGCGTGGGCAGCCGATCGGCCGCTTGCAGATGATCCAGTCTGAGATCGCCGAGATGGCCATCGCAATCGAAGCCAGTCGGGTCCTGGTCTACAAGGCCGCGCAGATGATGGACGACAGTCAGCCGTCCAACCGAATTGCCGCCATTGCCAAGTACCACGCGTCGCAGACTGCCAAGCTGTGCGCCGACAAGGCTCAGCAGATCTTTGGTGGCTACGGGCTGGCCAAGGAGTATAGGGTGTCGTGGCTGAAGTCCTACGCCGATCTGTTCTTCACCGGAGAGGGCTCGGCCAACGTGCAGAAGATCATGATCGCCGAAGACGCCTTGGGCTACAAGATGGCGGACCGACACCATGGGAAGACCGGTCTGCGTGACATCCGAAAGGATGACGTTGCGGCAGACCTGAGCAAATCGTGACGGCTAGCAATATGTCCGAACTGCTCAAGCTCGATATCGACCGTGGCGTCGCCACGATCACCTTGAATCGCCCGGAGAAGCTCAACGCATTCACCGACGAGATGCTGGACGAGTGGGTTGCGGCGCTCGAGGAGTGCCGCATCAACCCGGAGGTGCGTGTGATAGTGATCACGGGCACGGGCCGCGCCTTCACCACGGGCGGGGATGTGGACGGCTTCAGCGCAAGCGCGGCGCAGACTCCGGCGGGCATCAAGAGCCGTCTGACCAATGGCATCCAGCGGTTGCCGCGCAAGATGGCCGAAATTGACAAGCCGATCATCGCGGCGCTCAACGGCTTTGCTACCGGTGGCGGTCTGGACATCGCGCTCGCGTGCGACATCCGTTTCGCGGCCGAGAGCGCGCGGCTCGCCGAGACGTATGCCCGTATGGGGTTGATTCCGGGAGCCGGGGGTGCCTACCTGCTGCCGCGCATCGTGGGGATAGCCAAGGCGCTTGAGATGTTCTGGAGCTGCGATTGGGTGGACGCGCGAGATGCAGAGCGCATCGGATTAGTCAATAAGGTCTTTCCCGATGACGAGCTCATGGAAGGCACATATGCCTTCGCACGAAAGGTGGCCGACGGGGCGCCTCTCTCGGTGCAACTGATAAAGCGTGTGATGCGGCTGAGTCTGGGCCAAGCCTTGGACACGGCGCTGGATATAGTGGCGTCCAACCTGCCCATCGTGCGCACCAGCGAGGACCATCAGGAAGCCCTCATCGCCTTCAAGGAAAAACGTCCCCCCCAATTCAGGGGACGCTGAAGGACTCATGAGAAACCAAACTGAGGACGGCTGGGGTTAGGCGGCCACCTCTACCGGATTAACCTGAAACCCGAGGGCCGCGGCACGCCGTTTGAGCGCGGCGACGCTGCGCTCGCGCTGCTGTTCTTCATAGCGCTGCTGGCCCTGGTCGACGAAGGCCTCGCCGCGCGTGAGCATGAAGTACACCATGCGGGCGAGCTTGTGGGCGACGGCGGTATTGGCGCGGGGCTTGTCCATGCGGGCGCACAGGCGGCGATAGAACGCGCCGAGCGCCGAATCGTTGCGCGACAGGCTCATCGCCGCGAGCTTGAGCGCCTGGCGCACCCGGTTGGTGGAGCGCCGGGTGCGTGCCGACAGGACCTTGCCGCCGCTGATCTTGGTGCCGGGACACAGCCCCAGCCACGAGCAGAAGTGCTTGACGTTGGCAAAGCGGCGCAGGTCCGGGCCGATCTCCGAGAGGATCGTCAGTACCGAGGTCACGGCCAGGCCATTGATGCGCGTCAGGTCCACGCCGGCCCAGCGCGCCAACGCGGTGCGGGCATCAAACTCCGGGGTATTCTTGCCACGCCGCTTGCCCGGCCCGCCGAGTTCGACCTCGTGACGGCCCAGCGGCGCGAGCAAGGCCTCGAGCTTCGCGTCGCACTCGAGGATGCGCTGGGCCAGGCTGTCGAATATCGCCAGGGCCTGCCCGAGCACGAACAGGTGCTCCTCGCGCCAGTTGCCGGTCAGCGCCCGCGCGATGTCGCGCTCGCTGGCCTTGACGCGGCTGTGGCGATGCCGCGCCAGCACCTTCGGGTCACGCTCGCCCGCCACAATCGCGCGCACGATGGCCTGGCCGGTCATGCCCATCACGTCGGTGAGCACTTCGCTGAGCTGCAGGTTCATCTGCACCAGCGCCTTCTGCATGCGCTGCACCCAATTGGCCTGCTCGGTGAGCAGCACCTCGCGCTGGCGCACCACCGCGCGCACGACACAGACCTCGTCGCCGGGCCGCCACGCCGCGCGCAACAGCCCCAGGCTCATCAGCTTCTGCAGCCACTGGCAATCCTGCACGTCGCTCTTGCGGCCGGGCACATACTTGAGCTGGCGCGCATCGACCAGCCACACCGTCAGGCCATGCTGCTCCAGCACCTCGTACACCGGGATCCAGTAGACCCCGGTCGACTCCAGCGCCACCGTGTCGACCCCGCACGTCAGCAACCAGTCGGCCAGCGCATGCAGGTCATCGGTCATGGCGCCGAACTCGCGTACCGGCTCGCAGCCGGCCTGCTCGGCCAGATGCCGCGGCACCGCGGCCCAGTGGCTCGACGCACCCACATCGATCCCCGCCGCGTTCGGGAATACCTCGTCGTCTTCTCGCTTGCGCATCGCCATGGCCTGCTCCAGAATCGTCAGTGAACGGCAGCGCCATGGGAAGCGTCGAAGTTGACTCGATCTCATGAACGGGATGCGCATCGCTGCGCTCACCACTGTCGCCGACGAATCCCGGACCATGCTCTTGCGCGGGCTCACTCCACGGCATGCCACGCCGCGAGCGCGCACCATTGGTAGGTCGGTCATCGCGGCGCTGCCGTTCACGGGTATAGCTCATCTCCGTTTCTCCGCCCACGCCGGGGCCCGAAGGGCCTTGAAATGCTCTTGAGAAACAATTAGGGCAGCACGGTTTTTCAAGCTAGCTGAACGGCTGGGGTGATCTGGAAACCGAGGGCAGTCGCGCGGCGCCGGAGCGCGGCGACGGCGCGTTGGCGCTGCTGTTCTTCGTAGTGCTGCTGGCCCTGGTCGACGAAGGCTTCGCCGCGGGTCAGCATGAAGTACACCATCCGCGTGAGCTTATGGGCAACGGCGGTATTGGCACGCGGCTTGTCCATGCGACTACACAGCCGGCGGTAGAAGGAGGCGCCGAGCGCCGAGCCGTTGCGCGCTAGACTCATCGCCGCCAGCTTGAGCGCCTGGCGCACCCGGTTGGTGAGCGCCGGGTGCGCGCGCTGAGCACCTCGCCGCCACTGACCTTGGTGCCAGGGCACAGTCCCAGCCACGAACAGAAGTGCTTGACGCTGTCAAAGCGGCGCAGGTCCGGGCCGATCTCCGAGAGGATCGTCATCACCGTCGTGACCGCCAGGCAATTGATGCGGGTGAGGTCCACGCCGGCCCAGCGCGCCAGCGCGGTGCGAGCATCAAACTCCGGGGTGTTCTTGCCGCGCCGCTTGCCGGGCCCGCCGAGTTCGACCTCATGACGGCCCAGCGGCGCGAGCAACGCCTCGATCTTCGCGTTGCACTCGATGATGCGCCGAGCCAGGCTGTCGAACATCGCCAGGGCCTGTCCGAGCACGAACAGGTGCTCCTCGCGCCAGTTGCCGGTCAGCGCCCGCTCGATATCGCGCTCGCTGGCCCTGACGCGCCCATGGCGATGCCGCGCCAGCACGTTGGGGTCACGCTCGCCCGCCACAATCGCCCGCACGATGGCCTGTCCGGTCATGCCCATCACGTCGGTGAGCACTTCGCTGAGCTGGAGGTTCATCTGCACCAGCGCCTTCTGCATGCGCTGCACCCAGTCGGCCTGCTCGGCCAGCAGCACCTCGCGCTGACGGGCCACCGCCCGCACCACGCAGACCTCGCCGTCGGGACGCCAGGCCGCGCGCAGCAACCCCAGGCTCACGAGCTTCTGCAGCCACTGGCAGTCCTGCACGTCGCTCTTGTGCCCGGGCACGTAATTCATCTGCCGTGCATCGACCAGCCACGCCGTCAGGCCGCGCCGCTCCAGCACCTCGTACACCGGGATCCAGTAGACCCCGGTCGACTCCAGCGCCACCGTATCGACGCCGCACGCCAGCAGCCAGTCGGCCAGGGCGTTGAGGTCATCGGTCATCGCCCCGAATTCACGCACCGGCTCGCAGCCGGCTTGCTCGGCCAGATGCCGCGGCACCGCCACCCAGTGGCTCGACGCCCCGATATCGGAGTGGGTGCTGGGTAGCCGATCGCCATGTTGTAGACAATTTGTCCGCTGAAGATCACTTTACGAGCGGGCATGCTAGTTGCGTACCGAACTATTGTTCTCCAGCTAATCTCTCCTTAACCCCGACCCATGGAACTTCGACATTTGCGCTACTTCATCGCGGCAGCCGAAGAGGAGCATTTCGGCCGCGCTTCGGAGCGGTTGCATGTGACCAGGCCAGCTGTGTCACAGATCATCGCTGATTTGGAGAGCGAGCTCAGTACTCCTCTCTTCGAGCGGCAAGCGCATTGCGTAAAGTTGACTGCCGCCGGGCGTGCTCTCCTGCCAAGACTGCAAGCCGCCATGGACGACCTTCATGATGCTTTCGCGGTGGCGAAACGTGCAGGCGAAGGCAAAAGTGGAGCGCTCAATATCGGCTACGGATCGCTCACATTGCTCCACCCATTGTTCCGCACGGCGATCAAGCAGTTTCACGAGTCCTTTCCCGATGTCGTGCTTTCATTGTTCGAGATACCGACCATGGAACAGGCGAAGGCGCTTGCCGAGGGTAAGATCCATGCGGGTTTCATGCACTTCGGGCCGCGGCCCACGTTGCTGCAAAGGAAGCGCGACCAAGGCGTGTTGGCGCAAGACAGGACGGTCTTGGACTGGATTCGGATCCAAACGGGTGGACTCGGTGTCGTGGTCCCCCAAGATCACCCCCTGGCGAAAAGAAGGCGCCTCAGTCTCGCTGAACTGGCGGGGGAGCGCTTTGTTGTCGTACCGCGTTCAAGCAGCAGCCCCGGTTATGGGCCGATATACGCCCTCTGTAAAAAAGCTGGCTTCGAGCCGGAGATTGTGCAGGAAGTCAACACGATCGCTTCCCAGCTCAACCTCATTTCCGTTGGAATGGGCATTGGGCTCGGTGCGATAGGAAAGAACTTCAGCTATCCGTCGAGCCTGGTGGTCATACCGCTTGATGCAGTCAGCTACACAACCAGTTTCGTATTTGGCTGGGTGAAAGGACAACGAGATCCAGTACTCGACCGTATGATCGACATCGTCAAGGTTCTCGCCGAAAATGACTCATAGCGTAACGAAGGGCTTTTTCACGTTGAGGGAGACGGATGCGATGGGTGCACGGTCAACGCTTCCGCTCAAGAGGTCCCGGACGGATTTTGGTAGTGCCGGTAAGGAGGCGTCAAGCCTCGAATCATGCGGCGGGCTGTTTGCGATCAGGTGCAGAAGAGGAATGCCTGAGTGCGATCAGCCAGCCAGAAACCGCGCATGCGCGGTTCGCATTTGCGTGTGGGCTGGTGGCGGTTCTCGGCTCGATTGTTCGCGCGCGCTGGCTTTGACGAACACATATTTCACATTGGCCAGCGCGGGAATCTCAGCTTTGGCTGCTGGGTAGTTGCGCAACTGATCTGTGTCTGACGACAAAATCTCGCTCGTACAGCAATTCTTCGATATCGCGCAGGCCCAGTTGAAAGCGAAAGTGCCAGTGGACAGGCTGGCTGATGACTGCAGGCGGGAATCGATAGCCGTGATAGAACGTCTCTGTCTTCTGCATCGCCTATGCACTGGCCAACGTGACAAAGCCCCCACCAGGGCAAGTGCGACGCGGGGCGCGGCTACGGTATGCGGGAATTCCTCAGCGCGGCTCGAGAAGGCACGATGCCTTCCGGCCTGCCCCGAATGCGGCCATGGTGTCGTTGAGGTGAACACACGACGATACACAGTTGCGCTGTCCGTGAACAGGACATGTCTGTCCCCTACATGTACGCGGGGAGAGCACGTCGCCGCCCTGTACAGTCGGCGGCCCGTGCCGAAACGAGCGCGGCGGGCGTGGCACTACACTTGCTACTCCTTCTTGTCGCTAACACAAAGGAAATGACATGCCGAAGCAATCCCCCCGTACCTGGCTCATCACGGGCGCTGACAAAGGGCTGGGCTACCAGGCAGCAAAAGCCGCGCTCGAGCACGGCGACCAGGTTGTCGTGACCGTGCTCGCCGCGGACGGGCGCCACAAACTGAGCTTGCAGTACCCCGAGCGCTTGCGTTCCTTCCACCTCGATGCCCGCGACCATGCTCGCTTTGACGCAGTGGTCGCCCAGGCTGCCGCCGCGTTCGGCCGCATCGACGTCCTGGTCAACAACGCGGGCTACGGCCTACTCGCGGTTGCCGAGATGACCACGGCGGACAAGTATCGCCCGATGTTCGAAGTGAACTTCTTCGGCCTGGTGGAGATGACTCGCGCCGTGCTACCGATTATGCGGCGCCAGCGCGCGGGGCACATCATCAACCTGTCGTCCAAGGCGGGCTTCTCCGCTTCCCCGGGTTTCGCCTTGTACAGCGCCACCAAGTTTGCCGTCGAAGGCTACTCGGAGGCGCTGGCGAGGGAGGTGGAACCGCTCGGGATTCATGTGACTATCATTGAGCCCGGCGGTTTTCGCAGCGATTTCGCCGGACCGTCGCTAGTCACCTCCGGCAATGGCGGCGACGACTATGCCGGCATCAACCAGATGATCGAGCAGTACGCCGCGCAACGTCATGGCAAGCAGCCCAGCGATCCAGTGAAGTTCGGACTTGCGATGTACCGGCTGGTCGATGAAGCTCAGCCGCCGCTGCGGCTGCCGTTAGGGCCGGACAGCGTGCAAAGCATGCGCGAGGACCTGGCGTCGATCGCACAAGAACTCGAGCGCTGGGAACAGCTGTCGCTGTCGACGAGCGTGGATGCCTAGCCGCAGTTGACATTTGTCATTCCGGAGCCTGGCGATGCCTGGGCGTGGAGGGGCGCCAATCAGCTCGGCGCGTCGCTGGGCCTGCCTCACAAGTGCGGATGGCAAGATCGCGGCGCACCCCGTGTGCGCCACGGAGACTCAATGAGGCGCAGGTCTCAAAGCCGGCTGGGCTTTGCGCCCCGGTCCGGGCTAGGCGATGCCGGTTGAGGCAAGCCGCGCCAACGCGCTCACCGGAAGTCCGAAGCGGTCATAGACGGCATTCTCGAGATGGCAGCGGTCCCGGAATCCATAGAAGGCGGGCACTTGCATCGAGCCGGTCGCCATCAGGTCCAGCGCGAGCCGGGTCAGCCGATAGGTCATGACAATCTCCCGGAAGCTTTCGCCCTCGCACAGCAGCCTGCGCGACACTGTGCCGGTCTCATCGAGGCCGAGCGGGCGGCAGGCGGTCGCCAGACGCCAGTCGGCATGCGGTGCCATGAATACGGCCAGTGACAATGCCGCGGTTAGGGGCTTGCGTTCGCGTGCGTCGTCGGCCACCCAATCCGCACGGTCCCCGAGCCCTGCGAAGCCTCCCGGCGCCTTGGGTATGGGCAGGGCGTCGATTTGTATGAGGGCCAGCGTCACCGAGTCTATCAACACCAGCGAGACCGGCTCCAGCGCCGGTACCACGCGAGCTACGCGGCTGCGCAGCGTGCGTGCGAAACCGCGCTGCGAGACGATGCAGTGACCTGCCGTCACCTCGATGCTGAGCGATACGGGAAAGCGCAGATCGCGGATCGACACGACGCCCGCGGCGTCGCTATGCAGGCGAACCTGCCCGGCTATCACATCCGGGTCCCGTAGATCCGGTTGTGCGCGGGCATCGCAGTCAGAGATGACGTTTGCGGTCATACCTGAACCAGGCTGCAGGACCGACGCGGACGACAAAGCCGTCATGCATCGTTCAGCAAGGACAGGCCGAGGCCGGCGCGGCGCCACAGCCACGGGCTTGGGCGGTAGCGCATGTCGCCGGTGAGGTGTTCCAGGTTGCGCAGCACAGTCAGCACCAGGTGCGGGCCGATCACGTCGCCCAGCGCCAGCGGGCCCTTGGGGTAACCCAGGCCGAGGTTGACCGCGAGGTCGATGTCCACCGGCGTGGCAATGCGCTGCTGCGCGATGTCGCTGGCGATATTGACGATGCAGCTCACGATGCGCTGGGCCACGAAACCGGCCGAGTCGCGGATTACGGTAACGGGCACGCCGTCGCTGCCGAACAGGCCGTGCGCGGCTTCGCGCATGGCGGCGGAGGTGGCCGGCGTGGTCATCAAGGTGCGGCGCTTGGTGGCTTCGAACGGCAGCAGCGTGTCGATGGCGACCACGCGGGTGGGGTCCAGTCCTTCCTGCAGCGCGCAGGTGGTGGCGTCCAGGCCCAGCGGGGTGACCACGATCAGCGCGTCGGCGGAGGGCTGGTTGCCCGCTTCGGTGGTCATGCCCAGCGCGCTGATCAGCTTGACGGCCATGGCATGGCCGCGCTCGTCGGCGTGGCTGACCCAGACGCTGGCCGGGCGTGCCGCGGGCAGGGCGGCGGTGGCGGGCACTTGCTTCTGGCCGTCCACGTAGCGGTAGAAGCCGGCGCCGGCCTTGCGGCCGATCAGGCCGCCCACGGAGCGGATCGCCGTGATGGGCGACGGGCGGTAGCGCGGCTCCTGGTAGAACTGGTTGTAGATGGACTCCATCACCGGGTGCGACACGTCCAGCCCGGTCAGGTCCATCAGCTCGAAGGGGCCCATGCGAAAGCCCGCCTGCTCGCGCATGACCGCGTCGATGTCGGCGAACTCGGCCACGCCTTCCTGCGCGACCTTCAGGCCTTCGATGTTCATGCCGCGCCCGGCATGGTTGACGATGAAGCCGGGCATGTCCTTGCAGCGCACCGGCGTATGGCCCAGGCGGCGCGACAGCGCCATCAGCGCGTCTCCCACGGCGGGGTCGCCGGACAGGCCGTCGATCACCTCGACCACCTTCATCAGCGGCACCGGGTTGAAGAAGTGGTAGCCGGCGATGCGGCCCGGTTGCTTGGCGCCCACCGCGATCGCGGTGATCGAAAGCGACGACGTGTTGGAGGCGATCACGGCGTCCGGACGCAGGATGGCTTCCAGCTTGGCCACCAGGTCGCGCTTGACTTCGAGCTTCTCGACGATGGCCTCGAGCACCATGTCGCAGCCGGCCAGGTCTTCCAGTGCATTGCAGGGGAGAACGCGGGCCAGCGCGGCCGCGCCATCCTCGGCGCTCATCTTGCCCTTTTCGGCGAGCTTGGCGAAGGTATCCTGCAGGTATTGCCGGGCCGCTGCCACGGTTTGCGGGTTGGTGTCGAAGAGGCTGACGGCCAAGCCGGCCTGTGCGGCGATCTGGGCGATGCCGCGGCCCATTGCGCCGGTGCCGACGATGCCGAGGGTGTGGATGTCTGATGTATGCATGAGTCTGTGGATCGGTTAGCCAAAGCCGGCGCGACGGGGCTATGCGCCGAGGCGTCGGCTGCGGTGGGGTGACGAAGGGGCGGGTGTTCAGCCTTTCAGCGGACAGGCGCTCTGCGCCAAGGGCTGGAAAGCCTTGTCCGCAGGGATAACCTTGCGGATCTTCAGCAAGTCAAACTCGCCTTTGGACTCGGCCGGGCTCTTCGCTTCGGCCAGGTACATGTCGTGGAACATCTGGCCGTTGCGTTCGATGTGTCCATTCTTGACGAAGAAGTCGTTGATCGGCGTTTGCCGCAGCTTCGCCATAATCTTGTCGGAGTCCGCGCTACCGACCGACTGGACCGCCTTCAGGTACTGTGTGACGGCCGAATACATGCCGGCCTGTACCATGGTCGGCATCAACCGGGTCTGGGACTGGAACTTCCGACCGAAGGCCCGCGTTTCGTCGTTGTAGTCCCAGTAGAAGGCCGTGGTGAACTGTAGGCCCTGCGCCGTCTTCAAGCCCATCCCCTTCAGATCGGTGTCGAAGATCAGGAGCGGGGCGACGACCTGCTTGCCCTGACCAAGGCCGAACTCTGCGGCCTGGCGCACGGCGTTCTGCGTATCGCGGCCCGCGTTCGCCAGCGCGAATACCTCGGCCTTCGAGGCCTGCGCTTGCAGCAGGTAGGAGGCGAAGTCGGGAGCCGACAGCGGATGCCTCACCTTACCTAGTACCTTGCCGCCGCCTTGCTGGACGACCGCTGAGGCATTCTCCTCGAGCGAATGGCCGAACGCGTAATCCGCAGTGATGAAGAACCAGTTATTTTTCCCTTCCGCGAGGATTGCTTGAGCGGTGCCGTGGGCTAGCGCGTAGGTGTTGTACACATAGTGGATGCCGTAGGACGAGCACTGCTTGCCAGTAAGCTCGGTCGTTGCGGAACCGGCAAAGAACGTGATCTTCCTCTTGTCTCGGCCGATCTGTTGCAAGGCCAGCGCGGAAGCGGAATCGGTTGACTCGATGATCATCTGCACATTGTCGCGATCGTACCACTCGCGCGCCCGGGTAGCAGTGACGTCGACCTTGTTCTGGTAGTCGGCGGTCAGCACCTCGATTGGCCGCCCCAGCACCTTGCCGCCGAAATCGTGAACTGCCATCTTGACTGCTGCGATGCCGCCCGGCCCACCGATGCCGGAGTAGACGCCGGTCATGTCGACCAGTACCCCGATGCGGAACGGTTCGTCCGCTGGAAAGGCCGGGCCGCTGGCCAGTGCCATCAACACACAGCCGTAGTAGATAGATCGCCGATTCATTGCGCAGTTTCCTGGTAGTTGTCGAGGTGGTAGTCGTTGTCGCCGGGGGGGCGTGACCGGCCGCAACCGCGGTGGTGCCGCTCTCGCGCTGCCTCAGTTCTTCCATGCGGGAAGGCTGTCGCTGCCGGTGTCGCGCACAGGCGCCGGTGCGGTCAAGTTTTCCCCACGGAAGGCGTTTGTCACCGGCACGGGCAGCGCGGGCATTTGCTCACGCGTACCTGAGGTCACGCTCCGACTGAACAGGCCGCGCGCGGTGAAATGTGGGTCGCGGCAGGCTTCGTCGAGACTGACAACCCTGGCCGTGCAGACATCTTGTCCGCGAAAACGTTGCTCCCAGACGCATGCTGGGTGGCGCGCGATAACCTCCGCCACGCGCGCGATGGCGTCGTGTGCACTCAGGCTTGCCAGCGCATCCTCCTCCAACCCGATCAGGCGGACGAAATTGGACCAGAACTTGTCCTCGATTGGGGCAGCAGCCAGGTACTGCCCGTCTGAGGTTCGGTAGATCCGGTAGCGCGGTGAGCCGCCAGTCACCAGTCCCGAGCCAGGGGTGGGCCAGGTACCACGCCATCCATCACCAAGTCCCCAGTATTGGAGGGTGAACAGGTTGTCGGCCATGGCGATGTCAAGGAAGGTGCCGCGGCCGGTCTGCTCGCGCTGCCGTAGTGCGAGCAGGATGTTGATCATTGCGGGGTAGGCACCCCCGGCGATGTCGGCGATCAGCGCGGGAGGCAGCGCTGGCGCGCCATCGCCGCCGCAACTCAGAGACAGCATGCCTGTCGAGGCCACGTAGTTCAGGTCGTGTGCGGCATCCTGGGCGCGCGGGCCGTGCTGCCCATAGCCCGTGATGGAGCAATAGATCAGCCGTGGATTCAGCGCCGACAATACCCCATAGCCAAGGCCGAGCCTTCCCATCACGCCAGGACGGAACTGCTCGACTAGCACATCGGCGTCGCGAACCAGCGGCTCCAGCGCTTCAATGGCTTCCGCCGATTTCAGGTCAAGGGCGACCGAGCGCTTGCCACGGTTCAGCAAGGCGAAGTTGGCACTGTCCGAGCCCAGCTTCGGCTTGTAGGAGCGCATCTCATCGCCGTGCACGGGCCGCTCGACTTTGATGACGTCGGCGCCGGCCTCCGCCAGCAGCAGGGTGCAGAGCGGACCGGGGAGAAGCGTGCTGAAGTCCAGGACCTTCACGCCCCGCAATGGCTGCGTCATGACGACGACCGCTCCGCACGTTGCGCGGCCACGCGAGCGCGGCGGGCGGGCGCGTAGGCTTCCTGGCCCAGCGCCTCGTAGAGTGACGCGGTCACGGTGTAGTGGTGGGCCAGGCCGGTACGCTCGAGCAGGGAGATCGGCCCTTCTGGATAGCCAAGTCCCAACCTAAGCGTCTGGTCCATGTCCTCCGCGGTGGCGAGTCGCTCGTCGAGCCGGCGGAGCGCGGCGTTGTAGTAGGGACGGACCAGCCGGTCAACGATGCGGCCGGGAAAGTCATTGCAGACCGCCACCACGAGGCCGACGGCCTGGAACGCTTCACGCGCAGCCTCGACGGCCTCGCAGGCGGTGCCGGGCTGCTTGACGAGTTCGACAAGATTGCTCGGTGCTGCGTTGCCCAGGCGGAAACGAGCGAAACCGACCACATTTGAGCCTTCCTTGCCGGCCTGCTCGCCGGTGTGGGCGCCAAGGCATTCAGAGTCAAGCTCGACGGCGATGAAGCGAGCCGACGGATTCGCGGGCGCTCCGGCAAACGCCTGGCCGGCGCCTTCGCCGAGATAGACGATGCCGTCGCCAGCTGGACTGGCGGCGTCAAGGAAGGGGTGCCCGTCCGGAAACGAGCGGCTTTGTCCTGCTTCAACGATCTGGTAGCTCATGGTCAGGCTCCGAACATTTTCGAGTCGCTATAGGTATGGAAGCCCTGGCCGGTCTTCTTGCCGAGCCGTCTCGCGGCGATCATGCGGCGGACCAGCGGCGGGCAGGCAGCGCGTGGCTCATTGGTAAGGCCGTACATCGCCTCGCAGAGCAGCTTCTGGGTGTCCAGGCCGACCAGATCCAACAACTCGAGCGGCCCCATCGGGTAGCCCAGTGCGGTCTTGATCGCGGCATCGATATCGGCCGGCTCCGCAACTCCCTGTTCTACCAACCGGATGGCATCGTTGTTGAAGGGGATCAGGAAGTAGTTGAGGATAAAGCCAGGGGTATCCTGCGTTCGGACCGGCTTCTGACCCATGGCCAAGGTGAATTCCCAGGCGGTGGCGAAGGATTCGTCCGAGGTCGTCAGTCCTGGCGACATCTCGACGAGCTTCATCAACTGGGCAGGGAGGCAGAAGTGCATGCCGACGAAGCGATCGGGGCGTCCCGAACCGCCAGCGATCTCGGTGATTGAAATGGTCGACGTGTTGGAAGCGAACAGGGTATGCGGGGGGCAAACCTTGTCGAGTGCGGAAAATAGCTCATGCTTCACCGCGAGGTCCTCGAAGATCGCCTCGATGACGATGTCGCATTCCGCCATGGCCGCGACGCTGGTTGTACCTTGCCAGCGATCCATAATTTTCCCGACTTCGTCCGGCTGTATCTTGCCCCGCTCGGCGGACTTCTTCAGGAAGCCCTCGGTTTGGCTGCGGGCACGGTCGAGTGCCTCCTGGCGGGTGTCGTACACGATGGTCTTAAAGCCTGCGCGAGCCGCGACGATGGCAATGCCGGCCCCCATCGTCCCGCTGCCGGCAACGCCGACGGTCTTGATCGTTGTCACTGCATGACTCCTTGCTTATTTGGTGAGGAAACTTCTACCGATGAGCTGGCGGTGAACCTGATTGGTGCCTTCCCAGATTTGGGTGATCTTGGCGTCCCGCATCAGCCGCTCGACGCGGTAGTCATTGCAATATCCGTAGCCGCCCAGCAGTTGCACTGCATCGGTGGTGATCCGCATGGCCGCATCGGTAGCGCGAAGCTTGAGCATCGATGCCTCGATGCCAAAGTCCTTTTCACCCCGGTCGACCATTTCGCCGATCCGCCACAGCCACGACTCGCACAGGGCCAGCTCAGACGCCATGTCGGCCAGCATGAACTGGATACCTTGGAACTCCAGGATTCGCCGGCCAGATTGCTTCCGCTCGTTGATGTACGCGGTGGCGTCATCGAAGGCGGCGCGGGCGATGCCCAGCGCGTGCGCCGCCACGCTCGGCCGGGAGCGGTTCAGCGAGCCGAACAGGATGGACAGGCCGTCGCCAGGCGCGCCGATGAGGTTGGCGCGAGGTACGCGGCAGTTCTCGAAAGACAGAGCTGCGGTGCTGGAGGCGCGCGTGCCCATCTTGTGCTCTGTGTTGAGTACCGTCAGGCCATGGGTGCCCTTTTCGAGCACCAGGACTGAGATCGACTGCTTGCTGTCGGAGATCTCGGACCACTTGCCGAACAGCAAGTACAGGTCGGCCACGTCGCCATTGGTGATGAACACCTTGCCGCCCTGGATCACGATATCGTCACCATCTGGCGTGAAGGTCGTACGCATGCCGGTCGCATCGGATCCCGCCGACGGCTCGGTAATCGCCAGCGAGGCGATCGCCCCCTCGGCCACGCGCGGCAGCCAACGTTCCTTCTGCGCTTCGCTGCCGTACTCAATCAGCGGCTTCACTGCATGGAAGTTGGTGGCCCAGATGATGCCGGTCGAGGCGCATGCCTTTGAGATCTCGCGCACGCAAGCCAGGTAGCTGACATATGAAGTCTGCGCGCCGCCATAGGCCTCCGGCACGAACATGGCGTTCAAGCCAAGCGCATTGATCGCTTCGATGTTCCGCCAGGGAAACTCGCTGGTGCGGTCGTAGTGGGCCGCATCCGGTGCAATCCGCTCGCGGCACAGGTCCTTGACGCTGTCGAGCAGCATCTGTTCCTCGTCCGACAGACTGAAGCTACGGTCGAGGCGTTCCAGAATATTCATGTCTCGCTCCTTGACTCAGAGAGCCATGCCCTGGCCGCCATCGACGTACAGGGTCTCTCCCGTGAGGAATTGGCCGGGCAGGCGATAGAGCATCGATACCAGCCCGGATACGTCGGCGACTGCGCCCGGGCCGCCAGTTGGGATCCGTTTGCGCAGGAAATCCTGCAGCGGTCCTTCGTTGAGTTCCGCACGGTTCAGGTCCGTCTCGATATAGCCGGGGGCAATATTGATGACGCGGATGCGGTCACGCGCCCATTCGACCGCCAGGCAGCGTGTGATGGCGCCCACCGCGGCCTTCGATGCGCAATAGGCGACGTTCCCTTTGACGCCAAGCTTCTCGAAGAACGATCCCATGTTGACGATCAACGCACCGCCGGCACGGGCAAGATACGGATAGGCGGTCTGGCTGACCGCGAACACCGAGGTTGCGTTCGCCCCCATTACCGCCTCGTAGTCGGCAACGGGGAAGGTTGCCGACTTGCCCTGCAGGTGCACGCCGGCATTGTTAACGAGCCCGACGATTGGCCGGTCGGTAGTCGCGGCGATCAGCGCGAATGCCTCGGTCAGCGAGTTGGCATCGGTGATGTCGCAGGCGATGGCGAACATCCTGGTTCGCTCCGCCAGCTCGAGGTCGATGCCGGCAGGGAGACTGCCGGAGCGAGACAGGCAGGCGACCTGGAAGTCTGCGCGGGCCAGTTCCTGCGCGATGGCTGCGCCGATGCCACGGCTCGCGCCGGTGACGACGATGCAGCCGCGAGAGATATCATCCATCCTTGAACTCCGGTTCGCGCTTCTCGATGAATGCCTTCATGCCCTCGGCCGCGTCACGGGTCTGGTACGCAAGCGTCGACAGGTCGGCTTCGATCCGCAGACCTTCGTCGAGCGTGGTCGCTAGCGCCCTCTGCACGGCTTCCCGCGCGAAGCGGGAAGCGCAACCGCTGAAGGCCAGGAAGGGGGCCAGGTACTGCCGGCCCAGTTCGACCGGATCGTCGCCTTCGACGAGCTGATTGACGAGGCCAATCCGTTCGGCCTCGGCGCCGTCGATGGCACGGCCGGACATGATCAGTTCCAGCGCCCGTCCCTCACCGACTAGGCGCGGCAGACGCTGTGTGCCACCATAGCCGGGGATCAGCCCCAGCTTGATCTCGGGCAGTCCCATCTTGGCCTTGCGGGTCGCGATCCGGAACGTGCATGCCATCGCCAGTTCCAGCCCGCCGCCGAAGGCATAGCCGTGCAGCACCGCCACGGACGGGATGGCGAGCCGGGCGAGCTTGTTGAAGGCCTGCTGGCCAAGTAGGGCGCCGTCCCGCTGCGCGGTCAGGTCGCGGTCCATCAGTTCCGTGATGTCGGCGCCGGCGCAGAACGCCTTGGGACCTGCGCCCACCACGATCAGCCCGCGCGCCGGTGACTGCGCCACCTCGTCGATCGCCTGCGAAATCTGCGCAAGCATGCGGAACTGCAGCGCATTGAGCGCGTCCTGGCGGTTCAGTGTCAGGATCGCGTATTGGTCGGAAAAAAAGCTCAGTTCGACTGTCATGTCAGGCTCCCGACCCTGCGGCCGCCTTATAACGGACCGCAACCGGCGAAATTTTTCCCAGACGCGCCATCTCGACGAGTTCGCGTTTGAGGATCTTGCCGCTGGCGGTCAGCGGGAAGGCTTCCATGTCGATGAAGTATTCGGGCATGTCGTACTTGGAAAGTCCACAGGTGGCGAGATGCGACAGCATGTCCTGGGGGGCGACCTGCTGTCCGGAGCGGAGGATCACCGACAGGCAAACCTTCTCCCCGAGCCGCTCATCGGGCACTGGAAAGGCCGCAGCACGCTCCACGGCCCTATGGCGCATAGCCAGCTCTTCGATATGCGCGGGATGGATGTTATGGCCGCCGCGGATGATCAGGTCCTTCTTGCGGCCGACAATGATCAGGCAGCCGTTCGCGTCCATGATTCCGAGGTCGCCGCTCATGAACCAGCCGTGGATGTTGAACGAGCTCTCGGTGGCAACCTGGTTGCTGAAATAGCCAAGCATCAGGGTGCCGCCGCGGCCCCCGATTTCGCCAACTTCTCCGATTTCGGCCTCCTCATCAGGATTGCCCTGCTTCCAGATACGCACTTCGTAGCCGCGGCAGGCGTGGCCACATGTCGTAACGATGGCGTCCGGCGTATCGGTGGGAACGGTGTAGTTGTGCGAGCCGTTCTCGGTCATGCCGTAGACATTCTGCGGCATCACGCCGAGGCTGACGAACTTCTCCGCCACGTCACGCGGGATCGCCGCGCCGGCCATGTAGAAGGTCCGCACGTCCCCCAGCGAGGTCATGCCGCGCTCGCGGATGGCCTGCAGGATATCCATCGCGTGGGTCGGGACGCCCATTACATAGGTGGCTCCGGTGTCGACGATCCAGTCGAGCGCGTGGGCGCCACGACGCAGGTTCGTCATCACGAGCTCCATCCCGACCACCAGCATCTGTTCGATCGCCACGGTGGCAATGTGGTGGCTCATCGGGCTGAGCGTCAGCACAATGGTGTCCGCAGTGTGCCCCCAGTCCGCGACCATGGCCCGACCGTTCGCTAGCAGCGTGTTGTCGCTGTGCATGACGCCCTTCGGCTGGCCGGTGGTGCCCGATGTGAAGGCCAGGTAGACGATCTTGTCGGGGTTCATGTCGGGCACGGTGAGCGCCGACGGCGGCTGCCGGCCGGGAAAGGGCCCGGCGCCCGCTGCAGTCGTCTCGGCCACGTCGGCATCGCCTAGTGCGTAGACAGCACAGAGTGTGGGGATATCGCGCACCCGCTCGAAGATGGAGTGCTGGGCCGCGTCTGCACCGTAGCCTGGCATCGCGAACAGGGCGCGGCACTGGATCCGGTTCAGCAGCGTGCAGATCTCGTCGACGGTGTAGTTCTGATGCAGAGATGGACAGCACACATAGCCGTTACGCGAGCAGGCCAGGAACACGATCACCGTATGCACGATGTTCGGCAGCCAGATGCCAACCCGGTCGCCCGGCTTCAGGCCTTTGCGGTGCAGGTCCTCGGCCACGCTGTCTACCCAGTCGACGACCTCGCGCCAGCTCAGCCGGACGTCGGCGTCGCGCAGCGCGCAAGCGCTTGGCCGCTCGCGCGCATGGCGCCGGGCCAGGGTGTACAGGGTGTCCTGTTGCCAGATGCCGGACAGGTAGTAGTCCCTGGCATTCTGCGGATTGTGAAGCGTCAGGATGTTTTGCATGGCAATGGCTCACTGGTTCAGTGACCGAACTTCCCGGCGTCCGGCTGACGGCGCTCGGCAAACGCGGCAGCAAGTTCGTCGTGTTCCTGGCTGTCGAGGTAGCCACGCAGCAGCAGGTCGTGCGCCATCCGCGACAGTCCGGATACGCCGCCATGGCGCGCATTAAAGGCGCTCTTCAGCGAAGCGAGGGCGAAGGCGCCGCGTTCGGCGATTTCCAGCGCGTAGGCGCGGGTAGCGGACTGCAGTTCTGCGTCCGGTACCACCTTGTTGATCAGCCCCATTTCCAGCGCCTCCTGTGCGCTGATCTTCGGGTTGCGGTACCAGATGTCCTTCGCACGCTTCTTGCCGACCAGATCCTCCAGATACCACGTGCCATACCCCGCGTCGAAGCTGCCGACCATCGGGCCGACCTGGCGGAAGACGGCCGATTCCCTGGCAATGGTCAGGTCGCACACTACCTGCAGTACATTGCCGCCGCCGACGGCGAAGCCGTTGATCGATGCGATCACCGGCTTCTGGAGGCGATCGATGCTTTCGTACATCTCCAGCGTCGGCAGCACGCCGGCGTAGAGGGTGGTGTCCTGCATGCCGTCCTTGCGACCACCTGTGCAGAAGAACTTGTCGCCGGCGCCAGTGATGACAATCACGCGCGTACGGGTTTCACGGCGGATGTCGTTGATGCAGTCGCGGATCTCGTGGCACATCCGCTCGGTGAACATGTTGCCGTCGTGTGGCCGGTTCAGCGTGATGGTGCCGATGGGGCCGTCTTCCTGGTAGAGAATCTCTTCGTATGCCATGTCTTTTCCTTTAAACGATTTCCGAATCCGTTAGTCCGGCGATGCAGGTGGGTGACATCGACAGACGTTGGCCGAGTATTTGCCCGGAGTGCTGACCGAGCGTGGGAGGGGGCATGCGTGTGGTCTCGGTCCGCCCGTCGAAGCGGATGCCGAGACCGACCTGCGGAATAGGGCCCTGCGGCCCGTCGATCGCAAAGAACAGGCCGTCGTCGCGCAGCACCGGATCGGCGACTAGTTGCTCAATGGTGTTGATCGGGCCGGCCGGGATCCGGTGTGTGGCGAACAGCTTGAGCCACTCTGCCCGGGGGCGGCCGATCAGGATGTCGGCGATGGCCGCGACGATCCGCTCGCGCGCATTGCGCCGCTTGGCGTTGGTGTCGAGTTCAGCCTGTGCGCCGAACTCCGGCTTGCCGACCGCGCTCCAGAAACGTTTCCAGATGGCGTCATTGCCCAGGCCGAGGGTCAGCGGATGGTCGGCGGTATCGAACACCTGATAGATGGCAATTACGGAGTCGCGCCCGCCCGAGCGGCGCGGCATCTCGTCGGAACCGAGATATGGAACGATCCGGGGTGCCATGAAACGGACCGAGCTGGCGACCATCGAGATATCGATCTGCCGGCCCTTTCCGGTCCGTTGCCGATCGTACAGCGCTGCGAGGGTAGCCATCGCAGCGTCCTGGCCGGCGAGAAGGTCGGAGGCCGGTGTGCCGACCTTTTGTGGCCCATTGGACGGCTCGCCAGTCAGATCCATGATGCCGGCGTAGCCTTCGGCGATCAGGTCGTAGCAAGGCAGTTCCGCGCGCGGGCCCTGCAGGCCAAAGCCAGTGATGGAAACATGGATCAGCCCGGGGTGGATTGCGCTCAGCCTCGCATAGTCGACGCCCAGCTTGGCCTGCACCGCTGCGCTGGTGTTCACCACGACCACGTCGGAGATCTTGATCAGCTGGTCCAGAACCTGCCGGCCTTCCGCTCGGGTCAGGTCAATGGTAATGCTGGACTTGTTCCGGTTGACAGCGAGAAACCACAACGATTCGCCATCGAGGAACGGCGGCCCCCATGCGCGTGTGTCGTCGCCGGTCGATGGCCGCTCGACCTTGACGACTTCCGCGCCGAGGTCGGCGAGCAGCAGCGTGCCGTAGGGGCCTGCAACGGATGTCGTCAGATCCAAGACGCTGACGCCCTTCAGAAGTTCGAGGCCGGCGGATAGGGGCTGCTTGGGCAATTCACTCAGTGTAGTCATGCGTTGCTGCCTGGGTGGGTAAGTGCCCCATTAATGCAAGCCTCATGCCACAGAGTCGTGCCGCTGGCACAGGATGTGCGTCAAGGAATCGCAAAGCCCGCGCGGGCTTGGCCTCCAAGCTGGCTTCCACGGCGATTTGGAGGACTTTCCGGGCGGCGTGGCAAGCGCGCGAGGGACAGCGCTCGCCTGTTCTCGCGAGGTGAGCTGCGTTTTCCGACTACAGAGCGGTGTCCTCATCGAATACACTAAAGACAGATAGAGATCACAGCAGAGACGGTGATGAAGAGAGAGACAAAAGGAATCTTCGTGTTAGACGAGGAAGGCCAGACCCGATTCGCAAGCGGACTTGGGAAGGACGTGTTCGTTGCCCGATCCCTTGCTGCGGCGTGGCGGAATCGCGGCAGGGTGCCACTTCGGCGCCTCTGGGCGATGACTGATCTGGAGCAACCACTGACAATTGCTGCGGTGCACAATACCGACGGGGTGTGTTTCTTGATTTTCGAGGCTGGTGAATCGGATGACCTCAACGAGTTCCTCGCTAGCGTCGATTCTGCCGAGGACATTCTCCGGCACTTCATTACGGACCCCTACCGCGCTATGGTGGTTGTCGACCCGGGTGGCAAGATCGCGTATATGAGCCCGGTGCATGAACGCTTCTTTGGACTGAAGCATGGCGAGGCGATCGGACGCCACGTCACCGAGGTTATCGAAAACACGCGTCTGCATGAATGTGTGGCGTCAGGGAAGGCGCAGGTTGCGCAACTGCTGGAGATGAAGGGCGTAACGCGCATCGTGTCGCGCATCCCCATCTTCGACCGCAACGAGCGGGTCGTCGCCGCGATTGGTCAGGTCATGTTCAAGGGCCCCGAGGTCATCAGCCAGATGACCGAGGAACTGACCCGGGTGAAGAAGGAACTGGATTTCTACCGGCGCGAGCTGTCCGGCATTCGCAACCGCAAGTACGGATTGGATCAGATGGTGGGCAATAGTGAGGCTGTCCGGCGACTGAAGGAAGACATTATCCGGGTCGCGCCGCTCGACGTCCCCGTGCTGCTGGCGGGCGAAAGCGGGACAGGCAAGGAGCTAGTCGCGCACGCGATCCACATGCTGAGTCCGCGCAACGACAAGCCGCTCGTGGTGGTCAACTCCGCAGCCATGCCGGCCAACCTGGTGGAGAGCGAGCTGTTCGGCTACGAGGCCGGTGCCTTCACCGGCGCGGACAAGAAGGGCCGGAAGGGAAAGTTCGAGGCGGCGGACACCGGCAGCCTGTTCCTCGACGAGATTGGCGACATGCCGCTTGATATCCAGGTCAAGCTGTTGCGCGTGCTGCAGGACGGCCTCTTCGAACGAGTGGGTGGCGACAAGGCCCGGCAGTCGGATTTCCGGCTAATTTCGGCGAGTAACCGCGATTTCGGCGCGATGATTGCCGAGAGCACATTCCGCCTCGACCTGTTCTACCGCATCAGCGCGGTGACCCTGCGCCTGCCGCCGCTGCGTGACCGGCTCGAGGATATCCCGGAGTTGGCGAGCACCTTCCTCGAGGCCTTCGCGCATCGACAGGGACTGCAGAAGAAGGGCATCACCGACGCGGCGATCCGTTTCCTGCAGTCGCGCGCGTGGCCGGGCAATATCCGCCAGTTGCAGCATGCGATCGAGCGTGCCGCGATCTTCTGCGATGGCCCCGCGCTCGGCATTGAGAGCTTCGGCAGTCTCGAGAGCGCGGAAAGCTTGCTCGAGCGCGGCAATGCGGCGCGGACCATGCGGCGCGACCCTTCCAATGTCTCGGATGTCCGCGACGCCAAAGATCGGGTCGAATCCGATTTGATCATGGAAGCGATGGTGCGCACGCGCGGGAACAAGAAGCGCGTGGCAGAGGAACTCGGCATTTCTCGGTCCTATCTGTACAAGCGTCTCAAGGAGATTTCCGCCAAGCGCGGGGACGTGATCATTGAACTGTAAGCGCCGCACCGGAGGCGGCGGCGCCATGCTGCCGCAGTTTCCTGCCGCATTTCCGCCTTGCGTTTGTCCTGGGACTCCTGTGTCGATATGGGTTCGCGGGGCCCGCACGGGGCATCATTGCCTGGCGGGTGAATCGCTGCGCCGCACGGTTGCATTGGTTAGAAATTCAGTTGCATTGGTTAGAAATTCAAACCGATTGCCACCTGGCCGTTGTGTAGACTCGATCGTGCTAACAGGAGGGTCCGTTTCGAGCGGAGCCCCGATCCGGACGCATGCGCGAGCAACGGGCCAGCGTCCGCCGCAACGTGCGGCGATCGGCAAATGCATGACAGGAGACATCATTTCCATGAAGCGTCGCAGATTTCTTCATTGCCTGGCCGGCATCGCGCCGGCGTCGGCACTGTTGCCAATGCCCGTGCTGGCGCAGGACCCCGCGTTTCCATCCCGGCAGATCCGCATCGTCGTCGGTACCGTCGCGGGTACGCTCGTCGACCAGAGCGCGCGGTATTACGCCGAGAAGATGTCGGTGTTCCTCAAGCAACCGGTCGTGGTCGAGAACGTTTCCGGTGCCAGCTCGCTGCTGGCAATCAGGCAAGTGATGAAGGCGCCGGCCGACGGCTATACGCTGCTGGCCGCCGCCAACACGCTGGTGACGGTGCCGCATGTCAATCCTCGCGCCGGCTATGCGGTCAGCGACTTCACCGCGATCGGCGAAATGGTTCGCTCACCGTCCCTGCTGGTGACGCGCGGCGCCGGGCCGTACAGGACTCTCGCGGAACTGATCGCCGCCGCTCGCAAGAGCCCCGGGCAAGTCAGCTACGGCTCGGCGGGCATTGGCGCTACCAATCACCTTCCGGTGGAGCTGCTCGCGCGCCAGGCTGGGGTTTCGTTCACACACGTGCCGTACAAGGGCATCGGCGCCGCACTTCCGGACGCCGTCGCCGGCCGGCTCAGCTTTGTGATGGGCGCCGCGACCTCGATGGCGGAATTATTAAAGAGCGGTACCTTGCGTCCGTTGGCGATCAGTTTGAACCGGCGCTCGCCGAAATTTCCGGACGTCCCGACATTCCGCGAGCTGGGCTATCCGGATGTGACGTTCGAGGTCTGGGTGGGTGTGGTCGGGCCGGCGGGGATCCCGGCTGCGGCAAAGTCCCGGCTGGCGGAAGCGATGGCCTTCGCCCGCGCGGACCACGACATCATCCGGCGCCTGGATGCCGTGGGCCAGGAAATCTCGCCGGTGCGCACGCCAGAGCAGTTCGCGGGAGTGCTGCGCACCGACGAGGACAAATTCCGCAAGCTGATCAGGGACGCCAACATCATTGCCGATTGAACCGGCGCGAGCCGAAGAGCTGAGATGAGCAAGACGCTATACGAGAAGATCTGGGACGCCCACGCCATCCTGCAGCGCGAGGATGGCCAGACGCTGCTGCACGTAGCGCGCCACTTTGTGCACGACGGATCACTACACGCCTTCGACTTCCTGGAGGGGCGGGGGTTGGGCGTGCGTAGGCCCGACCAAGTGTTCGGCACGCCCGATCACGGCGTGTCGACGCAGCGCGCCGAACTTGCTGCCATTGCCGATCCTGAGCAGCGGCGCGCCGTGGACCTGCTGTCGCGGAATACCGAGAAATTCGGCATTGTCCAATTTCCGCTTGGCGATCCACGCCAGGGCATCGTGCACGTGGTCGGGCCGGAGCAGGGACTGACGCAGCCCGGGATGTTGCTGGTCTGCGGGGACTCCCACACATCGACCCACGGCGCGCTGGGAGCGCTTGCGTTTGGGCTCGGCACCAGCGATATCATGCACGTGCTGGCGACGCAGACCACCTGGCAGCGTCGCGCGAAGACCATGCGCATCTCGGTCGACGGCGCTCTGCCCGCCGGCGTGACCGCCAAGGACGTGATCCTGGCGATCATCGCGAAGATCGGCATCAACGGCGCCACCGGACACGTGATCGAATACGCGGGCTCGACGGTGCAGGCGATGTCGATCGAGGAGCGCCTGACTGTCTGCAATATGTCGATCGATGCCGGCGCGCGAGCCGGCATGGTGGCCCCGGACGACACCACCTACGCCTATCTGCAAGGCCGCCCATTCGCGCCTAGCGGCGCGCAGTGGGACAAGGCGCTTCAATACTGGCGTTCGCTGCCGTCCGATGCCGGCGCGGTGTTCGATAGCGAAGTCTCGCTCGATGCCAGCACGCTGGCGCCGATGGTGACATGGGGCAACAGTCCCGCCGACGTGCTGCCGGTCAATGGACGCGTGCCCGATCCGGCGTTGCAGCCTGATTCGCAGCGCCGTGCCGACATGCAACGGACGCTCGACTACATGGGTCTGGCGCCCGGTATGGCGCTGACCGATATCGAGATCGATCAGGTCTTTATCGGATCCTGCACCAACGCGCGACTGGAAGACCTGCGGGCGGCGTCCAAGATTCTGCGAGGGAGGCGCGCGACGGTCCCGACGCTGGTCGTGCCCGGCTCGACGCAGGTGAAGCTGGCCGCAGAAGCTGAAGGTCTTGACCGTATCTTCCGCGACGCGGGCTGTACCTGGGGCGCATCGGGTTGCTCGATGTGCGTGGGCATGAACGGCGACGTGGTTGGACCTGGCAAGCGGTGCGCATCGACGTCCAACCGCAATTTCGTCGGGCGGCAGGGCAAGGGCAGCAGGACGCATCTGGTGAGCCCGGCAATGGCCGCGGCCGCCGCACTCACTGGGCGCATCACCGACGTGCGCACGCTTGGAGCTTGAGATGGAACGATTCGAGATACTTGAAGGCGTTGCCGCTCCGCTGGACCTGCCCGCTGATACGGACCAGATTTTGCCCGCGCGCTTCCTGCGCCGACCCCGGCAGCAGGGCTATCAGGACTTCCTGTTTCGCGACATGCGATTTCGCGAGGATGGCAGCGAAGTTCCCGAGTTCGTGCTGAACCAGGCGCCGTACCGCCACGCTTGCATCCTCGTGGGCGATCGCAATTTCGGCAGCGGATCAAGCCGCGAGCAGGCGCCGTGGGGGCTGATCGACTACGGCATCCGTTGCGTGATTGCCGCTGACTTCGGTGACATCTTCTATCTTAACGCGCTTAAGGGAGGGCTCTTGCCGGTGCGACTCGATGCCGATGTCTGCGCGAAGCTGCGACAGCAGCTGCATGCTCGGCCCGGCGCGACCCTTCGCGTGGATCTGCCCCGACAGACCGTCACCGGCACGGACGGCGCACTCCATTCCTTCCAGATCGATGCCTTTCGCAAGCACTGCCTGCTTGAAGGGCTCGACGACATCGGCTTCACGATGCGGCACGATGGTGCGATCACCGCATTCGAGCAGGCTTACCGGCGAAGATTCGACTGGCTGTTCGAGCGCACGGACGGCGGGCATTGATTGTGCTTTGTATCGAGCCCCCATTCCATTCATAGCGAAAAGGTGATTCCCATGTCCTTCTTTAAGTCCCTCGCGGCCGATGCCGGCCCTCCCGTCGTCTACAACAAGTATCCGGAGATATACGGTCCCTGGTCAGTGATGAGCCAGGCGCTGATGAACGGTCCCTCGCCCCTGAGCCAGGGCGAGCGTGAGTTGATCTTCGCTTATGCGGCCGGTGTCGCTGGCTGCAAAATGGTGTATGTGGCGCACTCCGAGGTGGCCTATGCGTGGGGGATTGAACAGGGCTTGGTTGATCGCTTGCTTGAGAACCCGGATAGCGCCCCCGTCGAAGCCCGCCTGAGGCCGCTGCTGGCGTTTGTACATAAGCTGACACTGACGCCCAACGAGATGTCCCAGGCCGATGCCGATGCGGTATTCGAGGCCGGCTGGGACGAGCAGGCCCTGCACGATGCCATCGCCGTGACCGCCCGCGCGACCTTCATGTCACGACTCGTTTCGGGGTACGGCTTCCAGCCGATGTCCCGCGAACACGCGGCCAAGCGCGCGAAGCAGCGGATGGAGCAGGGCTACGTGAACCTCTATCCCGCCTTCCGCGAAAGCAAATAAGAGCGCTGTCTGTGCCACAACGTACCGCCGATCAGGCGGTACGGCATTCCTCCGCAGGCGTCCATCCAGCTAGGCACGCCGCTCGCGTCTTGCTCCCCGCCCCACCGCTCGTCATCTCACGGCATTTCATCTGCATGGCGTCAGCCCATTGCAACGACAATCCTCCATCCTGTCGTTACAAAGCACATGGGTGTTCTCGCTAAATACAGTTCCAGAACACATTTCAAGGGTATAGCCCGGGGTCGGCATCGCCTCGGTGGTTGCCACCCCTTGCGCCAGCGACGGAGGCAGCTCAACCTGTGACCTCGGGTGGATCAGGCATGCGCATTGCTTAAAAGCCTTGTATCCGAAACACACCAATAACAACGAGCTTGGCCGCAGGCAATTGGCCAGCAAGGAGACATGTACGCCATGAAAAAGCTCATCGTGAGTCCGGCAGCGGAAAAAATCGACTACATCGTGGTGGGTGCCGGACATGGGCTATGACCGGATGGCGGTGGTGGACACGCAGCTGCGCGTGCACGGCGTGGCGCGGCTCCGGGTGGTCGATGCCTCGGTGATGCCAACCGTCACCTCCGGCAATACCAATGCCGCCGCCGTCGTGATTGGCGAGAAGGGGGCGGACATGATCCGCGCCGATGCCACCGCGATGCGCGACGCCGAATGATCACCGCGTCGGTGGCTCTCCCGCCCCGGACGCATTTTCTCATCACAGAATGACACACTCCTATCGACATCCCATGTTCAGCAAACTTGAAGCCGAATTTCCCGAGCACCAGTCCCGTCCCGCAGGCGCGGATCTCGCCTTGAAGGGACTGAAGGTCGTGGACTTCACGCATTTCATCGCCGGACCCTTCGCCACCATGGTCCTGGCCGATATGGGCGCAGAGGTTATAAAGATCGAGGCGCCCGGCAAAGGGGACGATTTCCGCCAGTACCCTCCGTACGAGGCTGCGCTGGGCGGTGGCGCCCCGTTCATCTGGACCAACCGCAACAAGCGCAGCATCACACTCGACCTGAAGTCGGCGGAAGGAATTGCGGTGGCGCGCGAGCTGATCGCCAAGGCCGACGTGGTGGTCGAGAACTTCTCAACCGGCGTGATGGAACGGCTGGGTCTGCACTACGATGCCTGCCGCAAAAGCAATCCCGCGCTGATATTCTGCTCGGTATCTGCGTATGGTCGCACCGGGGCGTTTTCCGACCGGCTGGGCTTCGATCCCATCGTACAGGCCGAGAGCGGCTTCGTGTCGATGAATGGCTATGCCGACCGCGAAGGCGTGCGCGCCATGTCGTCGGTGATGGATATCAGCACCGCGATGCTGGCCTGCAACGCCATCCTCGGCGCGTTGGTGGCGAGAGGGCGGACCGGTGAGGGCCAAGCGATAGAAGTGGCCCTGCTGGATAGCGCGATCCTGATGACGGGTTATGCGGCGATGCAGCAGCTCTTCACCGGAGTCGAGCCATCCCGCCACGGCAATACTAGCCCCGACACCTGCCCGTCAGGCGTGTTCAGGTCGAAGGACCGGTCCTTCTTCATCAACTCGGGTAACGACAAGATCTTTCAGCGCTTGATGAGGCAGGTGCTGAACCTTCCGGAAGTCGCAGCCGATCCCGCTTACGCCACCGGGCGCGACCGCATCGCTCGACGCGGAGAACTGTTCGCGCTGCTGGACGAGGCATTTGCCCAGCAGCCGTGGGATCACTGGAAGGCGCGCATGCGCGAGGCAGGCGTGCCATGCGGGGAAGTCCGCACAGTTGGCGAGGCGTTGCGCTCTCCAGAGGCGCGCGAACGCGGGATGGTGACGCGCATTCCGCATCCGGAACTGGGCTGGGTCCCCAACGTGTCGTTGCCGATCCGCTATTCCGGCACGCCGCTGGCCGATCCGGTGTTGGCGCCACAAGTCGGCGAGCACACTACCGAGGTACTGGCTGACTGGCTCGGCTACGACCGTGAACGGCTCGCGCAGCTCGCACAGGCCGGCGCCTTCGGTGCCGTCGCAACGGGCGCCACAGCTTAGCGACAGCGTGGCTTCGGAGTTTCGGACGGCCTGGTTGACACCAGGCCGTTTCCACTTTGGGCGTCGGCTCATCGCGCGAGGTCTGACCGCTCGCGCTGTGCATTCGAGCTGTCGTCACCGCGCACATGTTGGTGTTCAGCAAGGACACTCCATCGCGAGGTGTCTGCCGGAAATCTGCGCGCGGCGCGCGG
Source organism: Cupriavidus basilensis (assembly GCF_029335485.1). Classification (GTDB taxonomy): domain Bacteria; phylum Pseudomonadota; class Gammaproteobacteria; order Burkholderiales; family Burkholderiaceae; genus Cupriavidus; species Cupriavidus basilensis_E. The sequence continues at coordinate 54,297 of NZ_JARJLM010000718.1, forward strand.
AATAGCCCTACTTTCCGCCAGCGGTGGGGCGTCGTAGGACCTGCTCGCGTATTGGCATGCGGCTTGCGTTAAGACGGGATACGACACAACGAACCCATGGAGAGGAATTGATGTACAAGGACGACACATTGAAGGGCCGCGTTGCGCTGATCACCGGCGGTGGCAGCGGCCTTGGACTCGATATCGCCAACCTTTACGCGAGGCTGGGGGCAAAGGTCATGCTGGTGGGGCGCACCGAGGAGAGCGTGCAGGCCGCGGCGGAGGCCATCAACCGCGAAGGCGGGACGGCAGCGGCATGCCGGACCGATGTGCGCAACTACGAAGAGGTCAAGCAAGCGGTGGAAGCGACCGTGCAGCAGTTCGGCGGTCTCGACATCCTGGTGAACAACGCCGCCGGGAACTTCGTATGCCCGACCGCCGAGCTGTCGCCGAACGGTTGGCGGACGGTGATCGACATCGATCTCAATGGCACATTCCACGGGTGCCACGCGGCATATCCCTACCTGAAGGCCTCGTCGCACGGCGGCTCGATCATTAGCATCATCACTATGCTTGGCGTGACAGGCTGGCCGGGTGCGGCGCACGCGTCAGCGGCCAAGGGCGGCATTCTTTCTCTGTCGCGGACGCTGGCGGTCGAGTGGGGCGGCGACGGCATCCGCGTGAATACGATTTCTCCGGGGCCGATCGGCGACACCGAGGGCGTGCGCCGGATGTACATCGAGACGGGACGCGGCGAGCTTGAAGCGAAGAAGACCGCGCTGGGCCGCTTTGGCCGCAAGCAGGACATCGCGAATGCGGCAGCCTATCTGGCGTCGGACCTTGCGTGCTACGTCACTGGTGAGAACCTGATCGTCGACGGCGGACGTTGGCTGAAATACGTCGCTGAATGACATACACGCAGGTCCGCCTGGCGATGAGGAAGTGCCAGAAGTGGACCGAGTACCCATCGAGACATCGCCATCCGCTCGGCGGATGGCAGGCAATTGGAGACAAAACCATGACGGAAAAGATCGTAATCACGGAGCGTGACGGTCCCGTACTCATCGTGCGGCTTTCGAATCCTGAGAACCGCAACTCGCTGACGTCTGCGCTGCGAGAGCAGATCGGCGACGCGGTCGCCTTGGCCGAGCGGGACCGGACCGTTCGTTCCGTGTTCCTGACCGGCGACGGCCCGACGTTCTGCTCGGGCGGCGATCTCAACATGTTGAAGACTGCGTGCGATCCGTGGCCGGTCCACCGTCGCTTTCGCGGCCTGGGGCGTTGGCTGACGCCGCTGATTACACTGGACAAGCCGGTCGTGGTCGGCGTGAACGGGCACGCCGTAGGCGGCGGGATGGGGCTGGCGCTGACCGGCGACGTCTTGATCGCCGGGGAAAGCGCGAAGTTCATGTCGGGATTTTTCCGCCTCGGCGCCATCCCCGACATCGGCATGATGTATCACCTGCCGCGACTGATTGGCATGGCGCGCGCCAAGGACTTCCTGTTTAGCGGAGCGAGCATGACCGCGCAGCAGGCGGCGGAGCTCGGCTTGGTCTCTCGGGTTGTACCGGATGCCGAGCTGCGCGAGGCCGGCCTGCGCGAGGCACAGCGGCTGGCAGACGGCCCCGCCGAAGTCATGGGCCTGGCAAAGATCTTGATGGCGCGCAGTTTCGAAACGACGCTGAACGACATGTTCGCATTCGAGGGGTTCGGGCAGGCGATGGCGATGTCCAATCCCGAGTTCCGTGAAGGGCTGGCCGCAGCGCTTGAGCGTCGCAGCGCCGATTTTGCCGGCGCGGCGGACCGTGATCTCCCGCTCGGGGGAGGCCAGCCATGAGCGTGCAGCTTCCCCAGCCGATCGCCAACGCCGACTCGCAACCCTATTGGAATGCCGCGCGCGAGCGCAAGCTGCTGATCCGTCGCTGCAAGGCATGCGAGGCTCTGCATTTCATGCCCCGCCACCTTTGTCCGGAGTGCTGGTCCGACGAGCTCGAATGGGTGCAGAGCGCGGGTACGGGCAGCGTCCACAGTTTCACCATCATCCGTCGCGCCTCCATGCCCGCGTTCAACGACAAGGTCCCCTATGTGGTGGCCATGATCGAACTCGACGAAGGCCCGCGCATGGTGGCCAACATCGTTGGCGACAATGCGCTATCGGTGTCGATCGGGGACCGAGTCGAGGTGACATTCGAGGAACGCGGTGACGGCGCCATGGTGCCCCAGTTCCAGCCCGTCGCAGCCACAGCAAAGGTCGATCGATGAAGACACCTGCATCGTTGAAGAACAAAGTGGCCATCGTCGGCATCGGCGAGTCCGATATCGGCCGCGTACCGAATATGTCGGGGCTGGGGCTGAACGCACAGGCCGCCAAGCGTGCGCTCGAAGATGCCGGCCTGAAGGTCTCGGACATCGATGGCGTGCTGACCGCGTACTCATTCACTGAGCCCTATTTCATGCTGGGCTCGGTGCTTTGCGAGTACCTGGGCATCAAGCCTCGCTTCAATGCGTCGATGGTGGTCGGGGGCGCGAGCCCGGCCGTGATGTTGAAGCATGCCGCGGAAGCGATCGTTAGCGGACAGGTCGAGACCATCCTCGTCTGCGCGGGTGAGAACCGCGCCACCGGCCAGTCCCGCGACGCCGCCGTGGCGGCGCTGATGGCGGTGGGCCACCCGTACTTCGAGCAGCCTTATGGCGCGTCGATTCCAGGCCTCTACGCGATGATCGCGCAGCGCCATATGCATGTCTATGGCACCACTCGCGAACAGCTCGCTCACGTGGCGGTCATGGCCCGTGACCACGCGTTGTTGCACCCGAATGCCCATATGAAGAAGCCGTTGACGCTCGACGACGTGCTGACGGCCAAGCCTATCGCCGATCCACTGGGCATGCTCGACTGTTGCCTGATCTCGGACGCGGGCGGGGCATTCATCGTGACATCGGCTGAGCGCGCGCGCGATCTGCACAGCCGACCGGCGTTCCTGCAGGGCATTGGGGAATATCACACGCACGAACACCTGATGTGCGCGCCCAGCCTGACCGAGTTCGGCGCCAAGGAGTCTGGGCGTATCGCCTACGAAATGGCGGGCCTGGGTCCGCAGGACATCGATGTGGCGGAGTTGTACGACTGCTTCACCATCGTGCCGATCATCGAGTTGGAAGAGCTGGGCTTCTGCGAACCGGGTGAGGGCGGGGCGTTCGTCGCGGGCGGACACGCGCGCATCGGCGGCAAGCTGCCGGTGAACACCCACGGCGGGATGCTGTCGCACGCCCATGCCGGCGCAGCGGGCGGACTGTTCGGCATCGTCGAGGCGGTGCGCCAATTGCGCGGCGGCTTGGGCGAACGCCAGGTCGATGGCGCCGAGGTCGCGCTCGTGCACAACGAGGGCGGCATCCTGTCTTCCCACTGCACCGTGATTCTCGC
>NZ_JARJLM010000719.1 GCF_029335485.1 Cupriavidus basilensis
TTCATCACCGGCTACCGCCTGTTCATGGTCGGCACGGTGGCGGTCGCGGTGACGCTGCTCTTCGCGCTGCTGCGCTACAGCCGGCTCGGCATCCGCATCCGCGCCGGCACGCTCGACCTGGAAACCGTGGCGGCGCTCGGCATCAACGTCGGCAGGCTGCGCACCCTCAATTTTGGCGTCGGCATCTATCTGGCCGGGCTGAGCGGCGTGCTCGCCGCGGGGCAGCTCGGGCTGGAGCCGACCATGGGAACGGGGCTGCTGATGCCGAGCTTCATCGCGATTATCGTTGGCGGCGTCGGCAGCCTCGCCGGCACGCTGCTTGGCGGTTTGCTGATCGGCGTCGCCTCGGGCGTCACCGCGGTATTCCTGCCCGCGGCAAGCGAGGCGATCATGTACGTGCTGATGGCCGTGGTGCTGCTGCTGCGCCCGCGCGGCCTGCTTGGCGAAGAGGGCATGATGACATGAACGGACGGGAGCCGCCTCACCGGCTGCTGGCGCTGGCGGCACTCTGGGCGGCGCTGCTGCTTGCGCCCTACTGGATGCCATCGCTGGGCGGCTATACCGCGCTTGGCACGCGCGTGCTGGTACTCGGACTGGCCGCCATGTCGGTGAATTTCCTGCTGGGATTCACCGGCGTGCTGTCATTCGGCCACGCGGCGTACTTCGGGCTGGGCGCGTACGGGGCCGGCTTCGCGCTGAAGTTCCTCGCGCCGAGCACGCCGCTGGCGCTGCTGTGCGGCACGCTGCTGGGCGGGCTTGCCGGCAGCCTGCTGGGCGCGCTCAGCGTGAGACGGCGCGGCGTCTATTTCGCCATGGTCACCATCGCCTTCGGGCAGGTGTTCTACTACATCGCCTTCCAGTGGAGCTCGGTAACCGGCGGCGACGACGGCTTGCGCGGGTTCTCGCGCGTGCCGCTCAATCTGGGCATCGCCACCATCGACATCCTGTCGAACGCCAACGCCTTCTACTACTTCGTGCTGTTCTGCCTGGCGCTGGCGGTGGGGTTGATGGGCTTCATCCTGCGCTCCCCCTTCGGGCGAACCATGCTCGCGATCCGCGAAAACGAGCGGCGCGCCCGCTTTCTCGGCATTCCGGTGGACCGCCATATCTGGATCGCCTTCACGCTGTCGTGCTTCTTCATGGGCTTTGCCGGTGCGCTCTACGCCCTGCTGAACAACTTTGCCGATCCGCGCGGGCTGCATTACAGCCAGTCCGGCGACTTCGTGATGATGGCGGTCATGGGCGGCATGCGCAGCCTGTGGGGCCCGCTCCTCGGCGCCGCGGTATTCGTGGTGCTGCAGGATTACCTCTCGAGCATCACCCTCAACTGGATGTCGTTTGTCGGCATGCTGTTCGTCGCGATCGTGCTGTTCTTCCCGCGCGGCTTGCTCGGCTATATCCGGCGCAGGAGCGACTCATGAGCGTGCTCGAGGTCAAGCACGTCAGCAAGCGCTTCGGCAGCCTGGCCGCGGTGCGCGATGTTTCCCTCGCCGTGGAGCAGGGGGAGCTGCGCGCCGTCATTGGCCCGAACGGCGCCGGCAAGACCACGTTCTTCAATCTCATCAGCGGCTTTTTCCCACCGACCATGGGGACGATCGAGTTCGGCGGGCGCGACATCACGGCGCTCCCCGCGCACCGGCGGGTCGCCGCCGGCATCGCCCGCACGTTCCAGATCACCGAGATTTTCCCGGAGCTCACCGTGTTCGAGAATGTGCGCATCAGTGCCGAAGTGACGGCGGGCTTTCGCCTGCGCCCGTGGATCAGCCGGAGCGAGAAGGCCAGGGTCCGCAGCGAGGTCGAGGAAATCCTCGGGCTCACGGGCCTTCGTGCCAGATCCGGCCGGCTGGTCGGGGAGCTTCCCCATGGCGACCAGCGCGTGGCGGAGATCGCCATGGCACTGGCGCTGCGGCCGCGCCTGCTGTTGCTCGACGAGCCCACCGCCGGCATGGGCGACCAGGAGACCGGCGAGATCACGCAGCTGATCCACCGGCTGCATCGCGGCAGCAATTTCACCATCGTGCTGATCGAGCATGACATGCGCGTGGTCTTCCATCTCGCCGACCGCGTCACGGTACTCGACCAGGGCAGCCTCCTTGCCGAAGGCACGCCCCGGGAGATCGCGGCCAACGAGGCCGTGCAGGCCGCCTACCTGGGTAGCGCCACATGAGCGCCGCGCTCACCGCCGAGGGCCTCCAGACCTACTACGGCAAGAGCCATATCCTGCATGGCGTCAGCCTGGAGGTCGCGCAGGGCCGGATCACGGCGTTGCTGGGCCGCAATGGCGCAGGCAAGACCACGACGCTGCGTACCCTGATGGGCCTGACGCCCGCGCGCCAGGGGCGAGTGACGATCTTCGGGGCGAACACCACGCGTTGGCCGACCTTCCGGATTGCCGCGAGCGGCGTGGGCTACGTTCCCGAAGGGCGACGCATCTTCGCCAATCTCAGCGTCGAGGAAAACCTGAAGGTGCCGCTGGAGCGCGGCGGACCCTGGACCATCGAACGGATCTACGCGCTGTTTCCGCGGCTGGCCGAGCGCAAGCTCAGCCGCGGGCGCATGCTCTCCGGCGGCGAGCAGGAGATGCTGTCGATCGGACGCGCGCTCCTGCTCAATCCCCGCCTGCTCATTCTCGACGAGCCGTCGCAGGGCCTGGCTCCGCTGATCGTGCGGGATGTGTTTCGCGTGGTATCGCAGATGCGCGAGGAGGGGATCTCGGTGCTGCTGGTGGAACAGAACGCGCGCATGAGCCTCGAGATTGCCGATCATGCCTACGTGCTGGACGATGGCGGCGTAGTCTATTCCGGCAATGCGCGCGAACTCGCCGCCGACGAGAGCCGCGTCCTGGCACTGACCGGCGCCAGCGCGGAAACGTGAATACCCGGCGTGGCCCGCGCACCGCGCGCCGCAGCGTCGCCGCCCCTCAAGAGCGACCGCTTCCGGCCGTTAATGGCGTATGGCCCGGTGGGCCGCTGCGCTGCCGCTCGAGCCAGGGGCCTTTCCCGTGCCGGCTCTGGTTGCAATGGCCGCAACGCCCCCGCCGCCACGCCGGTGTATGCTGTCAAAAGCGGTCACCGTACAATGGTGCTGTCCAGGACACTTGGTTGTCACAATACTGTCCTTTTAGTGCAGACATAATTTACCGTCTAAACACGTTAAGGTCTTTGACGATGCGCGTGACGATTCGTACTATCACGATCCCGGGAAACCAGGGCCGCGCTGCCCTTCACAAGGCAGTGGTGTACGCGACCACCGAGCAGGATGCAGCGCCGCTCATGAGCAGTGACTGGAGCCAGCGCGAGCCGGAAGTCTTCATGGCCGCGCAGACCTGGGCCAGGCGCAACACCTACATCGTGTCGAACCCCCGCTCCGGCGCCTTCTACGGCAGTCCCGGCGCACGCTAGCGCCCAGGTCCGTCCGGCCCGCAGCGCCGGCGGCGGGCATGCGCGAGGCAGTTTCCGACCCGCTCCGCACGGCGGGCCGGACTGCTTCGCCCCAGGCCTTCCCCATGGTTGCGCCCCGCTATCATCCACGCTCCCGGCCAACCATCGCACACCACCACCCATGCCAAAGGAGACTGCGGAAGCCGCGCCGGCACGCAGGCATGTCGAGAAGCGGGAGGCCATCCTCGACGCTGCCGCACGGATCTTCCACCGCAAGGGACTGCGCGGCGCCACGCTGGCGCTGGTCGCGCAGGATGTGGGACTCAGCACCAACAGCATCACCTGCCATTGCCGCAAGAAAGAAGACCTGGTAGTGGCCTGCCTGATGCGCACCATCGGCGAGCATTCGCTGACCGGCCCGGCGCGGCCGGTGCATTGAAGCCAGCGCTTCAGTGCTCCTCCGCTGCCGGCTTCGACGCGGACTGCGCGACGAGTCCGGGCGCCGCCGCGTCCTTGGGCTGCACCCCGGTGATCTTGGGCACGCATTCGCGATGGAACCAGGCAATGGTTACGGGCTCGCCCGCCAGCATGCGCTTCACGGGCGGCACCACCTGCTCGCCGATCAGCATGCCCAGCAAGCCGATCAGCGCCACCGCCGGGGGCGCGGGAGAACGTACCTGGAGCAGCGCGTAGATGATGCCCACCAGGATGCCGGTAGCGAGGGAAATGACATATAGCTTCATTGGAGGCTCCAGGGAATGGAACGGGATAAACAGAATCGGAAAAACAGGATGGCGAGGCGCGGCTAGCGCGCCTTCCCGGCCGCCAGCGGCCGGCCGATCGCCAGCAGGTGCCGTACCCGGGGCGCCTGTGGTCCGGAGTGAAATCGCGCGACCTCGCGCTGCAGGTCGGCGTCGGCGGCCGGCACGCGCTGGTGCTGCCGCAGGTGCTCGGCCCATGACTCGACCAGGAACCATTCGGTATAGATGTCCGGGCTGGCAGCGTCTTCGGTCACGCCCCAGTCGAAGGCGCCATCCCGCAGGCGCTCTTCCGACAAGCGGTGAACGGCCAGCAGGAAGGCGTCGCGGTCGGCGCCGGCAACCCGGTATTCGATCAGTATCAGCACCGGCCCGCGATCGTGTGCTTCCGGCGCGAGCGGCTGCGGTTCCGGCCAGTGCTTCGCCGGCATGAGGTCTTCCTCGCCTTTGGGCAGTTTCATCCGATGCAGCAGCAGACCGGCAAGGGCAAGGCCGGCGGCAGGGATCAGCAAGCCCAGCGACGTACCCACTTGCTGCGCCACCAGACCCCACACCAGGCTGCCGGCGGCCATGGCGCCGTTGAATACCATCTGGTAGACCGCAAGCGCCCGTCCCCGGACCCAGTTCGGCAGGATGGCTTGCGCGGTCCCGCCCAGCGTGGTGAGGGCGGTGATCCAGGCGCTGCCCAGCAGCAGGAGCAGCAGCAACGCAAGCCATACCGGTGGCGCGGCGGAGAGGATCGCCATCACGGCCGCGGTGGCCAGGGCCGCCAGCAGCACCATATGGTCCGCGTCGAGGCGCTGCTGCAGGCGCGGCATCGCCAGCGCGCCAAGTATCGCGCCCAGGCCGACCGCGCCCAGCAGGATGCCGTAGAGACCGGCGCCACCGTGCAGCAGCTTCCTTGCCACCAGCGGCAACAGCGCCCACACGCTGCTGCCGAATGCAAAGTGGCACGCTGCACGCCAGAGCACCACGTGCAGCTTGCGATGCGCCCGCGTAAAGCGCAGGCCCGCGCGGAAGGCGCCGAGAAAGTGTTCGCGCAGCGGATCCTCGGGCCTGAGCGGCCGCTTCCACCAGACCAGCGCGGCGATCACGACGAAGTAGCTCGCCACGTCGAACGCATAGGTTGCGGCGGCGCCGAAGGCGGCCAGCAGCAGGCCGCCGGCGGCAGGCCCGATGGCCCGCGCGATGTTCACGCCGAGCGCGTTCAGGGCCACCGCGCTCTTGAGCTCCCGCTGGGCAACGAGGTCCGGCACGATGGATTGCCAGGTCGGCCCCATCATGGCCGAACCGATGCCACCAAGAAAGACCATGGTGACAAGGATGCCGATCGTGAGTGCGCCGTTATAGGCCAGCGTCATCAGCACGCCGCTCACCAGCGCGAGCCCGAGCTGGATCACGACCAGGAATCTGCGACGGTCCAGGATGTCCGACAGCACGCCTGCGGGGATCGCCAGCAGGAAGACCGGCAGCGTCGCCGCGGCCTGGATCATGGCGACCGCGGCGGGCGAGGAGGATAGATCGGTGACCAGCCATGCGCTGGCCACGTCGCGCATGAAGCCGCCGATATTGCCGACCACCGTTGCCATCCACAGGACGGCAAAGGTAGCCTGGCGCAGCGGCGCGAAACTGCCGCCGGGATTCGGCCTGGCGAGCCCCGGGCTGGCACTGTCCGTCATGGCATCCGGCCCGCGCCCGCCCTGCCGCGCCGGTCCTCCCAGGCCACCAGCAGGAACCCGCCGACCAGCCCGATGTGCTCGAAGAACGCATTGGCCATCATGGCCTGCTCAGCGGGCGGCGCCTGCCAGAAGCGGTTGGCCAGGAAGGAGGCCACCAGCGTGAAGGCTGCCAGCGCCAGCGCTCCGAGCCAGCGGTGGACGCCCGTCAGGACCATCAGCGAGGCGCCCAGCTCGACGACGATCGTGGCGATGGCCATCGGCCCGGCAGGATCAAGGCCAAGGTGCCGCACCTCGGCAACGGCGCCGGGAAAATCCATGGCCTTGACCAGGCCGCCCTGCAGGTAGGCGGCGCACAGGGCCAGCAGGGCAATCCAGCGCAACCAGGACGGGGGCATGCGGATTGCCGCCGCTACCGGCACCGCTTTGTCGGCGGACCTGTACTCGTTCATCCTGCATCTCCGGTCAATCGTCGATCGGGTCAGAACGCCCAGCAGGAGCAGCCCAGAGCGCCCCAGAAGGCGCTCTCGTCCGCGGCCGGCACGTTCGACTTCCAGGCATCGGCGTGCGCGTGGCCATGCACGCCGCAGGCGCTGGCACAGGCGCACATCGATGCCAGCGCGGCGCGCTGGGCCGCCTTCGGCCGCGGCTGGTAGCCGCCGAAATTGCGCACCGGCGCCCAGTCCGGCATGGCCGGCGGCAGGTCCGGGGCGAGCTTGCCAAAGTCACCGTCGCCGTAGACCACCTTGCCGCCAAGCAGGGTGAGCACTGACGTGATGTCCTGGATCTCGTCCCCGGGCACGGAGAAGTAATCGTTCGACAGCACCACCAGGTCGGCCAGCTGCCCGGCCTTGATCTGCCCCTTCTTGCCTTCCTCGGACGAGAACCAGGTGTTGGCCTCGGTCCACAGGCGCAGCGCGGTGTCGCGGTCGAGCAGATTGGCCTGCGGATAGAGGCCGAGCCCGCCGACGGTCTTGCCCGTGACCAGCCACCCCAGCGATACCCACGGGTTATATGAGGCGACGCGCGTCGCGTCCGTGCCGGCGCCCACCTTGACGCCGCGCTCCAGCATCCGCTTGATGGGCGGCGTGGCTTGCGCCGCTTTCGCGCCATAGCGCTCGACGAAGTACTCGCCCTGGTAGGCCATGCGGTGCTGGACCGCGATGCCGCCGCCCAGCGCGGCAATGCGGTCGATGTTGCGGTCGGTGATGGTCTCCGCATGATCGAAAAACCAGTGCAGGCCATCGAAGGGCACGTCCTTCGCCACCTTTTCATAGACGTCGAGCGCGCGCGAGATGGTTTCGTTATAGGTGGCGTGCAGCCGCCAGGGCCAGCGGTTTTCCGCCAGCAGCCGGATCACCGGCTCCAGATCGCCCTCCATTGACGGTGGCATGTCGGGCCGCTCCACGCGGAAGTCCTCGAAATCGGCCGCGCTGTACACCAGCATCTCGCCGGCGCCGTTGTGCCGGTACAGGTCGTCGCCCTGGCCCGGCTTCACCTGCCCTGCCCAGTTCTTGAAGTCGCTGAGTTCGTCCTTGGGCTTCTGCGTGAACAGGTTATAGGCCAGGCGCACCGTCAGCTGGCCCTCCCGATGCAGTTCCTCGATGATGTGGTAGTCCTCGGGATAGTTCTGGTAGCCGCCACCGGCATCGATGACGCCGGTGATGCCCAGGCGATTCACTTCGCGCATGAAGTGCCGCGTGGAGTTTTTCTGGTATTCCGGGGGAAGCTTGGGCCCCTTGGCCAGCGTCGCATAAAGGATGGTGGCGTTAGGCTTGGCCAGCAGCAGCCCGGTGGGGTTGCCGTAGGCATCGTGGACGATTTCTCCACCCGGGGGATTCGGCGTGTCCTTGGTGTAGCCGACGGCGCGCAATGCCGCGCCGTTCAGGATGGCGCGGTCATACAGGTGCAGGATGAATACCGGCGTGTCGGGCGCCGCCGCATTGAGTTCCTCGATCGTCGGCAGCCGCTTTTCCGCGAACTGGTGCTCGGTAAAGCCACCGACCACGCGAACCCACTGCGGCGCTGGCGTGCGGCCGACCTGCGCCTTGAGCATGCGCATGGCGTCGGCCAGCGAGCGCACGCCGTCCCAGCGCAGTTCCATGTTGTAGTTCAGGCCGCCACGGATGATGTGCATATGGCTGTCGATCAGGCCGGGAATGACGCGCCTGCCCTGCAGGTCGACAACCTTGGTCTGTGGCCTGGCCAACTGCATCATTTCCTGCGTGCTGCCGACGCCGGCGAATTTGCCGTCGCGGATGGCAACCGCTTCGGCATCCGGGTTGGCGCGATCGAGCGTGGCGAACTTGCCGTTGACGAGAACAAGGTCAGGCGTGGAAGACGGATTCATGGCGAAACTCCTGCTGGCGGCCGCCACGCGCAGCGCGGCGGCACAGGAAATAAAGCAAACAATGCCGCCGGCTGCGTCAGGCCGAAAGGAAGGCGAGCAGCTCCGCGTCGACCTGGCGGGCATTCACCGCACACATGTCATGCGATGCGCCCGGACGGGCTTTCAGCGTCGCCTGCCTGACGATCCTGGCGCTGAGCCGCCCCGCGGCGTCGATCGGCACGATCTGGCCGCCGTCGCCACGCAGCGACGAGCGTGGGCACATCGATCTTCTTCAGGTCGCCGGTGCAGTCGAGTTCCGGCGTGGGCGAGAACGTTGCGCCAGCGTCCCGGCGTGCCTTACCGCGCGGGAACGGGTTTCAGGGCCTCATGCGGCGTGCCGGTGCGCTGGGCGGCCTTGTGCACCATGGTGTAGGCATAGTCGACGCCCATGCCGTACGCGCCCGAATGTTCCTTGACCAGTGCCATCACGGCGTCATAGGTGTCGCGGTGCGCCCAGTCGCGTTGCCATTCGAGCAGCACCTGCTGCCAGGTCACGGGTACCACGCCGGCCTGGATCATGCGCTGCATGGCGTAGTCGTGCGCTTCCTTGGAGGTGCCGCCCGAGGCGTCGGCCACCATGTAGATTTCATAGCCGCCCTCGGCCATCGCGCACAGCGCGAAGCTGTTGTTGCACACCTCGGTCCACAGGCCGGAGACCACCACCTTCTTGCGACCGTTGGCGGCCAGCGCGTCACGCACCTTCTGGTCGTCCCAGGAGTTCATCGACGAGCGCTCCAGCAGCTTCTGGCCCGGGAAGACATCCAGCAGCTCAGGATAGGTGAAGCCGGAAAAGGACTCGGTCTCGACCGTGGTGATGGTCGTGGGAATGTTGAAGATCTTCGCGGCCTTGGCCAGCCCGACGGTATTGTTCTTCAGCGCCTGGCGGTCCATGGACTGTACGCCGAATGCCATCTGCGGCTGGTGGTCGATAAAGATCAACTGGCTGTTCTGCGGGGTCAGGACTTCGAGCTTGGGGTTCGTCATGGTGATCTCCTGCGTCGATAAGGGGGCGTGCCGGATTGATAGGGGTGGTGACGTGGTCCGTGCGGGCGGGGCTGGCCCGTTCCGCGCACGATTTGCGGCCCTGCTTGACGGCTTGCGAATGCCTCTCCGAAGAACATGCGCGCTCGTCTCGCGGCCATGCGCCCCTCGACAGCGAGAGGCATGGGGCGCATACGGAAAATACGATATCGGCCAGCGGCGGTATTGCACATTTTTGCGCTGATTTGTCTGTGAGCGTGGTCCGCCTGCGGTGCGCTTCCCGCCATAGGGCACAGGGCGGGCCGGATGGCCCGGCACGCTCGAGTCATTAAAGAAGAAGGCGTTTCCGGCAAGGCCGGCATGGCCCCCGCAAACGGCGCCGCCCCCTTGCGGGGCGTCCGCGCTTGTCGTACGCTGCCTGCCCCAGGCATCACCAGGAACCCCGCCATGCACCGCCCGAAATCCGCCAGCTCGCTGGTCTATTCCACCGAACAAGGCCGCATGTGCCCCGGCTGCGGCAACGCGGTAGCAGCCTGCACGTGCGGCAAGGCCACGGCGGCCGCACAGGGCGACGGCATTGTCCGGGTTTCGCGGGAGACCAAGGGCCGCAAGGGCAAAGGCGTGACGCTGGTGCGGGGCGTGTCGCTGGAGCCGCTGGCGCTCGCGCAACTGGGCAAGGAACTGAAGACCGCCTGCGGGTCAGGCGGCACGGTCAAGGACGGTGTGATCGAGATCCAGGGCGATCACTGCGACACGGTGATGGAGAAACTCCGGCAGCGTGGCATGACCGTAAAGCGGGCCGGCGGCTGAAGCCTGCCGGCGGCGGGCGCTGCCAGCCGGCCCTGCCAGGCAGGCTTGGCAGGCACATCGGGCTGCAGGGCCTGGAGAACCTGGAGAGCGGCAAGGCCGCGGGGAGCCGTGGAGGCCGCCTCAGCCTTACCTGGTGCGCTGCTTGTAGACGATGCTGCCGTCCGGCTTGCGCTGGGGCACAACCGGGTTGCGGGAATTGCACACCGGGCAGCGGAACAGCGGGCCCTGGCCTTCATCCTTGACGGTCACATCCTTGGGATCCCAACGCGTCTGGCACGATTGGTTCTGGCAAGTAAACATCTTCATTCTCCGTAATAGGCGCGGATCGTAGCACGGCGGCGGCGCAAGCCCGCCCTGCGCGCCCCTGGCACCGGCACGGCTGGCCAAACCCGGAGGCCGTGGCAGGCCCGATCCGGGCTGCTCCCGTTTTCCCCAACGGGATGGCCGCCACGCCCGCTCACCCTATCTTCGCCGTCCATTCTGCGCCGTTTCCGAAAACGGATACGCCGTTCCGTCAAAGCTTGCCGCAGACACGCCGTAACGTGCACAAACACGGGGCCGCTGCCGGCGGGAGCCGCAGGGCACGCACCGGCCCCGGGCGCGGCATGCCAGCGCCATGCACCGGTTTCCGCCATACGGAGATCGTCCCGAGTGTGGCCCGTGGATACCTGCCTGCGCAGGCATTGGTGAATGTCCCGGTGCCCGGCTTGCCGATTCCGGATAACGCCCACCCCACCTGCTTTCTTAGACTGGCCCCAGCGTAAAGCACGCAACCGTAACGCAGCATGCAAAAGGGAAAAGGAGCCAGCAAGTGAACCAGGCAAGCACCAGGGCCATAGCGCGCGGGGCCACGGGCACGCGCAGCAAGCGCGGGATCATGGCGGCGGCGATCGGCGTGCTGTCAGGCACCCTCGCCTTGCTCCCATATCCCGCCAACGCCGCCGACCTGCAGCCCGAAACCCTGTCCGTGCAGCCGCTGGCGCCCGCCGATGAAAACCGGCTCTACATCGCCGATGTGGCGTTCAAGCACATGGTGGACGGGCGCCTGCATGTGGTGGACGGCAAGCACATGCGCTATCTGGGGCTGGTGCCCACCGCATTCGGCGGACAGAGCGTGCTGTCGCCGGACAAGCGCACGCTGTATGTGATCTCTACGTTCTATTCGAGGCTGGCGCGCGGCGAGCGCACCGATGTGGTCAGCCTGTACGACACCGCCACGCTGGCATACCGCAGCGAGATCGTGATCCCACCCCGGCATGCGCAATCGCTGAACTACCGCGGCATCGCCACCGTATCCGCCGACGGGCATTTCCTCTATGTGCAGAACGCGACACCCGCCACTTCGGTGAGCATCGTCGACCTGCAGGCGGGCAAGTTCGTGGCCGAAGCGCAGACCCCGGGCTGCTGGGGCGTGTTCGCCACGGAGGCGTCCAGCCAGCGCTTTCGCACCCTGTGCAGCGACGGCACGCTGCTGACGGTGACGCATGACGCCGCCGGGCAGCCCAGCGCACAGAAGCGCAGCGCGCGCATGTTCGATCCCGATACCGATCCGGTCTTCCTGCACAGCGAGCGCGTCGGCAACACCCTGTATTTCGTTTCCTTCAACGGCAATGTCTATGGCGCCGACCTGTCGAGCGAGACACCGGCGTTCGCCCCGTCCTGGTCCGTGCTCGATGCGGCGGACCGCAAGGGAGGCTGGAAGCCCGGCGGCTACCAGCTGTTCGCGCTGCATGCGGCCAGCGGCCGGCTTTACCTGGGCATGCATCCGCGCAGCAAGGAGGGATCGCACAAGTCGCCCGCCGCCGAGATCTGGACCATCGACCTGGCGCAGCGCAAGCGCATCGCCCGCGCGCCCGGCCAGAACGCGCTGGCCCTCGCCATCACGCAGGGCCAGCAGCCCATGCTCTATGCGCTGGATGCCGCCAGGGCGGGCGTAGTCTCACTGGACCCGGCCCATGGCCTGAAGCCGATGGCCCGCCTCGACCAGGTGGCGGAAAACGCGGTGCAACTGGAGCTGCATCAATGAGCGCCGCCGGGATGATCTCCAGCATCCTGCGCGACCCGGTCGTGGTGGCCGCCTGTTCGGCCGCCGCCGCGCTGGTGCTAGCGCATTCGCTGTGGCCCAAGCTACGTGACTTCGCCGGTTTCTGGGGCGCGGTGAGCGCCTACCGGCTGGTGCCGCAGGCATGGTCGCGCCGGGTGGCGCTGGCATACGCGGGCGCCGAGGCGGCCAGCGTGGCCGCATTGGTGGCGGCGCCGCTGCATCCGGGCTCGGCACTGCTGGCGGCGTCGGTGGTGGCGATCGCCAGCGGCGCGGTGGGCATCAGCCTGCTGAAGGGCCGCCGCGACATCCGCTGCGGTTGCGGCAGCGACGCCGACAGCCTGCGGCTTTCGCCGGGCCTGCTGGTGCGCAACCTCGGCCTGCTGGCGGTGCTGGCGCTGGCCGCGGCAACCGCGGCCGGGCTGGCGGCGGACGCTGCGCCGCGGCCCTTCGCCATGCTCGACACCCTGGCCGCGGGCTTTTGCGCGCTGGCGCTGCTGCTGCTCTGGCTAGGCGCCACGCAATTGCTGGTCAATGCCGACCGCGCCATGCGCCGCACCGGTGCCGCCCATTCCACTCGCTCCACCCGTCCCACCCTTTCGTGAGATCCCCATGACTGCTCTTGTGATTGCCAATATCGTGCTGTGGATCGCCGTACTGGCGCTGCTGTTCGGCTTCTACGCGCTGGCCCGCCAGGTCGGCATCCTGTTTGAACGGGTAGCGCCGATGGGCGCGCTGGTGATCGATGCCGGCCCGCGCGTGGGCGAGACGCTGCCGCCCTTCGCGCTGCAGGACGTGCGCGGCACGCCGGTGACGGTGGGCGGTGCGCACGCGCGCAGCACGCTGCTGTTCTTCCTCTCGCCCACCTGCCCGGTCTGCAAGAAGCTGCTGCCCGTGCTCAAGTCCATGCAGGCGAGCGAGGCAGGCTGGCTGCGCGTGGTGCTGGCCTCGGACGGCGAGCAGCCGGAGCACCTGGCCTTCCTGCGCCAGGCCGGGCTGGCGGCTTTTCCCTACGTGCTCTCGCCCGAGCTTGGCAGGCATCTGCACATTGGCAAGCTGCCGTACGGCGTGCTGATGGACGAGCACGGCACGCTGCGCGCCAAGGGGCTGGTGAACTCCCGCGAGCAACTGGAAAGCCTGTTCACCGCCATGGACCTGGATGTGGCCTCGGTACAGCAGTTCCTGGAAACGCGCGCCTGAATGCCGCGCAACTCATCACAAATAACGCATGGTGGATAAAGCACAGGCAAGGGAGAAGCAAGATGTGGCTTGACCGATTCTTCGAACACCAGACGCGGCGCGCGGCACAGCGCACCGGCCGGCGCAGCATGCTGGCCACGCTCGGCAAGGCGATGGTGGGCACGATGGCGCTGCCGGTGCTACCGTTCGATCGCAGCGCGCACGCGGCCGGCGCCCATGGCGGCAAGATGGCCAAAGCCGGCGGGCCGCAGGCGCAGGACGAAACTGCCTGCGACTACTGGAAATACTGCGCGGTGGACGGCTTCCTGTGCTCGTGCTGCGGCGGCAGCTCCACCACCTGCCCGCCCGGCACCGAGCCCTCGCGCGTGTCGTGGGTGGGCACCTGCCGCAACCCGGCTGACGGCAAGGACTACATGGTCAGCTACAACGATTGCTGCGGCAAGACCACCTGCGGGCGCTGCGAATGCAACACCAACGAGCGCGAGCGGCCGGGTTACCGGCTGGGCGTGCACAACGATGTCAACTGGTGCATGAGCAACGACAGCACCATGTTCCATTGCACCACCTCGATCATCCTCGGAGTCCAGGAATGAAGCGGCCCTTCTGGTTCCCGCGGCCCCTCGCCGCACGGCTTGCCCGCCTGCTTGCGCTGGGCCTGGCTTGCGCGGCGAGCACCGGCGCGGCCCGGGCCGACCCGCTGGCCGAACAGGGCAAGGCCTTGTTCGGCACGCATTGCGCCGCCTGCCACAATGCCGATGCGTCGGGCATCGCCGGCGTGGCCCCCCCGCTGGCCGGCGCGCTGCGCGAGCGGCTGGCCTCGCCGGCGGACCAGGCCTATCTGGCCAATGTGCTGACGCATGGCCTGGCCGGCCCGATCCAGTCGCAGGGGCAGTCGTTCAACGGGATCATGCCCAGCTTTGCCACGCTGCCCGACGAATCGCTCGCCGCGGTGCTGTCCTGGCTGGCCGCAAGCAACGGCGTGCCCGAACAGGCCGTCAGCACCGCCACGCTGGCCGGCGCCCGCACCGAGCGCAAGACCCCGGGCGCGGTGCGCAAGCTGCGCGAGGCGGGGCAATAACATGGGCTCGCCGCAAGCACGCCTCAAGCGGACGGCAGCGCAGCGGGCACTCGGCGCCGTCGGCGCCATGGTGCTGGCCAGCGCTGGCCTGACGCCATCGCTGGCTGCGAACGCGCAGGCTGATCTGCGCCATGCGCGCGACACCTACCTGCTGCACTGCTCCGGCTGCCACCAGCCCGATGGCCGCGGCAAGCCCTCTGCCGGCATTCCGGACATGCGCGAGACCGCGCCGCTCCTGCTTGCCACGCCGGCCGGGCGCGCCTTCCTGATCCAGGTGCCGGGCACCTCCGCCTCCGCGCTGAGCAACAGCGAGATCGCCGGGCTGATGAACTGGCTGCTGCCCGCGCTCTCGGGGCGCAGCGATCTGAAGCCCTTCAGCGCGGAAGAAGTGGCCAGCTACCGCAGCCAGCCACTCGACGACGTCAGCGCGCACCGCGCGGCCATTCTTGGCACTGGCGCCGGCGGCCTGCCCTATGCCTCGCCCGGGCGCCGCTCCGATGTGACAGACTGATGCCGGCACGCAAGCGCGGCTAAAAAACAACCGACCCGAACAGCAAGGGGTGAGGAAATGAGGAAAGAGACGATGAATCCCTTTGGCACCCACGATAGCGGGCATGACCGCGGCACGGCGGCGCCGGAGCAGCGCTCGCGGCGCGACGTGCTGGGCCGCCTGGCCGGCGCCACCCTGGCCGGCATGGCCGCCGGCGCGGCTGCCACGGACGCCAGCGCGGCGGGCTCGCCCGGCCCTGGCGGCTCCCCGGCCGGCACAGCCGGCGCCTCGACCTCCGCAAGCGGTCCCAACCCCATCGTGATGATGCCGGCATGGCAACTCTCGCGCGAGATCCACGCGCGCCGGCTCTCCAGCCGCGAGGTGATGACGGCCTACCTGGACCATATCGAGCGGATCAATCCCGGCGCCAACGCCATCGTGGCGATGCGCGAGCGCGAGGTGCTGTTGCAGGAAGCCGCCGCCTGCGACCAGGCGCTGGCCGCGGGGCGCACAGCCGGCTGGATGCATGGCATGCCGCAGGCACCCAAGGACCTGGCGCTGACGCGCGGCATCCGCACCACCTTCGGCTCGCCGATCTTCCGCGACAACGTGCCAACGGTGGACGCCATCGTGGTGGAGCGCGCGCGGGCGGCCGGCGCGGTGCTCATCGGCAAAACCAATACGCCGGAATTTGGCCTGGGCTCGCAGACCTTCAACCCGGTCTACGGCGCCACCCGCAACCCTTACGACGCCGGGCGCACCGTGGGCGGCAGCAGCGGCGGCGCGGCCGCGGCGCTGTCCCTGCGCATGCTGCCGGTGGCGGACGGCAGCGATTTCGGCGGCTCGCTGCGCAACCCGGCCGGCTTCTGCAATGTCTACGGCATGCGGCCGTCCGCGGGGCGCGTGCCCTACGGGCCGGCGCCCGAAGTCTTTATCCAGCAGCTGGGCTACGAAGGGCCGATGGCGCGTACCGTGGCCGACGTGGCACTGCTGCTGGCCACGCAAGCCGGGCCGGATGCGCGCACGCCGCAGTCGCTGGCGCAAGACCCGGTGCTGGCCAGGCTGACGCCGGCCAATGTGGCCGATACGCTCAAGACGGATCTCAAGGGCAAGCGCGTCGCCTGGCTGGGCAACTGGGATGGCTACCTGCCGATGGAGCCCGGCATCCTGCCGCTATGCGAGGATGCGCTCAAGGCCTTCCCGGCGTTTGGCGTGAGCGTGGAAGCCATCAAGCCGCCGTTCTCGCCGGAGCGGCTGTGGAAGACCTGGCTGGTGCACCGCCATTTCCTGGTGGGCAACGGGATGCTGGCCTTCTACCAGGACCCCGCAAAACGCGCGCTGCTCAAGACCGACGCAATCTGGGAGATCGAGGGCATGCTCAAGCTCAACGCCGGCGATATCTATGCCGCCAGCATGGAGCGCAGCGCGTGGTACCAGGCCTTGCTCGGCGTGTTCAAGGATGTCGACTACATCGCCGTACCGACCGCGCAGGTGTTTCCCTTCGACGTGAACCAGCCATGGCCAAAACAGATCGCCGGGCGCGACATGGACACCTACCATCGCTGGATGGAAGTGGTTTTTCCGTGGACCCTGTCAGGCTGCCCGGTCATCAGCGTGCCGGTGGGATTCGGGCCGCAGGGCTTGCCGATGGGCATGCAACTGATCGGGCGGCCGCGCGACGATATCTCGGTGTTGCAGTTGGCGTGGGCTTATGAGCAGGAGAGGGATT
>NZ_JARJLM010000071.1 GCF_029335485.1 Cupriavidus basilensis
AGGGGCGCCGCCCATCGCGCTGTTCGCAACCCTGGCGCGGGATGCGCGGCTGGCGGGCAAGTTCTTTGGTTCCGGCCTGCTGGACAAGGGAAACATCAGCCTGCGGGACCGCGAGATCGTCATCAACCGCACCACCGCGCTGTGCGGATCGGAGTATGAATGGGGCGTGCATGTGGCACGGTTTGGAGCGGCCGCCGATCTGACCGAGGCGCAGATCGACTCGCTGGCGCGCGGCGGACCGAACGACGCCTGCTGGACTCCCGGCGAGGCCACCCTGCTTCGCCTGTGCGACGCGCTGCATCGGGATTGCCAGGTGGACGACCAACTGTGGTCGCAGCTCGCGGCGAACCATGCCGAGGAGGCGCTGCTTGAACTGCTGATGCTTGCCGGCTTCTACCGGACGGTCAGCTACCTGACCAACGTCTTGCGCCTGCCGCTGGAACCGTTCGGCAGACGCTTCCCGCCCGGCATGCCTGGACGCAGTTAAGGAAAAGAGGGCTGCGGAAACCGGCCTATGCGGCCGCCTCCACCACCACCGTCACCGCCCTTTCCGCCGCCGGGGACAGCGTGCGCTGCGCCAGATGCACGACGACGAACTCCACCGTCATGGCGGGACTCCCCGCCAGATCGAGGGCAACCAGCGCGCCCGCCTCCAGTTCGGCCTTGAGCGCGCGCGCCGGCGCCAGCAGGACGGCATCGGAATGACAAGCCAGGCGTGTCAGCGCGCGAAAGTCGTTGCACTCCACCTGGAACGGCAGGCTTTCGCCAGGGCGGCAGCCCAGCAGCCGGCGCAACTGCCCATGGCCATACGGCGGCAGGGTCACCGACACCAGGGCTGCCTCGCGCAACTGTGCCGGTGTAACGCGGCTGCGGCCGCGGCAAAGCGGATGGTCCGGGCGCACGAACCAGCCGGAACGCTCCGGCCGCAGCCGCCGCACCTCCAGTTCCGCCACGGGCGGAATCGTGCGGCGCTCCGCCACCACGAAATCCAGCGTCTCGGCGTGCAGGGCGGCAAGCAGCGCGGGCGCGCTGTTCACCTCGGCCGTGATGCGGAGCTTCGGCCAGTCCCGGCTCATCGTGGACAATACCTCGGGCAGCAGGATGGCGGCAGGGAACGGCCCCATGCCAAGCTGGACGCTACCGATTTCGTGCTGGCTCACCAGCGTGAGATCGCGTGCCAGGCAACGGGTCTCGAACAGGATGCGCCGCGCCCGCTCCGCCACCATGCGTCCCGCCGACGTCAGCGACACGCCGCGCGCGCCGCGGTCGAACAGCGGCATGCCGGCCTCGGCTTCGAGCGCCTGGATGCTGCGGGTCAGCGCGGGCTGGCTCAGGTGCACGCGGCGGGCGGCGGCCGCCAGCGAGCCTTCTTCCGCCACCGCGATCAGGTATTCCAGCCGCTTCAGATTCAATGTATGCGCTCCATGCATTGCAGGGATAAAAAACTTGCAATTGAATTATAGCTGGCAATGGACTCCAATTAGCGTCCTGCCTCTCTTCGCGTCCCGCCATGCTTCTTCGCCGCACTGCCCTCCCCGCGCTGCTCACCTTGCTCATGCTCACCGCACTCCAGTCCGCCCTGGCCCAGGTCCCGGGCGCGCCGGCCTCGCCCGCCACCGCGCAAGCCAATGCGGCCTGGCTGCAAACCCTCCCCTTCGGCGACCGGCAGGATTTCGAGGATGCGCGGCGCGGCCTCGTGGCACGTTTCCCCGAGGGCGCCATCCACGGTGCCGACGGCCGCGTGGCCTGGGATTTCAACGCCTATGCCTTCGAGCGCGAGACAGGTGCGCCCCCCACGGTCAACCCCAGCCTGTGGCGGCTCGCGCAGCTCAACAACGAAGCCGGCCTGTTCAAGGTCACCGACCGCATCTACCAGGTGCGCGGCGCCGACCTGTCGAACATGAACATCATCGAAGGCGACACCGGCATCATCGTGATGGACCCGCTGATCGTGGCCGAGACCGCGCATGCCGCGCTGGCGCTGTATTACGCGCACCGGCCGCGCAAGCCGGTGGTCGCGGTGATCTACACGCATAGCCATGTCGATCATTTCGGCGGCGCCAAGGGCATTGTCAGCGAGGCCGACGTAAAAGCCGGCAAGATAGCGGTGATCGCGCCGGCCGGCTTCATGGAGGAAGCCATCAGCGAGAACGTGCTGGCGGGCAACGCCATGAGCCGGCGCGCGCAATACATGTACGGCGCCGGCCTGCCGCGCAGCGCGACCGGACAGGTCGACGCCGGCCTTGGCAAGGGCACCTCGCGCGGCACGGTGACGCTGCTCGCGCCTACCGACCTGATCGGCAAGACCATCGACACCCGCCGCATCGACGGCATCGACATCGAGTTCCAGCTCACGCCGGGCACCGAGGCGCCAGCGGAGATGAACCTCTACTTCCCGCAGATGCGCACCCTGTGCATCGCGGAGAACGCCGCCCGCACCCAGCACAACATCCTGACCATCCGCGGCGCGCAGGTGCGCGACGCCAAGGCCTGGTCGTACTACATCGGCCAGGCCCTGGCCCGCTACGGCGAGCGCAGCGACATCCTGATCGCGCAGCACCACTGGCCGACCT
Organism: Cupriavidus basilensis; assembly: GCF_029335485.1. Classification (GTDB taxonomy): domain Bacteria; phylum Pseudomonadota; class Gammaproteobacteria; order Burkholderiales; family Burkholderiaceae; genus Cupriavidus; species Cupriavidus basilensis_E. The sequence goes on from NZ_JARJLM010000071.1 coordinate 2,574, forward strand.
GGGGCCAGGCGCGCATCAACGAGTTCCTCTCCGACCAGCGCGACATGTACGCCTACCTGAACGACCAGACGCTGCGCCTGATGAACCACGGCCTCACCCCCATGGACATTGCCGACACGCTGCGCAAGCTGCCCGAACCGCTGGCCAGCAAATGGTATGCGCGCGATTACTACGGCTCGATCAGCCACAACGTACGCGCCGTCTACCAGCGCTACCTGGGCTTCTACGACGGCAATCCGGCCCACCTCGACCCCTTGCCGCCGGTGCAGACCGCAACCAAGACCATCGAATGGATGGGCGGCCCCGACGCCGTGCTGGCGAAAGCGCGTGAAGCCTATGCCCGTGGCGAATACCGCTGGGTGGCGCAGATCGGCAATGAACTGGTGTTCGCCGACCCGTCCAACGCCGCAGCCCGCGCGCTGCAGGCGGATGCGCTGGAACAGCTCGGCTACCAGAGCGAGAACGCCACCTGGCGCAACGCCTACCTGAGCGGCGCGCAAGAGCTGCGCAATGGCGTCAGAAAGGGCACGCCCGGCGGCACTTCCTCGCCCGACCTGGTGCGCGCGCTGACCGTGCCCCATTTCTTCGACTACCTGGCCGTGCGCCTGAATGCCGACAAGGCCGCCGGCAAGACCATGACGCTGAACTGGAACTTCACCGACCTGCGGCAGCGCTATGCCATGACCTTGCGCAACAGCGCGCTGACCTACCTGGCCGACGCGCAGCATCCCCAGGCCACGGCATCGATCACGCTGGACAAGGCCACGCTGGACCGCATCAGCCTGAAGCAGCTGACCCTGCCCGATGCCGTGCGCAACGGCAGCATCCGCATTGCGGGCGACCCGCAGGCGGTGGCGTCGCTGTTCGGCATGCTGGATACGTTTGACGGCCACTTCAATATCGTGACGCCGCAAGCGGCGCCTTGAATGGTGCATCGTCGCGCCCTAAGTTGGAGGCACGCGCGCGTCCTGGCAAGGGCGTGGGGCGCACGCAACCGGAGACCGACATGACCACCCCGCTTTCCATCGTGCAGGCAGCCTATGCAGCATATGGCCGCCACGACGTCAATGCCATCCTGGATCTGGTAGCAGACAAGGTCGACTGGAAGCTGGTGGGCCCGCCTCAGATTCCTTACACCGGGCAGCGCAACGACAAGGCCGAAGTCGCCACCTTCTTCACTCAGCTCGAGCAGACGGACGACACGCTTCTCTTCGAGCCGCGCGAGTTCATCGAGTCAGGCGACCATGTGGTGGTACTCGGTTTCCTGCGCGGGACCGCGCGCGCCGAGGGCAAGCTGATCGAGACGGAATGGGTACACGTCTTCACTGTCGTTGACGGCAAGATCCGCCGCTGGCGAGGCTTTGCCGATACCGCGGCCCGTTTTATATAAGGCGAGCGGCATGCAGGATGTGCCTTGCTGGATGCGGCGCGCTTGCGCGCAAGCCAGGCTTCGCGCCAGGCCGCAAGACGTTCGACGGAATCTGCGCAAAGCCGGCGTGCCGGCTTGAGCGGCCCGCCCGCCTGCTCAGGCCTGGCCCCGCGCCGGTGCCGCGGCGCTGTTCCGTGCGCCGCTTCCCAGCGTTTCCTCGAAAAACTGCAGCAGCGCCTGGACCCGGGCCGTGCGGCCCCGCCGGGTCGGCACCAGCAAGGTCACCGGCGCGCTGTCGAACTCCCAGTCGGCCAGGACGCGGACCAGCGTGCCACGCGCCACCGCCTCGGCGGCATCCCATTCCGACCGCAGCACCAGCCCAAGCCCCTGCTCCGCCCACTGCCGCGCGACGCTGCCGTCGTTGGTGGTAAAGGCAGGTACGACACGCAAGGTTTCACGGGCCGGTGACTTCCGCCCCCGCCCCCTTTCCGCACCCGGCCGGCGAAAGCGCCATAGTGTCACGTCCTCGTCGTTCTCGCGGATGCAGATGCAGGCATGCCCGAGCAGTTCGCGCGGCTCCCCAGGCGTCCCGTGCGCGCGGAGGTAGGCCGGACTGGCGCACAGCCACCGCGCGTTCGGCGCCAGCGTGCGGGCAATCCAGGACGAGTCCCGCACCACGCCGATATGGATCACGGCGTCGGAGTCCTGCCGGTCCGGCCAGGGCGTTTCCCGCAGGTCCAGTTGCAGGCGCAAGCCCGGGTGCAACTGCGCGAAGCGCGCGAGCAAGGGCGCGATATGGTGCCGCCCGTAGCCAAAGGGCGCGGCAATGCGCAGCGTGCCCGTCAAGCGGCGATCCTCGCGCCGAAAGGATTCGGGCAACGCTTCCAGTTGCGCCAGCAGCGCCGCGCCCTCCTGCGCGAAGCGCTCCCCTTCCGCCGTCAGGCTAAGCCGCCGGGCGGTGCGCGTGGCGAGCGCCAGCCCCAGGGTCGCTTCCAGTTTCCGCAAGCGCGCGGAGAGCGCCGGCGGCGTTACATTCAGCGCGCGCGCCGCCGCGCTGAGGGATGGCGCCTGCGCCAGCGCGTCGACCAGGCGCAGGTCCTCGATCTGGATCATTCACTTCTGCTTAACGATTGATGTTCCAGTATTTAACCACGTGCCACCCATTCGTTCCTACACTGAGGGCCTGTCGCTGCGAAGACCGGCGCACCACATCTCACCTTCGTCTTTGAAAAGGACCCCATGGACACTTCCGATCCGTCTCTTGCCCAAACCTGGCCCCGCGCGGTCCTGTTCGATCTGCTGACCGCCCTGCTGGACTCCTGGACCGTCTGGAATGCCGCCGCCGGCTCGGAGGCGCAAGGCCGGGCGTGGCGTGCGGAGTACCTGAAGCGAACCTACGGCTGCGGCGCCTATGTCAGCTACGAACAGCTTGTGCGGGAAGCCGCCCGGCACGTGGGCCTGCCTCCAAGTGCGCCGGATGCACTCGAAGCCGGCTGGGACGCACTCCCGGCCTGGGATGGTGCCCGCGCCCTGCTGAAAGCCCTGCGGCCCCATTGCCGCCTGGCGGTAGTGACGAACTGCTCGACCCGGCTGGGCCGCCGGGCTGCCGCCCTGCTGGATATCGACTGGGACGCGGTGGTCACGTCCGAGGAAGCCGGCTTCTACAAACCGGATCCCCGGCCCTATCGGCTCGCGCTGGCACGACTGGGCGTGCCGGCGGCGGATGCGGCATTCGTCGCGGGTTCGGGCTACGACATGTTCGGCACCTCGGCCACAGGCTTGCGCACCTACTGGCATAACCGGGTGGGCCTTGCCCTGCCCGCGGGCGCCCCGGCACCCGAAGCCGAGTCCGCGACACTGGAACCGGCGCTGCCGTGGCTCCGGGGCTTTCATGCGACGGGCCGCCAGGATGCCTAGCGCCAACGCCCTCCTCTCAGGACAAGTTACGACGAGTATGGAAGACATGGACAATATCGACCTTTCCCCGGCCGCACTCCTGCGCCTCGATACGCCGGCTGCAGTGATAGACACCGTCCGCATGCAACGCAATATCCAGCGCATGCAGGCACGCATGGACGCGCTCGGCGTGCGCTTCCGCCCGCATGCCAAGACCAGCAAGTGCACGCCTGTCGTGCAAGCCCAGTTGCAGGCCGGGGCGCGCGGCATCACCGTCTCCACGATCAAGGAGGCGGCGCACTTCTTCGCCGATGGCATCGACGACATCCTCTACGGCGTTGGCATGGTGCCGAGCAAGCTGCCCCAGGCCCTGGCGCTGCGCCGGCGCGGCTGCGACCTGAAGATCGTCACCGACAGCGTGGCTTCCGCCCAGGCCATCGCCGCCTTCGGCGCCGAGCATGGCGAAGCGTTCGAGGTCTGGATCGAGATCGACACCGATGGCCACCGCTCCGGCATCCGTGCGGACGAAGCCGCCCTGATCGAGGTTGGCCGCATCCTGCACGAAGGCGGAGCGCGCCTGGGCGGCGTGATGACCCACGCCGGCTCCAGCTACGACCTGGATACGCCCGAGGCCCTGGCCGCGATGGCCGAGCAGGAGCGCGCCGGCTGCGTCACGGCGGCGCAGCGGCTGCGCGAAGCGGGGCTGCCTTGCCCGGTGGTCAGCGTGGGATCCACGCCCACCGCGTTGTCCGCCCGGCACCTGGAAGGCGTTACGGAAGTGCGCGCCGGAGTCTACGTGTTCTTCGACCTGGTGATGCGCAACGTCGGTGTCTGCGCCACGGACGATGTGGCGCTCAGCGTGCTGGCCACCGTGATCGGACACCAGCCGGAAAAGGGCTGGGCCATCGTCGATGCAGGCTGGATGGCGATGAGCCGCGACCGCGGCACGCAGAAGCAGAAGCACGATTGCGGCTATGGCCAGGTTTGCGCCGTCGACGGTACCGTGATCCCTGGCTACGTGCTCAGCGGCGCCAACCAGGAGCATGGCATCCTCGCGCGGGAGGGCTCGCCGGATACCGGCATCGCGGCACGCTTCCCGGTCGGCACGCTGCTGCGCATCCTGCCCAATCATGCCTGCGCCACCGGCGCACAGTTTCCCGCCTACCAGGCCCTCGCCGAAGACGGCCAGATCGCCACCTGGAGCCGGTTCCACGGCTGGTAGGCATGCCGGCGGAGCATGCAGTGGCGAGCAAGGACTGCCCGCGCCCGAAGATAACCGCCTGAACGGGCACATGAACGCCGGCCGGCATCGGGTGGACCGAAGTCATGGCCATGCGCGGCCCGTGAATGACTACAATGCAAGACGGAATTTCGAAGGTGGCTTGCCCCCGCAATCGAAGCAACAGCTGGCCACGCCGGCAAGGATCGGGAGAACCGCATGAGCATCGACCTGAAGCGTTTCAAGCCGCTGGACCCGGGCCGCGTCAACACGATGGATGCCATCGATGTGCAGTATTGGTGCGCGGACCTGAACTGCACGCAAGCGGAACTTGAAGACGCGGTATCCAAGGCCGGCGATCACATTTCGGCGGTGCGGGCGCACCTGGAGGCCTCGCACCCGGACAGGCGGCACGGGTAGCCGCGCGCCGGGAGCCGCGGCTGCGCCCGGTACGCAGCCGCGCCTGCGGGAACGGGCCTGCCTCAGGCCAATGCGCCGGCCTGCCGCATGTCGATCACGCGTTGCGCCTTGCCGGTGGCCGTCGTCTTGATCTCGCCGGCATTCAGTACCCGCACGGCGGCGGAAACGCCGACCATCGTCTTCACCCGATGCTGCAGTTCGCGCGCAAGCTGCGCGCGCTCGCTATCGGCGAGCGCGTCGCAGATCCCGGCCCGCGCCTCGACCGACACGGATAGCGCATCCATATGCCCATCGCGCGTGATGCATAGCTGGTAGTTCCCGCTAAGCCGGGAGATGCCGAGAATCAGCTCCTCGATCTGGCTCGGGAATACATTGACGCCGCGGATGATGAGCATGTCGTCCGAACGGCCGGTGATCTTCGCCAGCCGCCGCATGCCGCGCGACGTTGGCGGCAGCAGCGACGTCAGGTCGCGCGTCCGGTAGCGGATCATCGGCATGGCTTCCTTGGAGAGCGAGGTGAACACCAGCTCGCCCGGGCTGCCATCGGGCAGGACTTCCCCGCTGACCGGATCGATGATCTCGGGATAGAAGTGATCCTCCCAGATCACCGGCCCGTCTTTGCTTTCAATGCATTCGCACGCCACGCCCGGACCCATGATTTCCGAGAGACCGTAGATGTCGAGGGCCTGTATGCCGGCGCGTGTCTCGATCTCGCTGCGCATGCCCTGGGTCCACGGCTCGGCGCCGAAAATGCCGACCCGCAGGGACGACTGCGCCGGATCCATGCCCTGCCGCGCCATTTCGTCGATCAGGTTGAGCATGTACGAGGGCGTGACGAGAATGATGGAAGGCTCGAAATCGCGGATCAGCTGAACCTGTTTCTCGGTCTGCCCGCCGGACATCGGCACGACCATGCAGCCGAGCCGCTCCGCGCCGTAGTGGATACCCAGGCCGCCGGTGAACAGGCCGTAGCCAAAGGCATTGTGCAGCGTGTCGCCGCGGCGCCCGCCCGCGGCACGTATCGAACGGGCCGTCACATTGGCCCAGGTATCGATGTCCTTCGCCGTATAGCCCACCACGGTCGGCTTGCCGGTCGTGCCGCTCGATGCGTGCACGCGCACGACCTCGTCCTTCGGGACGGCGAACAGGCCGAACGGATAGTTGTCGCGCAGGTCCTGCTTCGACGTGGTCGGGAACCTGGCCAGGTCGGACAATTGGCGCAGGTCGTCCGGGTGGACGCCGGCGGCATCGAAGGCGCGGCGATAGTGCGGCACGTTGTCATAGGCATGCCTGAGCGACCACTTGAGCCGTTGCAGTTGCAGCGCCTGCAACGCGTCGCGGCTGGCTAGTTCGATGGGCTCGAGTTCGCCCGGTTGAGGGATTGGCTGGACCACGGTTGTCTCCTGGTGATGACGCGACGCAATAGGATTGGACAGTGGCGGGGATGGGGGCGCCACTCAGCGGCTTGCCAGCCTGGCGTACGCAGCGGAACGCGGCGATGCGCGGCAACGGTCTTCGCCGTCGTGCCACGCCAGGCTGGCAAGTGACTGGTAAAAACAACGAGACGTCCACGCCGCCGGCCCATGCGAGCCGGCCGACCGGATGGTGGACGTGATGATTTATCGCCGGTTCGCGATCCGGAGCTGTTCGGGCGCCCGCCGGGCGGGCGCGCCGCGCGACACCGGCACGGGCATCAGGCCGGCTCGCGCTGCGGCACGTGGCGGCGGCTCTGCACCACGCGGAACCGGTTCGCGACGAAGGCGGCGTCGGCAAGGCTGGCATTGGCCGCGGGATTCGCGCCGGTGGCGTGAAAGTCCGAAAATGCGGCCGACTGGTTCACGAAAACGCCGCCGGTGAGGTTCACCGAGAGCGCGACACCGCCGGTCACCGCGGCCTCGCCGGCGGCATCCAGCACCGCTTCATCCGTGCTGTAGACCGACAGTGTCAGCGCCCCGCGCGTGCGGGCGATGCGGGCGGCGAGTTCCAGCGAATGCCAGGTTGAGTCGGTGGCGATCACGAACGCAATCGGGCCGAACCATTCCTGCGTGAACGTTGCCTCGTCGCGGCCCGCGTCCAGCTTCAGCAGGATCGGCGTGCTGACCGTGGCCTGCGGAAATGCCGGATGCGCCAGGCGCTGGCTCTCGAGCAGCGGCGTACCGAGCCCGGCGACCTGTTCGATGCGATCCAGCACGCCCTTGTTCTGGATCGCGCCTGTCAGCTCGACGGCCTTGGCCGGATCGGCAGTCAGCTTTCGCACGGCATCGGCAATGGACTGCGCCACGTCGTCGAACGAGACCGTGCCTTCGGCCGTCCTGATGCCATCGCGCGGCACATAGATATTCTGGGGTGCGGTGCACATCTGGCCCGAGTACAGCGCCAGGGAAAACGCGATATTGCGGGACACCGCCTTCAGTTCGTCCGCCGAATCGATCACGATCTGGTTGACGCCGGCCTTCTCCGTATAGACCTGAGCCTGCGGGGCATGCGTCTCCAGCCAGTCGCCGTTGGCGGTGCTGCCGGTGAAGTCGATCAGGCGGATCTCGTCGCGCGTGGCAAGCGATTGCACCAGCGCGCCGTCGTTGGGGGCAGTCGCCAGCAACGTCACCACGTTCGGATCGAAACCGGCCTCCTGCAGCACCTGGCGCGCAATGCGCACGGTGATGGCCAGCGGCAGGATGGCAGCCGGATGCGGCTTGACGATGACGGCGTTGCCGGTCGCGAGATCGGCAAACAGGCCGGGATAGCTGTTCCAGGTGGGAAAGGTGCAGCAGCCGATCACCAGGCCGATCCCGCGCGGCACGATGGTGAAGCGCTTTTCCATGGCGAGCGGCGCATTCTTGCCTTGCGGTTTTTCCCAGTATGCGGTCTCGGGGATATCGCGCATCGCGTCCCACGCATAGGCGATCGCCTCGAGCGCGCGATCCTGCGCGTGCGGGCCACCGGCCTGGAAAGCCATCATGAAGGCCTGGCCGGTGGTATGCATGACGCCGTGGGCGATTTCGAAGCTGGCCTGGTTCAGCCGCGCGAGGATTTCCAGGCTCACGCCGATCCAGGCCTTCGGGCCCGCCTTGCGAAACTGGGCCTGCGCCTTCTGCGCCGCCGCGATCAATGCATCCGGTTCCGCGTTGGGATAGCCGATATTCAGCGCGAAGCCAAAAGGCGAGCGCTCTTCGCCGACCGTGCCGCTGCCGGGCTGGTCGAGCCGGAAAGGCTGCCCGAGTTGTGCCTTGAATGCTGCTTCGCCGTCGGCGGCGGCGGTTTCGCCGTAGGCGCGCGGGCTGGGCATCTCATTGAAGGGACTCCAGTAGCCCCGGGTCTTGATGGCGTTCAGTGCGCTTTCGAGCGTCTTCTGGTGTTGTTCAAAGAGTGAGGAATTCATCGCGTGCGGCCGTTTGAAAAAAGGGGTTGCTGTACTTCGATTACCGTTCGTCGTAGCTCACGACAACCCGATCCGAGACCGGATGGCATTGACACGTGAGCACGAAGCCATCGTCGATTTCATGTTGTTCGAGTGTGTAGTTCTTTTCCATCTTCACTTCGCCTTCAAGGACCTTCGCGCGGCACGTGCAGCACACGCCGCCCTTGCAGGCGTAGGGCAGCGCAAGGCCGGCCTTGAGACCGACATCGAGCACGCTGACCCCCACATAGGGCAGCCGCAGCTTGCGCTTCTTGCCGTCGATGATCAGTTCCAGGTCCGCGGCCGGCATATCGTCGGTGATCTCGACGGGCGGCACGCCCGCCTGCGGCAACGGTGTGCCGAAGCGCTCCACATGCACCTTCTCCGGCGCCACGCCGGCGGCCTTCAGCGCGGTTTCGGCGGCATCCATCATCGGTCCGGGGCCGCAGATGAACGCTTCGTCGATCTCGGCGGCCGGCACCAGCGTATCCAGGAATGCCTTGCATTTCTCCTGGTCCAGCACGCCGTTGAACAACTCGACCTCCTGCAAATCGTCTGACAGCACGTGATACAGCGAGAACCGGCTCATGAAGCGGTTCTTGAGGTCTTCCAGTTCCTCGGCGAACATGATCGCGTCGACACTGCGGTTGCCGTAGATCAGCGTAAAGCGGCTGGTCGGCTCCATCTCGAGCGTGGTCTTGATGATCGCGAGCACGGGCGTGATACCCGAGCCGCCCGCGAACGCCACGTACGATCTCGACAGCTCGGCGTTCAGGTGCGTGAAGAAACGGCCATCGGGCGTCATCACTTCGATTTCATGCCCGGGCTGCAGCGTATCGAAGGCGAAGTTCGAGAAACGCCCGCCGCGCACCCGTTTGATGCCGATGCGCAATTCGCCATCGCGGTCGTAATCGGTGACGCCCACGCAGATCGAATAGGAACGGCGCGTTTCCTCGCCGTCGAGATGCACCTTCAGCGTGACGAACTGCCCCTGCGTGAAGCGATAGGCGTCGCGCAGGTCTTCGGGCACCTCGAACGAGACGGTGACGGCATCGGCGGTTTCGGGCCGTACCTCGCGGATACGCAGCGGATGGAATTGCGGAGTCGCCATGGTGTCGGTCCAGTCAATACGGTTTGAAGTAGTCGAACGGTTCGCGGCAGTCGAGACAGCGATACAACGCCTTGCATGCCGTCGAGCCGAATTGCGCGAGAAGCTCGGTGTGCACCGAGCCGCATTGCGGACAGGCAGGCAGGCTGCCGGCCGCGGCACGCGGCACGAAGCGGATGGTCGATTCCTGCGGCGCGCGCTGGCTGCCGCAGTTGCCCGTCGGCGGCGCAATGCCGTAGCGGCGCAGCTTCTCGCGCGCGTCGCTCGTGATCCAGTCGGTGGTCCATGCGGGAGCCAGCACGGTGGCAATGCGATGCGGTGCAATGCCGGCCGCCGTCAATGCCTGCCCGATATCCTCGGCAATCTGCGACATCGCCGGACACCCCGAATAGGTTGGCGTGATGACGACTTCGACGGCACCGTCCGCGGCGCGGCGCACATCGCGCAGGATCCCGAGTTCGCGGATCGACACCACCGGGATTTCCGGATCCGGCACCGCTTCAAGCACGGCCCAGGCGCGTGCCAGCGTGGCGTCTGCATGCAGCGTGGCGTTGGCGTTCATTGCGGCCTACCAGGTTGCGCCGGGATGCTGGCGCGCCAGGGACTGCATTTCCGCGAGCAGGTAGCCCATGTGTTCGGAGTGCTCGCCATGCTTGCCGGTCGTGATGTGCTCCACCTCTGCCGGCGCCTTGAGCGTGGCCTGGGCAAGCGTCGCGGCGACGTCTGCCTGCCATGCGGGCTCGAGATCCGCCGCCAGGGGGCCGATGCCGGCCGCGGCGATCGCGGCCTCCACGGCGTCGGTCGCAAAGAGCTCCCGCGTGTACGGCATCAGGTAATCCAGCGCCGCCTGCGCCCGCCGGTGCGACTCATCGGTGCCGTCGCCGAAGCGGATCAGCCAGTCGCTCGCGTGGTGCAGGTGATAGCGGGTTTCCTTCAGCGACTTCGCGGCGATGGCCGCCAGGTGCTCGTCGGCGGAGGCTTGCAAAGCCGTCCACAAATGGCTCATCAGCGCCGAGTACAGGAAGTTGCGCACGATGGTCACGGCATAGTCGCGCTCGGCGCGCGCCGTGCCGGCGAGCGGCCCGAAATGCGGCAGCTCGGCGATGGTGTAGTTGGCAAATTCGCGCTCGGTGCGGAAGTACGCGTAGCTGTCTTCCGTTTTCTTGTCGCCGCTGAGCGCTTCGTCGAGGGTGGCCGCGTGCGAGTACAGCAGGCGCGCCTGGCCGATCAGGTCGAGGCTGATGTTCGTCAGCGCGATATCTTCCTCGAGCGCGGGACCGTGGCTGCACCACTCGCTGTTGCGCTGGCCAAGGATCAGCGCGTTGTCGGCCAGGCGCAGCACATAGGACAAATGTTGGGGCGTAGTCATGGTGATGTCGCGCCTTACATGTGGTTGATTTCGTCGGGCAGCACGAAGAAGGTCGGATGGCGGTAGATCTTGTCGCCCGCCGGTTCGAACAGCTCCTCCTTGTCGGCCGGGTCGGAGGCCGTGATGGCTGCCGACGGCACCACCCAGATGCTCACGCCCTCCTGGCGGCGCGTGTACACATCGCGCGCCATGCGCAGCGCGGCGCTCGCATCGGGCGCATGCAGGCTGCCGCAATGCTTGTGGTCAAGCCCCTGCTTGCTGCGCACGAACACTTCCCAGATCGGCCATTCCTTGTTCATTTTCGTCTCCTGTTCAAGCGGCTTGTTTCTTGGCCCGCGCGGCCTGTTTGGCGGCATGCGCAAGCGCGGCTTCGCGCACCCACGCGCCATCCTCGTGCGCCTTCACCCGGGTGGCGAGGCGCTCCTTGTTGCAAGGGCCATCGCCATTGACAACACGCCAGAACGCTTCCCAGTCGATCGCGCCGTAGTCGTGCGCCTTGCGTTCCTCGTTCCACTTCAGGTCCGGGTCCGGCAGCGTCACGCCGAGGATCTTCGCCTGCTCGACGGTCGCATCGACGAACTTCTGGCGCAGGTCGTCGTTCGAAATGCGCTTGATGCCCCACTGGAACGACTGGCCGCTGTGGATCGAGTCCTTGTCGCTCGGCCCGAACATCATCAGCACCGGCCACCACCAGCGGTCCACGGCCTGCTGGACCATATCCTTCTGCGCTTGCGTGCCCCTCATCATCGACAGGAGCGCGTCGAATCCCTGGCGCTGGTGGAACGACTCCTCCTTGCAGATGCGGATCATGGCGCGCGCATACGGGCCGTAGGTGCAACGGCACAGTGGGATCTGGTTCATGATCGCCGCGCCATCGACCAGCCAGCCGATCACGCCGACATCCGCCCAGGTGGGCGTCGGATAATTGAAGATGCTCGAATACTTGGCCTTGCCGGCATGGAGCGCCTCCACCAGCTGGTCGCGCGAGACGCCCATCGTTTCGGCGGCGCTATACAGGTACAGACCGTGACCGCCCTCGTCCTGCACCTTGGCCAGCAGGATCGCCTTGCGCTTGAGGCTCGGGGCGCGGCTGATCCAGTTGCCTTCGGGCTGCATGCCGATGATCTCGGAATGCGCGTGCTGCGAGATCTGCCGGATCAGGGTCTTGCGATACGCATCGGGCATCCAGTCCTGCGCTTCGATCTTGCCGTCGGCCTGCATCACCGCATCGAAGCGGGCCTGCTCTGGCGACACGTCGGTGTTCGCCGGGTCGACCGGCTGAAGGCCGCCGGGGATGTCGAGGGACTGTGTGTACATGGGAATCATCCTGTGGACCGATGACGCAGTATATTTATAAACCGACCGGTCGGTTGATAAATTATTTAAATCTATATTTATATTTCAATAGAAAAAACGCAACGAGGAATGAATGCGCAGCCGGAGCCCTCAACAGAACTGCCTGTAGCGCAGATAGATATGCCTAGAGCACATCAAGAACACCACTCAGAACGATCTGGGCTTCAGCAATGGGACTGCGTGACCCCGCGCACCAGCTTTGCACTGAGCGTGGTAGCGGATCTCGCGGGCCACGGCGTGGCGCAGGACATCCAGCGCCAGATGGAATACGACCCGGAACCGCCCTATCGGACCGGCTCGCCCCGCACGGCGCCGCCGGCGCTTGTCAACGCGACGCGCGAGAAAATCGCGTCGTTCGTCGAGCACCGCAGGAATGCCACGCAGCGCGCGGCGGAGCGTCTTGCGAGACTGCCGGCTGTCTAGGCGCGCGGGAGCGCGGACGACACCGGCCCGCCGCCGCCCTGCAGCCACGGCATCGCGCGTGCGAGGTCCGGAAACACCGTGGCGCCGCGTGACGTCAGCACGTCGGCCGCCGGAGGAGAACCGACGCCGATAAAACCGATCCCCAGCCGACCGGCAACCTCGAGATCCCAGCGTCCGTCACCCACCGAATCCACATCCCTGGGCTCGGCAATGCCATAGTATTGCTTCGCCCGTTCGATGGCCGCCGCCACCAGATCCGTCCTGGAAGCATGCTCGGACGCCGTCATCAGGGTTGGCTCCGCATACGCGATGCCGATTGCCTGGAGCTTGCGCCGGCTGACGCTCCTGATGCCGCCCGTGGCATATACAACGGCCCAGCCTGTGTTTCCCGCGGCCTCGACAAACGCCCTTGCGCCGCGAATCTCCACCAGGCCGCGTTCGGACAACCGGGACACAAAGTGCTGGTCGAGGTCCTGCTCGAACAGCGCCTGCTCATGCGGCAACATCTGCGCACGCCCACCCGCCGCCAGCGCGTGGGCGAGGATGCCGGTGTCGGTGTGATGGGGATAGCTTCCCCAGTCGGTATCGAGGTCCGGCAACCCAAGCGCCGTCATCGCTGCCAGGAATGCCGACTGGTGCAGGCCGACGGAGTCCGACAGGGTGCCATCGATGTCCAGGACGAGAATGCGGTCTTTTTTCATGTGGAGGATCGTCTAGTCCGCTAGTCCAGGCTCAACGTCATATGTTCTTCGTCATAGAACCGGTCTCCGACACGCATGGCGCGCGGTTCCAGGCCGAACGTCTTGAATCCAAGGGAGCGATACAAAGCCTGCGCACGGGGGTTTTCGGCATTGACGCAAAGGTGGATCTGCAGGATGCCCAGTTCGCGGGCATGCAGCGCCCCGGCGGCCGGGGTCAGCCAGGAGTATGCCCTTCCAGCGCAGGCGGCACAGCCGAGTCCGCTGCGACATACACCCATGCCTGAACGCCGGAGGCAAGCGCCACCCGATCCCGCCGATAGTCGGATACCTCGTAAGCATCCGCATGGCGCAGTTCTTCGGCCGTGATGGCAAATACCGTCCCGCGCACGCTGTCGCCGGCATTCCCACTGTATGCGACGACGGGATGGTGGGTCTTGCCACTGGTCGCGACGACCTGCGGATCCTCGATCTTGAGCATGGTGAGTGCGTATCCCGGCATGACGTCCGCGCGGCCGTCGAGCTTTCGGCCGAACGTCGCCAGTTGCACCGCCTCCAGTTGCAGCGTGCCATACGAAAAAAGGTTTTCCGTGAAGTCTTGACGGGTAGCGGGCATGGCTGGACTCTAGTGGCAGCGGGAGCTGGATTCTGGGAGTTGGATTCTATATCGGCGCACCGATCAGGATGCGCGGCCGTGAGGCCATGGCAACCAACGCGCTGGACGCTGGATATGGCACCATTATATTCTTGCAAATATAACGCAACACACTACGGGAAATCCAGATGGCAGGAAGCATGCAACAGGCGGTCGGCAGTCAATACGCACTAGAGTCGATGCAGTTTGCACGCGACAAGACGTGGCAAGTCGTCAACCGGGTCGCCGAGCTGGTCCGGCCCGGCATGCTCGAGTCGGAGGCAACGACGCAGTGCAAGGCCGTCCTGGAAGAACTTGGAATGGATCGCATCTGGCACCCCGTCCTGATCCGTTTCGGCGAGAACACCCTGAGAACGTTCAAACAGCGCTCCGTCGGCGATCCGCGGCTCAAGGAGAACGACATCTTCTTCATTGACCTCGGGGTCGTCTGGGATCGGCACGAAGGCGATGCGGGTGCGACCTTCGTGGTCGGGAGCGATCCGGAAATGAAAGCATGCGCGGATGCCGCAAAGTCGGTCTTCGACGAGGTCGAGCATCATTGGAGAAGCACCGGCGCAGGAGGCAAGGCACTGTATGACTACGCCGCCGGGCGGGCATCGGCGCTTGGCTGGCGGCTCAACCTGGAGATCAAGGGGCATCGCGTCAGCGACTTCCCGCACGCCATCTACAGAGCCGGGGATCTGGGCGACTTCGCCCCTTGTCCGGATGCCGGGCTCTGGATTCTCGAAATTCAGCTCGCGCATCCGACCCGGCCCTTCGGCGCGTTCTACGAGGACCTGCTCATCTAAACGCAAGCGGGCCTGCCTGACCACGCCCCGCACGACCGCAAACAGGATGTTGGGCTGCGACAGTGCCGCGATATCGATGCCGTGGTGGCTCTCGGGCGGGTATAGCGGTTCCTGGTATGCGTCGAGTTCGTCGATGAGGCGAATCACGTCCGCTTGATCGGGGCTTTCAAGCGCGATCTGCCGCCGCCGGCGGGGCGATCCATGGCCGGCCATGCAGCCAGCCCTTGGCGACGGCGCCATTCAATCCTTGGACAGCTCGCAAAAGCGAAGCCGGTTGCCGAAGGGATCCGCTACCTGCATCAGACGCCCCCAGCCCACGGTCTCGATGCCGGGCCTGGCATATGGATACTGCTTGGCGGCAAGTTCGCCGTGCAGGGAATCGATGTCTTCGACCGGCACGAATATCGTCGATCCCGGTGTGCTATCGCCGTGGTGCTCGCTCAGGTGCAGCGTCAGGCCGGAGCGTCTCACCTGGGCGTACAGGGGCAAACCCTCCTCGAAACGATGTTCCCAATCCAGGGAGAAGCCGAGAAAGTCCAGATAGAACTCCTTGGCCTTCTCAACGGAAAAGATGCGGACGATGGGGATGGCAGCAGACAGATGCATGGCGTCAGGGAAATGAAGGGGACGGAACACACGATGAAACGGAGAACAACGGAAGTCTACCCGAGAGCACACGGCAGACGGTAAGGATCGGCGGCCGATGTTCTTTGTCATCTCGGGCTACCTGATCACGTCGCATGGCCGCCCCGGCTACGTTGCCAGAGCCGAAATCCACTGCCAGATCGCAAACGCGGCCAGCGCGACCGCCGAGACCGCGTTGATGCGCCGGCGCCAGGCGGGCGTGAAGAAATGGCGGCCCCGCGCGACCACCAGGGAGAGCGCCAGCCACCAGAGCGACGACCCTGCGAATACCCCCAGGATCATGGAAACGGGAGAAATGGGACCCAGGGCACCGCCGCTCAATGCGCCGAACACAGCGACAAATGACAGGATGGTGGCGGGATTGGACAGGGTCAGTACAAACGTACCGGCGAGACAGCGCAGCAGATCCGAGCCGCCGGATACGGACGCCGCCGATGTCGCCAGCGGCGCGCGCCAGGTGCGCCAGGCCAGCCAGAGCAACAGGGCGCCGCCGCCCAGCGCCAAGGGCATGCGCGCGGCGGCAAGCGCATGGATGATCCAGCCAACCCCGAAAGCGCCGATCGCGCCGTAAACGGCGTCCGCCAGCGCGGCACCCATGCCGGTGGCCAGTCCCACGGCCATGCCGCGCTCAAGCGTGCGCTGAATCGTCAGCAGCCCGATGGGGCCGACCGGGGCCGCGATCGAGATCCCGACCAGGGCCGCCTTGAGAAAGAGGAGAAGCGTCGTAGAGTCCATGCGCACATGGTAGCCAGTTCTCTGCGGCAAACGAATCGGGTAAATTCTGCTGTACGGCAGAATTGCTTTCGATTTTTTAAGCCGTCCAGCCAAAGTACGGAGATTCCATGCTTGAACTCGATGACAAGGCGTGGCGCCTGATTCAGGCCATCCAGGCCGACGGGCGGCAGCCGCTCAAGGTGCTTGCCGAAGCCACGGGCTTGTCCATCCCCGCCACGCTGGAGCGCCTGCGCCGCCTCGAGGAGGCCGGCGTGGTGCGGGGGTTCCATGCGGACATCGACCCGAAAGCGGTGGGCTATGGCGTACGCGCCATCGTGGGGATCAATGCACCCCAGCCTGGCAAACAGGCATTGCTGGACAAGCTGCGCAGCTCGCCACGTGTACTGGAATGCCACCATGTCAGCGGCAACGATTCCTACATGCTATCCGTGGTAGCCACCGATCTGGAGGACCTGGAGCGATTCCTGTCCGAGATCAACGGGTTCGGCGAGACGCGAACTTCCATTGTTTTCTCGACGCCGATCGAGCGCCGGGGGCTTGCGCGGCCGGTAGAACGGGAGCAGCGCCAAGCCGGCTAGCCTGCCGTTGGTCCGCCCGCGCTTCCGAGTCGGCATGCGACTGCCATCGATATTCAAGCTTCCACGGCGCGGCGCAAGGGTTTCGACAAGCGAGAGTCATCGCCGAATTCAACCGAGATTGTTCATTGGCGATGTGCCCGCGAGAGGTCGACTGGCTCAGTAAGAATTTGGACCGTGGCAGGGGTAAGCTGGCCCGCGCGACTCCGGCTCTCTACATAATTTGTTGATCAACTCTCAATAACCACGTTGCTTATATTCATGAGAAAAAAGTTGCCCCAACATCAATCCAGCTGGGCCAGCTCCAACGATTGCAACCTTTGTCCGCATGAGTTTATCCCTCCAAGTTATAAAGCTTGAAGAAAAATCAGCGAGAGCCACTGATCATATCCAATATCTCATCAGCTCCTCGCTGAATAACTTGTTTGCAACCAACCCTGAAATGGCTCTTATATTTCTGCGCCCACCTCTCATCTCGAAATCATCGATTTTTTGAGATCGCGCCACTCATGTATTGATTTAAATCGCGAAAATCCTTAACCCTCCAAGAGTATGGCGGTAGCTTTACACCGTTCTCTTGCAAAGTTTTGGGAATCAAATCTCCATTTGGCCGAAGTATTATCGATGATACAATAACGCCCGGATAATCATTTAGTCGTTTTTTGAAAGCGGATGTCGTAAGATCAGGTGTAGGAGGATTGCTTTTATTAGCCAATGGCCCTGTTCCCTTGAGATCTATTCCGTGGCACATGGCACATCTCTGTGAATAGAGATTTTTCCCATTGACATTATCCGCGAAGGATAGTGACGCTTGAATTAGCGATAAAATTCCCAGCGAAGCGATGAATAAAGTTTTTATTTTCATTTTTCATGTAGCCCTGTTGTATAAATCAGATCTGAATCGAGGGCAAACCCCGGAGGTGCCACTGCAACGCTCAATTCTCTCGATAACATTTGAACCGAGATTGTTCATTAGCAATGTGCTCGCGCCCGTGAGAGGTCGACTGGCTCGCCGGCATTGCCCCACAAGCCCTCAAACCACGGTCTTCGTTTTCGCGCGACGGCCAGGCGCAAGACTGGCTTGACGTTTCTTGCATCGTCATCCCACAGGGCGCCCACGGCCAGTACCTGATGGTGAAGCGTGGAGAGGGTGTGATGCACCTTTTGACGCATCACTGCATGGCGAAACACGCTCATCAGGTTGTAAGCGGGCATCGCCACGCCCAGCGCTGCCTCCATGACCCAGAAGTCGCGTAACACAAAGCTACTCAAACCAAAGTCGGCCTTGAGTTCCTTGATGCGGTTCTCGCAATCGGCCCTGCCTCGATACAGGCGCCAGACTTCCAGCGCGGGAAGTTGCAGATCGGTGAGCATGGCCCCGTAGCGCCAGCCCTGCAAATCGGCGTCCTCGGCAAACAGCGACAGCGTCTTGCCCCTAACGGTGGCGTTCTTGGCGCCGTCCTTGCGGCCGTCATTATCCTTCGGGACGCCCTTGCTTGCAAGGATCGCCCAGAGGGGCTAATGAACAATCTCGGATTATTTCAAATCCCGGCCATTGCTTTGTTCCAGTCGCTTCCTGAATTCTCGCGCCCTTCGCTGATACGGTGAATTCAGCGCGCTCTGATACTGTACGGCGTCCCGGGGCCCGGCTACGCTTGACTCGATACGCTCCTCACGATGAATTCATGGCGTTCAGTCCGCGGTTTCCGCGGCTGTCCCGCTCTATCGCCCTTGATAGGCCATGATTTTCTCGTCCCGACCATGCCGGAATATCGCTCGCGAAACCGCCCCTCGATAATTAGTGGATTCAGGAAATTCCATCGATCCGGTTCGCAACACGATTGCCTTGCCGATCTCGTACTGCAAACCATGACCACCATATCCGAAAGCAACGAACCAAAGCTGGATGGCACGCTCGACCCGGGCCGGGAGGCGCTGCGCAAGGCTGCCCTGGAATATCACGAGTTCCCGACCCGGGGCAAGATCTCGGTCACGCCGACCAAGCCGTTGTCCAACCAGC
>NZ_JARJLM010000720.1 GCF_029335485.1 Cupriavidus basilensis
TTCCGCTTGTGCCAGGGCTGCCATCAGCATCGCAAGAATCGAGCAGCACAGGCGGCAAGGATGGGTGTGGACGGCGTGCGCGCAAAGACCATGCTCAGCGGTACCGGTACCGTCCGATGTCGCGCTCGCAGAAGACACGCCCGTGGCCATCGCTGCTACCTCTGGCGAAAATGCACCATGTCGGCTTTGCTTGAGCATAGGTCAAACCCTGACCAAGCGTAAGGGGACGGGCATCGGCTATGTGGGCGCGAGCACAGGGCGACTCGGCTGCCCGAGTAACATGGATGAAACACAGTGGCGGCGCTGGAGCGGATTCCCACGTCGCTATGCAAAGCGATGTCGGTCCGTTAGGATCGCGGCTGGCAGTGGCCACACGGCCATGACGGACGCTACTGCCCGGCGCCGCAGCGCCAGCAGAACAAGAACAATGGAATATCCGGATGAACAACGACCCGATTGACAGGTCAGGCGAACTCAACGAGCCTGGCAAGCCCGGCGCGCCGGACGATGCAAAGATGAAACAGAATGAGCAGGGCCCGACCGGCAGCAAGCTGCCGATCGCCCCGGTGCATAACGTGCTGCGCGATACGCGCGAATTGCTGAACAGCAGCGGCGAGCTCGAAGCCGGGCGCGGCCTGATCACCGCCATCCTGGCGCTGGCCCTGGGCGGGCTGAGCCTGCTGGGCGTGCTTGCCTTCCATTTCCCGCAGTACCTGACCACCCCCGAACTGCGCCACAAGTATTCCGTGGATGTACTTCGCCATGTGTTGTTTGCCGCGCTGCTGGTGTCGGGCGGCCTGTCGTTGAGCAACCTGGTGCTGGGGCGGCGGCGCAGCCTCAACGCCGCCGCCTTCGCGCTGGTGGCGCTGGCCGTGGCCCTGGGCGGATCGCGCGTGCCGGTGGGCGACTTCCCGGACCACACGCCATACATCGGCCTGGACTGGTTCATCCTCGACCTGCTGGGCTCCACGCTGATCTTCGTGGTGATCGAAAAACTGTTCCCGCTCTACCGCGGACAGGCCGTGTTTCGCCGCGAATGGCAAACCGACCTGGTGCATTTCGCGGTCAATCACTTTATCGTTGGCCTGATCCTGCTGACGGTCAACTTCCTGATCTTCCGGCTGTTCGGCTGGCTGGTGCGCGACAGCGTGCACGCTTTCGTGGGCGGCATTCCGTTCGTGCTGCAACTGCTGCTGTGCATCCTGGCCGCCGATCTGGCGCAGTACTGGACCCATCGCGCCTATCACGAAGTGCCCTTCCTCTGGAAATTTCACGCGGTACACCACAGCACCAAGACCATGGACTGGCTGGCCGGGTCGCGCCAGCACATGCTGGAGCTGGTGTTCACCCGCGTGCTGGTGCTGGCGCCGCTCTACGTGCTCGGTTTCAACAAGGCGGTAATCGACGCGTACATCATCATCGTGGGATTCCAGGCGGTATTCAATCACGCCAATGTGCACCTGCCATGGGGACCGCTGCGCTACCTGGTGGTCACGCCGGATTTCCATCACTGGCATCACGCCTCGGACGACGAGGCGATCGACAAGAACTACGCGGCGCACTACGCCTTTCTCGACTACCTGTTCGGCACCGCGGTGAAATCGGACAAGCGCTTCCCGGAGAAATACGGCGTAGTTGGCGACTATATGCCCGACGGCTTCGTCCGGCAGCAGCTATTCCCCTTCCGCCGCATGCCACCCGCGCGCACGGACGACGAGGCATGAGCCGCATCCGCATGCTGGCCGGCGCCGGCCTGGCGGCGTTCGCGCTAGGGGGTTGCGCCACGCAATGGGGCAGCCATCCGGACGATCTCAATGTCGCCGCGACACGCGGCTCGCCCCTGCCGGTGCGCTTCCAGCAAATGAGCCTGGAGGTCGCAGGGGTCGCGGCGCGGCCACTCGACGTCGAAGCGCTGCAGGTCGGCGATATCCTGCTTTCGGCCACCCCGTCATTCAATTCCTCCGCGATCCGCCTGGCGACGCTATCGCAGGTCAGCCACTCGGCCGTCTACGTCGGCGATGGCAATGTGGTGGAGGCGGTGGGTTCAGGTGTCCGGGTCTATCCGCTGCACCAGGCGCTGGACGATGGCGACATCATCGTGGCTTACCGCCACCCGGGGCTCGACGATGGCATGCGCCTGAAATTGCGCGCCTTCGCCATGGCCCAGGTAGGCCAGCCGTACAACCACATCGGCATCGCCATGCAGGCACCGTTCTCGCTGGAACGGCGCCTGTGCGAGCTACCGGGGGTGCCCGGCGTCGTGCGCAACGCCTGCATGCGCAGCTTCAGCACCATCCAGATGGCCCCCAATGAACTGGACGCACGCAACAGTTTCTTTTGTTCGCAACTGGTACTGGCGTCCTACCGCGCGGCAGGCCTGCCGCTGACCGGCGCAGCGGACGATGCCGTCTCGCCAGCGGACCTGCTCCACATGCGCGAAGGCGACGTGCCCTCCTTCCAGGTCACGCGCAAGCTGGCGTATGTGGGACGGCTGGCGCCCGTGCCCGGCCTGTCCGCGCAAGGCACCGGCGCAGGCCAGCCCGAGGCGGGCAATGACGGCATCGTGCAATCGTGGACGGCGGGACCCTGAACTTGCCGCGGCGGCAGGCAGGCCCGGAACGGGGCAAGCAGTGCATGCGAAGAGCTCTACGCGCATGGCCGATTACGGCGCACCAAAGAAAAAGGCCGCTGCATAAGCAACGGCCTTTTTCATCGAGTCTTGGTGCCCAGAAGAGGACTCGAACCTCCACAGTGTTGCCACCGCTAGGACCTGAACCTAGTGCGTCTACCAATTCCGCCATCTGGGCTTCGTTTTGCTGCTTTGCTGCAGCGCTGCGAAGAACGACATTATGCTGACCACGGAACCTGCTGTCAACATTTTTCTTACACCCCCCTTCCTCCCTGGCATCCCTTTTCTGTGGCCCGGATCACGGCTGGAAACAGACATGCCCCGGCCTGCCGTCGAGGTGCAGGGTGGCGGTGGCGGGACGTGTGCTCGCCACCACCTTGCCCGCCCGCAGCACCAGCAGGCGGGTGGCGCGCAGGCGGATCGCCTCCACCGCGTCGCGCGCCTGCAGCAGCACCAGGTCGGCGCGGCAGCCCGGGGCAATGCCATAGCCCTCCAGCCCGAGGATGCGCGCCGGCGTTTCGGTGACGGCGGCGAAACACGCGCGCATGGCGTCCTGGCCGGTCATCTGCGCCACGTGCAGCCCCATATGCGCCACCTCCAGCATATCGCCCGAGCCCAGGCCGTACCAGGGATCCATCACGCAATCGTGGCCGAACGCCACCGGCACGCCGCCGGCCAGCAGTTCCGGCACGCGGGTCATGCCGCGCCGTCGCGGGTAACCGTCGTGCCGGCCTTGCAGCGTGATGTTGATCAGAGGATTGGCGATGGCGGCGACACCTGCTTCGCGTATCAACGGAATCAGCTTGGACACGTAGTAGTTGTCCATCGAATGCATGGACGTCAGGTGCGAACCCGTGACCCTGCCCTGCAAGCCAAGGCGCACCGTCTGGCTGGCCAGCGTCTCGATGTGGCGCGACAAGGGATCGTCGCTCTCATCGCAGTGCATGTCCACCCGCAACCCGCGTTCGCAGGCCAGTTCGCACAGGATGCGCACCGACTCGGCGCCGTCGGCCATGGTGCGCTCGAAATGCGGAATGCCGCCGACCACGTCCACGCCCATGCCCAGCGCCCGCTTGAGATTGTCGAGCGCGCCGGGCGCGCGCAGCACGCCGTCCTGCGGGAAGGCCACCAGTTGCAGGTCAAGGTATGGCCGGACCTTCTCGCGCACATGCAGCAGCGCCTCGGTGGCAAGCAGGCGCGGATCGCACACGTCCACATGCGAACGGATCGCCAGCATGCCCTTGGCCACCGCCCAGTCGCAATAGGCCAGCGCCCGTTCGACGATCGCGTCCTGCGTCAGCAGCGGCTTGAGCTCGCCCCATAGCGCAATGCCTTCGAGCAAGGTGCCGGACTGGTTGATGCGCGGCATGCCATAGGACAGCGTCGAATCCATATGGAAATGCGCGTCGACAAAAGGGGGCGTGACCAGCTGCCCCGCCGTATCGACCTCGGCGGCCGCGGGTGCCTTGAGCGCCGGCTCGACTGCCTTGATGCGCTCGCCCGCGATGCCGATATCGATGCCGGTACGGCCGTCGGGAAGCGCGCAGTTGCGCAGGATAAGGTCGAGCATGATGGTGGTCTGTTATTTGTTCCTGGCACGATCGGCGTTCATGCGCCCACGCGGTTGCCCTGTCCGGGCACGGGCTGCGATGGCGCCAGGCTCATGCATAGCCAGCCACGCCAGCGGCCGCGAATGTCAACCCGGCCCTGCGCGCACCCCATAACCGCATGGCTTTATCCCCTTGTGGTCGATAGTTGCCTGGCCAGGCCGGCCGGCTCCAGTCCGCAACCGCGCAGCAGCAGCCGCACCAGATGGTCGGTGGCCTGCTCGTAATCGCGCTGGCCCAGATGGCTCACCCCAAGCACGGCGCATACCTGCGACTCGAAATCGGCATAGGTCTGGGTCGCGGCCCAGATCGTGAAAAACAGATGCATGGGATCCACGCTGGCCATCTCGCCGCGCGCGATCCACTCCCGGATCACGCCGGCCTTGCGGGCCACCAGCCCGCGCAGCGCGCCGCTAAGCACGTCGCGGATCTCCGGCGCGCCATGCAGCAGTTCGTTGGCGAACACGCGCGAGGCATCTGGATGGCTCGCCGACAGCCGCATCTTGGCGCGGATATACTGCTCCAGCGCCACCCGCGGGCTTTGCTCCGCGTCGATGATGTCGGTCTCGGTCAGCCACAGCGCGAGCGTATGCGCGAGCACCGCGCGATACAGGGCCTGCTTGGTGCGGAAGTAGTAATGCAGGTTGGACTTCGGCACGCCGGCGCGCGCCGCGATATCGGCCATGGTGGCGCCGGCAAACCCGGCACGCGCGAAGACGTGTTCGGCGGCGCGCAGGATCAGCGCCTCGTTCTCCTGGCGGATGCGCCCGCCCGCCGCCGCCCGCGGCGGCGGAAAGCATGGCGGCTGCGCCGTGGCCCGCGCATCCATCACTTTGTGCCGTAGAGCCTGTCGCCCGCGTCGCCCAGGCCCGGTACGATATAGCCGTGATCGTTGAGCTCCTCGTCGATGGCGGCGGT
The DNA here is from genome assembly GCF_029335485.1 of Cupriavidus basilensis. Lineage (GTDB taxonomy): Bacteria > Pseudomonadota > Gammaproteobacteria > Burkholderiales > Burkholderiaceae > Cupriavidus > Cupriavidus basilensis_E. The sequence goes on from NZ_JARJLM010000720.1 coordinate 5,155, forward strand.
GACGATGGCCACATCGGGATGCGCGGCCTGCAGCGCGCGCAAGCCCGGGCGCGAGGCGATCAGGCACATGTACTTCAGCGTGCTGACGCCCGCCTCCTTGAGCCGGTTCAGCGCGGCGATGGCGGAGTTGCCGGTGGCCAGCATGGGATCGACCACGATCACCAGCCGCTCGTGAATGTCCTCCGGCATCTTGAAGTAGTACTCGATCGGCTCCAGCGTTTCCGGGTCGCGGTACAGACCGATATGCCCCACCCGCGCGGCCGGCAGCAGGTCCAGCATGCCGTCCAGGAAGCCATTGCCGGCGCGCAGGATCGACACCAGGCACAGCTTCTTGCCCGACAGCACCGGCGATTGCATCGGCGCGATGGGGGTCTTGATGGAGATGGTTTCCATCGCCAGGTCGCGGGTTGCCTCGTAGGTCAGCAACTGGCTGATCTCGCGCACCAGCCGGCGGAAATTGTCGGTCGTGGTGTCCTCGCTGCGCGCCAGCGTGACCTTGTGCTGCACGAGCGGATGATCCACCACCATGAGGGACGGGGTGACAGTCGGAACGGCGGAAAGGTCGGTCATGAAGCGCTCCTGGAGGGCGGTAGCGAACAGGTCTTGCTGCGTGCGTCTTGGTCTAGGTCTAGAACACCGTGCCGTCGCTGTCGATCTCGAACGGCGGCGGACCGCCGGGCCTGCGCTTGGCGGCAATACGCCGCCCCGCGGCCCAGGTGCCCCCTTCCAGCACGCGTGCCAGCGGGAAATCCGCGGCCGACAGACCCAGCGCCTCGCGCACCGACGCGGCCACCAGGTCCAGCCCGGTCACCGTGAGTGCGCGCCACTCCACGATGACCGGCTCGTCCACCGTGTGCGTCGCGGCGGCAAAGCCGGGGTCGCGCGGCACCATCAGCTCGAAATCGAACAGCAGGCCGCCGTTGCGGTATTCAGGCAAGCCGGTCAGGGCTTCCAGCCCGGTCACCTTCAGGCCGGCATCTTCCAGCGGCTCCAGCAGCGAGTAGGTCAGCCACTGGGTCAGCTTATGGAACGGCACCAGTCCATCGGTGCAGGCCGGGTGGCGCCAGCAGTCGCCCAGCGAGACGCCTTCCAGGCTGATGCGCCCCGGCCACACCGGCCCCAGCGCCACCAGTAGCGTGGTGAGCACGTAGCCGGCCTCGATCTGGCCGTCGACGGCATGGGCCTTGAGGTAGTCGTACAGGTTGCCCAGCCGCGCCGGTGTGCCGAACACGGCCGGCGTGGCCTGCGCCACCTCGCCGAGCCGCCGCAGCAGCCCGGCGCGCCCCTCCAGCCCCACCAGCGGGTTGTGCTGCGCCACCTGGAAAGCGGTGGCGATGGTGGACGCATCGATCCGCCTCAGCCGCTCGGCGTCGGCGCGCAGCGGCTGGCCCGATTCGGCCGAAAAACCACCCCGAGCGAACAGGTCGAAGCTGGCGACGCCAAGCCCTTCGGAGCGGGTCAGCGACAAATCGCTGGCCGGGTCGCGGTAACGCCAGCCCGGGCCGGCCCCGGCATCCAGCAGTACGCTGGGAATCACCAGGTCGATGCCGATGCGGGCGCGCTCCTCGCGATCGGACTCGCCGGACAGCCCGCCGCGTTCGCACAGGATCTGCCAGCGGTCCCGCTTCTCGCCCGGGCCACCGCTTTCGAAGTGCCGCCAGCGGCTGTGGTAGGGCACGTTGAGGTCGGGATAGCGCTGGCGGATGGTGGTCGCGACGTAATCGGCGACCGCCGGAATCCGCTCCGGATGCCAGGTAAACAGCCCGGATGCGCCAGCCGCCACGTGATCCGTCACCGCGGCGCAACGGGTGCGCACCGCGTGGCCGGTCAGCAGTGCCGCGGCGGGATGGCCGGGAGGCACTGGACAGGCCCAGCCGGCGCGGTCCTCCGCGCCATGCGCGGAAGCTTTCGGGCCGCCATCCGGCGGGCCCGCTTCGGGTGTCTCGTTCATTCGTCCAATCCCCTACCCTTGGCCAGTGCGAGTTCTTCCGCATCCGGCGGGGTATAGCTCGTGAAATAGCCAGCCGCCACCTTGGCGTCGATTTCCACGCGGGCGTCGGCCGGAATCAGCGCATCGGGAATCGCCACCTGCTCGACCACCTCGATACCCTGGGCTGTCAGCGCCCCGTGCTTCATATTGCTCATCGAAGCCCAGCGATCGATACGCTTGATGCCGAGCCAGTGGAACACATCGGGCATAAGCTCCTGGAAGCGCATGTCCTGCACGCCCGCCACGCATTCCGTGCGGGCAAAATAAGTCTCGGCGCGGTCGCCACCCACCTGGCGCTTGCGGGCGTTGTAGACCAGGAACTTGGTCACTTCTCCCAGCGCACGGCCCTCCTTGCGGTTATAGACCACCAGGCCCACCCCGCCCTGCTGGGCCATCTCGATGCAAACCTCGATGCCGTGCGCCAGGTAGGGCCGGCAAGTGCAGATATCGGAGCCGAACACATCGGAGCCGTTGCATTCGTCATGCACGCGGCATGCCACCTTGGTCTCGGGCTTGCCAAGCTGGCCGACATCGCCGAAGAAGTACAACGTCATGCCCCCGATCGGCGGCAGGAACACCTTCAGGTCCGGCCGGGTCACCAGTTCGGGAAACATGCCGCTGGTCTGCTCGAACAGGCTGCGGCGCAGCATGCTTTCCTTGATATCGAAGCGGCGCGCCAGCCCGGGCAGGTACCAGACCGGATCGATCGCCGCCTTGGTGACGCGCACGTCGCCGTTGGCATGCAGGATGTGGCCATCCGGCTTGAGGCGGCCGGCAGTGATGGCGCCCATCAGTTCGGGCATATTGATGTGGGCCCGCGTAACGGCGATCGACGGGCGGATATCGATGCCCGCCGCGATCCGGTCGGCGAAGGCGCTGGACACCAGGTGGCCCCAGGGATCGAGCGAGACGATCTTGTCCGGATCGCTCCATTGCGGATGGGGTCCGATGCTTTCGGCCGGGGCGGTATCGGTGAGGTCGGCGCGATGGTCGCGCTGCAGCTTGCCGGAGGCCACCGCCAGCGCCCGGTACACCGCGTAGGCCCCGGAATGGGTGCCGATCACATTGCGCTGCGCCGGATTGGTCAGGCTGGCGATCACGGGACCGCGCTCCGCCGCGCTGACGGCCCCCCAGTGGATGGGCTCGGCCGGCTTGTCGCGGCGCGCGTGCGAGGTCAGGACGATATGATCGGACATGGCAGCCTCGGAACAGGAATCCTGACCAAACGGTCAGGTTTGCAATTCCATAGTAGGCAACCTTCGTGCCATATCCCAATGCTCGTTTCCACCCTGTGTTGCATGCCGCACCATGCGGCGGCGCACCGGGAGCGTGCGCGCGGTCCTGCCCGCTGGCCGGGGATGGTGCAGAAGCACCATGTAAAAGCGGCACCCGCCCGCCGGGGCCGGGTGCCGCGTGGACGCGACCGGATGCGCCGGGAGGCCGGCAGGAAACGTCAGGTCGACTGCTGCCGCTGGACCGGCCGCGGGCGTGCCGGCCACAGTGCCAGGCGCAGGCTCCGCAGCGGCGCGCCGCGCTCCACGTAGCGGTGGAACACGGCACCGGCGGCATTGCTAAGCGCCCATGCCAGCACCATGCCAAGCGCATTGAGAACTGGCTGGTGCGGTACGAGATGGAATACCAGGGCGTTCACGACCAGGCAGACCGGAAAATGCACCAGGAAGACCGAATAGGAAATACGCCCGAAGAATGCCAGTCCCCGCGCCCGCGGCCAGTGTTCGAGCCAGCCGCCGCGCCGTGCCGCGCCAAGCAGCAAGGCAACGGCCAGCGCCACGGCGATGCGCAGGCGGAAGTCCAGGATCAGCGCCGCCACCACCACGGCACCGAGCACCAGCAGCGCCACCGGCGAACGCTCCGGCGCGGAGACCCAGAACGCCAGCGAGCCGAGGCCATAGGCACCGAAGAAGTAGATCGCCCAGACATCCCAGGCCGCATTGCGGTTGAACCAGAACAGCGACGCCAGCACCAGCCCCGCCACCGTCAGCGTACCCAGCTGGCTGCCGCCAAGCTCGAACCATTGCGCGCAGCGGCGCGCCGCCCACAGGGCGACAATCAGCAACGCGAACAACTGCAGGTCGATCGCCACATACCAGACCCCGGCCGACAGCGCGTCGAAATCGAGCAGGTTGTGCAGCAACAGCACATGCGCCAGGAACTGATGCAAGCCCGGTGCGGAAGGAATGGAATCATGCCGCATCCAGGTGCGTGCGATGGCCGCACCGGCAATGGCAATCAGGATAGCCACCGTATAAGGCACCACCAGCTTCTGGTAGCGGCGCCAGATCGCCAGCAAGGGATGCGGCACCACCAGATGCCCGCCGGGCGCCAGGCTGCGCGCCGCCAGGAAACCGCTGACCACCAGGAAGACCTGCACCGCGATACGCGCGTATTGCGAGAGCCAGTCGAGCAGATCGGGCGCCAGCACGTGGGCCGCATCGGACATGGGGCCGTAGAAAGCAAGATGGTGCAGCACGATCAGTTGCGAACTGAGCGCTTTCAGAGCGTCGATGCACGCCATGCGCGAAGGACGGGGGCTCATTCCCATTTGTTATAAGAATGCTACAAAGTACATGAGAAGCGGATTCTACTCCTGTGCGATCGCGCTGCGCGCCAAGGCGGGATATCGTGCCCCGCTGTGGCGGGTAAGGTACATGGTGGAGCCCCTCATTGCATTTTGCCGGGACGCGATCTCGCACCGGCCCCGGCCTGCTGGCTCCGCCAACGCCGGGCTGCGCGGGCTCAGCACGGAGATCGCCTTGCCCCTTGCCGTAAGCAAACTGTCATGTAACAGACCTATGGTAGGAGATCGCCCCCCCCCTGCATCGCCGATGCGGTGCAGATTTCTGGCGTCACTTACCGGAGGCCACTATGTCGGTCAGGCTCAGGTGCTGGTCCGAAGACGGCGAGGAAATCATCGACGTACCGCAATCCCAATTGATTTCGCAGTTCGCGCCACATGGCACAACGCCGCCGCCCAAACAACCGGTCGAGGCGGAAGACGTGTCGATAAAATGGACGATGCCGGACGATCCGGACAGTTTTGGCGATTTCGCGTAGCAGGCCCAGGTTTCATCTGCAAAAAGGCCCGCTTGCGCGGGCCTGCCTCTGAGGCTTGCTGCGGCAGATCTTCAGCGCCCGCGCCGCTCGGGAAACCAAAGCGGCTGTCGGCCAGAGCGCCGTGCGTCGACCGGGAACCCGAAACTAGCGCGCGCCCGACACCCTGCACGACAACCGGAAAAGCGCCGCGGCCGCCGCCAGCGACACCCAGTAATCCGTCGGCGCACCCGCCCACCAGTGAATATGCCAGGGCACGAAATCCGGCGCGAAGCGGGCTATGCCAAACGCCGGGTTCAGCACGAACCAGAGAAAATCCTCGGTAATCCAGAACACCATGATGCAGGCGATAACCCGCGCCTCGGCCCGCCAGTTCCAGCGCCCGCCGAACAGCAGCGGAAAATGGAAAAACAATGCCACGCAGGGAAATACCCAGGCGTGATAGCCGGTCATCGGGCGGCCACCCCAGAATATGTCCAGCAACCAGTGATGCTCGATGCGCCAGGTGGGCAAATTGCCGGCCCACCCCGCGGCCCCCTCGATCTGGATCTCCACATTGGCGAAGAAAAAAGCCAGCAGCAAAGTCCAGGCCACCGTGAGCACAAGCACCAGCGGATGCCGCGGCGGGTAGGCAGGCGCGGCCTCGCGCGAGGCCGACAGGTTCAGGGTGCGCATCTCAGCGTCCCACCGTGGCGGCCGTCACCGCCTGGCCCTGCCGTCCCGCCGGTTCCGTCTGCGCCATCCGCCCCAACACGATTTCCAGCACGCGCCGGGCCGCCGCTGGCTGCCCCAGGGCACGGGCGCGGGCGCGCATCTGGTCGAGCCGGGCCGGTTCCGCCAGCAACAGCCGCACGCGGTATTCCAGAGAAACCAGGTCGACTGCCTTGAGCGCGGCGCCCTGCTCCAGCAGGTAATCTGCGTTGCGCTCTTCCTGCCCGGGAATCGGCGCGTTGACCACCATCGGCACGCCCATCGCCAGGCATTCGGAGGTGGTCAGCCCGCCCGGCTTGGTGATGACCAGGTCGGAACAGGTCATCAGGCGCTCCACCTCGTTGGTGAAGCCAAAGGGAAATAGCCGGCCGGGATGCGCGGCGGCCAGGGTCTTGAGGCGCGCCAGCGCGGTCTCGTTGCGCCCGGCCAGCACGATCAGCTGGAAGTCGTGTTCCAGCCGCATCAGCGCGCCCGCCACCTCGTCCAGCCCGCCAAGACCCGCCCCGCCACCCATCAGCATGATGGTGCGCCGCGCCGGATCGAGCCCGAAATGCCGGGCGCAGGCTTGGCGGTCCTGCGGATGGGCAAACGCCGGCACCACGGGAATGCCGGTGGTATGGATGCGGCCGGCCTCGATGCGGCTGGCGCGCATGCGGAAGGCGATCTCCTCGCTGGCGGCGAAGTAGCCAGTCATATGCGGAATCACCCACATGCCGTGCAGGTCGAAATCGGTCACCTGCACCCATACCGGCACCGCCAGCCGCTGCCGCCGCACTTCATGCATCAGGATCTCGGCAGGCAGGAAGTGCGTGCAGACGATGGCATCCGGGGCAAACTCGTCGATCGCGCGGCGCAGTGCGCGCGTGCTCAGCCGCTCGGCGGCGCGACGCAGCTTCTGCATCGGCCCGGCGGGGTCCGCCTCGGAAGTATGTTGATAGAGCATCCCCCAGATCGCCGGGTAGCTGTTCACCAGCTTGATATAGAAATCCGTATACAGCTTGCGGAAAGTCGCCGGAACGTACTCCATGACGTCGAGGTGCAGGGTCTGCACCCCGGGAAACTCGGCTTCGGCGGTAAGGCGCAGCGCTTCGGCGGCGCGCATATGGCCGGCGCCGGCGGAAACGCTGAGAAACAGGATCTTCTGCTGCGACATGTGGACTTGGGTTTCCGGGAGTCACCCCGGATGTTCGGAAATGGCGGGTAGCAGTGTATACGCCCGGCGAGGCAGCCGGCCGCGGCAAGGCAGGGAGGCCGCCGCGGCCTCACTTCATGACGAACGACTTGACCAGGGTCAGTTCGCCGGGCTTGCGCATCGGCACACGGAACACCTGCTGCTTTTCATTGGGCGTGTTCTCGTCGGTGATCACCGCGACCTGCGCCACGGTGATGGCTTCCGGGCCGGCACCGCTGCCATAGTAGTTGACGTAGACCAGGTAGGTCCCGGGCGGCGGCGCGGCAATCGAATAGATCTCGGGACCGTAGCCGGTGGTCACGTCGACGTCGAGCGCGCCGCCGTTGGTGGCCACGCGATTGGCATAGAAGGTGTGCTGGCCATCGGGCGCCACCACGTGCAGGTCCAGGTCGGTGCCGTCGCTATCCCAGGACAGCACCACGCGCAGGCGGGGACGGGTCTTGCGCTGGTAGCCGTCGTAGAACTGCACGCGCTTGCTGGCGCCCTGCGCGGTACGCATCTCCACGCTGTTGCTGCCGCCGGAGAAGGCATAGGGCCGAGAAAAGCGGCCATCCTCCTCCACCCGTTGCGGCATGGCCACGCCGTTGACCACCAGGGTGGCGACCGAACTGCCGTCGCCGCGCCTGGCGCGCCGGGCCTGCGGCTGGCCTTGCACAACGCTCGCTGCCTGGACGTCGGCAGTCTTCGGTGAGGAGCGGATACGCCCGGCAATCATCGCGCTGGCGGCCTGCCCGGGCCTGGTGGAAACCGCCACCGCCGGGTAGTGCACTTCCTGGGTGTAGGCCGACGCGTCGCCGGCCGAGTTGCGCCAGCCATTGCTCGGCGTAGTGAATTCAATGGCCTCGTCCGCGTGCGCGGCGCCCGCCAGCAGCAGCAGCGCGGGCAGGGTCAGGCTGGTAAAGAAAAGATTCGGCAAACGCTGCATATCCATGGTTCCTTCCTGGCATTCCTTGCGGCGGTTCTGGCTAGGCTTCCGGCGGCGGACCGGGATCAGAAACGCACCGATTTCATCAGCGCCAGTTCGCCCAGCTTGCGCAGCGGCACCACCAGGGTTTCACGCTTTTCATTGAGCGTGTTCTCGTTGTAGATCAAGGTGAGCTTGGCGGTGATCAGGTCGCGAGCGTTCGCTCCCTTCTCGAAGTTGTAGCCGGCGGCGCTGAAATTGCCCCAGTAGTTCACATAGAACAGCCACACCCCCGGCCGCGGTGCCGCGCTGGAGAAAATCTCCGGCCCCGCCCCGTCCACGCTGTCGACGTCCAGGCCACCGCCCTCGGCCAGCAGCGGGCTGGCGAAAAACGCGTGGCCGCCGTCCGGGGAGATCACATGCAGGTCGACCTCGGCCTTGGGATCGTCCCAGGTCAGGACCGCGCGCAGCTTGGCCTGGGTCCTGGTAGCGTCGGCCTCAAAGAACTGCAGGCGCTGGCGCGAAGCGCCGTCGGCGGACACGATCTCCACGCTGTTGGAGCCGCGGCCGAACGCCCACGGCCGGGCGAAGCGCCCTTGCTCATCGGCGTACAGCGGCATGGCGGTGCCATTGACGACCAGCGTGGGCGGCTTGCGGTCGTCCTTGCCGACCTTGCGCAGGCGGCCCTCGATCAGGGTGCGGTATTTCTGCGCGCCGCGATCCACCGGCGGCTTGGGATAAGCGGCGGTATAGCGCTCGAGTTCATTCGACAGGCCGCCGTGGCGCCAGCCCCCGACCGGGCCATCGAGGTCCGCGACCGGCTCTGCCGCGGCGATCAGCGGCAGCCCGGCGCAGGCCAGGGCGAGCGCGCCGCGGCGCCAGTTGCACAGGAGATTGCGGGTCAGGTTCATGATGGATTTTCCGTGCGCACCAGCTTGCGCGCCAGGCCTTCGACGAAGTTTTCGTCCTGGCCGCGAGGATAGCGCGCGAACGCGAGATGAAGATATTCGTGGGCCAGCGCGATGCGGTCGTCCTCGCTGGCGAGCCGGTGGATGTAGAGGCGATTGCGGCGCGCGTCGGCATATGGCCGGCCTTCGCGCACTTCGCACACGGCGGGCAGCGGCGGGGTTTCGTAACCCGGCTCGCCGGCAAGCCGGCGCGCCCACTGCGGCGCGCGCCGGGCCAGCCACTGGCGCGCATTGGCCACCGCCAGGCAGTCGCCGGCCACCGGGCTCTGGAACGAGGTCAGCGTGGCCTGCGGCCACCAGCGCGCCAGGATGGCGTCGAATGCCTGCCCCTGCCCGGCCGCGCGTTTGGCCTCGAGCCAGGCCATGCGCCCCTGGCCGCCCGCATCGTGGTGGTAGCGCACCGCCACGCCGGACAGCACCAGGGCATCGGTCAGGTCGGCGGCACGGCGCGCCGCCGCCGTGGGCGCGCGCGGCAGCACGCGCTGGGTGCGGCTGCTGTCGGCAATATGGAAGCAGCCTTGCTCGCGCGTGGCCTGCTGGATCAGGTAGCTGCGCGCGGCGACAGCAAGGGCGCGGGCGGCCTCGGGCTCGGCGGTATCGCCTTCGCGCTCGACCACGCGGGCCACGTAGTCGTTAAGGCCAAAGCGGCCCAGCACGCGCGGCGCGGCGCCCGGCGCGCGCAGCAGCGTCAGTTCGCCGCGGCTTTCCAGCCGCAGGCTGTTGCCGTTGGCGAACTCGGCGCGGAAGCTGCCATTGAGCGGACCGGCCGGCGCGGCCTTCCGCCCCGGACCGGCCCCCACGGCGAGCAGATCGCGCAAGGGGTAACGCTCGAACATGTCGACCAGCACGCAGGCGCCGTCGTCGGGCACCGGCACGGATGCCAGCAGCGGCTGCAGGCGCGGCGCCGCGCGCCGCAATACATTGGCGCTGGCGCCGGGCCCGCCCAGCCAGACCGGGCTGCCATCGGCAAGCCAGCCCGCGGCGCCACCGATCGACGCGCCCGGCCGCGCCGGGTCCGGCATGGTCCAGGTCTTGGCGCGCAGCAGGCTGCCATAACCGGCCAGCGCGCCCTCGCCGCGCCCCAC
>NZ_JARJLM010000721.1 GCF_029335485.1 Cupriavidus basilensis
TTCCTCTCCGAGAACGACGGCTTCGCCGAAGCCTGCGCCGAGGCCGGCCTGGTTTTCATCGGCCCGCCGGCTTCCAGCATCCGCGCCATGGGCAGCAAGAGCGCGGCCAAGCGCCTGATGGAGCAGGCCGCGGTGCCGCTGGTGCCGGGCTACCACGGCGAGGACCAGGACGCCGCCCTGCTGCGCCGCGAGGCCGACCGCATCGGCTACCCCGTGCTGCTCAAGGCCAGCGCCGGCGGCGGCGGCAAGGGCATGCGCGTGGTGGAAGCGGGCGAGGCCTTCGAGGCCGCGCTGGCCTCGGTCAAGCGCGAGGCATCCGCCAGCTTCGGCGACGACCGCGTGCTGGTGGAAAAATACCTGACCCGCCCACGCCACATTGAAATCCAGGTGTTCGCCGACACCCACGGCAACTGCGTCTACCTGTTCGAGCGCGACTGCTCGGTGCAGCGCCGCCACCAGAAGGTGCTGGAAGAAGCGCCGGCGCCGGGCATGAGCGAGGCGCGCCGGAAAGCCATGGGGGAGGCCGCCGTGGCTGCCGCGCAGGCGGTGGGCTACGTCGGCGCGGGCACGGTCGAGTTCATCGCCAACCAGGACGGCTCCTTCTACTTCATGGAGATGAACACCCGCCTGCAGGTGGAGCATCCGGTCACCGAGATGATCACCGGGCAGGACCTGGTGGAGTGGCAACTGCGGGTGGCGTCGGGCGAGCCGCTGCCCCTGACGCAGGATCGGTTGCGCATCCACGGCCACGCGCTGGAAGCCCGCGTCTATGCCGAGAACCCCGACAAGCAGTTCCTGCCCTCCACCGGCACGCTGCGCTACCTGCGCACCCCGGCGGCGGTGACGTTCGAGCGCGGCCACGACGACCACGGCCCGGCCGGCGTGCGCATCGACTCCGGCGTGCGCGAGGGCGATACCATCAGCCCGTACTACGATCCCATGATCGCCAAGCTGATCGTGTGGGGCCG
>NZ_JARJLM010000722.1 GCF_029335485.1 Cupriavidus basilensis
TTCCTGACAGCGCGAGCCACTGGCTCACCAATGACAAACCGGGAATCGCCATGCCGTTGGCGCCCCAACCGTTAGGAAAACGTCATCACCCCCGGTGCGCCCACCCCGTCATCCGCTTCTCCACCACCGCGAAAAACTCATACATCACCATCGCCATCACGGCGATCACCACCAGGCCCGCAAAGGCCAGCGGCATCTTCATCGCCGAGCCGGCCGACACCAGCAGGTAGCCGATGCCCTCGTTCGCCGCGCTCATTTCGGACACCGTGGTCCCGACGAAAGCCAGCGTGATGGCGACTTTCAGCGAAGCGAAGAAATAAGGCATCGAACGCGGCAGCCCCACCTTGAGCAACACATCGGTGCGCCTTGCACCAAGCACGCGCAGCACATCTTCCAGTTCCGGCTCCAGCGTCGCCAGTCCTGTGGCGATATTGACCATGATCGGGAAGAACGAGATCAGGAACGCCGTCAGGATCGCCGGGCCGGCACCCAGCCCGAGCCACACCACCAGGATCGGCACAAAGGCCGCCTTCGGCAAGGCATTGAACGCGGTCATCAGCGGATACCCGGCCGCGTAGGCCAGCCTGGACGACCCCATCAGCAAGCCCAGCACTACGCCCACCAAGATGGCAAGGCCGAAGCCGACCATGGTGGTCCAGAAGGTGCGCCACGCATGGCCGGCAATCACGTCCCAGTATTCGAACAACGAAGACACGATCGCACTCGGGCTGGGCAGGATGAAGTCCGAGACGTTGAACGCAAGGCAGGCACCCTGCCACAGCAGCAGGAAGGCGGCCAGCAGCAGCCATGGCGCCACGCGCTGCACGCGGCGCTGCCGGGCCGCGCTCATCGGGGAAGAAAAAGTGCTCATGGTCAGTGCTGCCGTACGTGGCCGATCTTCTCGCGCAGGGCGTGCACGAGTTCGGCAAAGGGTTCGGTATAGGTCAGGTCGAGGTCGCGCGGACGCGGCAGGTCGATCTCCTTGCGCGCCAGGATGCGCCCCGGGCGCTGGCTCATCACGTAGACGGTGTCGGCCAGGAACACGGCTTCGCGCAGGTCGTGGGTGACCAGGATCACGTTGAAGCGTTGCGCCTGCCACAGGTCGCGCAGCACGCACCACAGTTCCTCGCGGGTAAATGCATCGAGCGCGCCGAAGGGCTCGTCGAGCAGCAGCATGCGCGGCTCGTGGATCAGCGCGCGGCAGATCGACGCGCGCTGCTGCATGCCGCCGGAGAGCTGCCACGGATACTTGTCTTCGTAGCCGGCGAGCCCCACCGTGCGCAACAGTTCGCGCGCCCGCGCCGTGTATTCCTCGCGCTTTCGCCGCAGCGTGGAGCGGTAAGGCTCGACGATCTCCAGCGGCAGCATGACGTTCTGCAGCGTGGTGCGCCAGGGCAGCAGCGTCGGCGCCTGGAAGGCCATGCCGACCATCTTGAGCGGGCCCGTCACCTTCTCGCCAGCGATCCTGACCACGCCACGCGTAGCCGGCTTGAGCCCCGTGGCCAGCTTCATGAAGGTAGACTTGCCGCAGCCCGAGGGTCCGACGATGGCGATGAACTCACCCGGCTCGACCTGCAGCGAGATATCCTCGACCGCGAACTCGCCCTTGTGGGCAAGTTCGTCGTTATAGGCAAGCCAGACCCGGTTGAACTCGACGAAGGGTTGCGCCGCCGGCCCGGCTGGCGCAGCGGCACCGACTGCGGGGAACGCGGCCCCCGCGCGCAAGGAAGCATTGGCCATGGTCATCGCAGCACATCCAGTTCGGCGGCCGACGGCAGGTACGCATCGGTCCACAGCATGTCGGGATTGATGCGGCCCTTGGTGCCGAAGGCATCCGCCACCTGCGATGCCATCAGCGACAGGCGCGGCTTGTTGATGCGCCCAAAGCCCTCGGCACGCGCGTCGGGCGACTTGACCACGCTGTCCAGCGCCATCTTCAGGCGCCTGGTTTCCAGCTTCTCGTCGATGATGCCGTCGCGCGCCTTGACGGCCTTGACGCCCTCTTCCGGCCTGGCGATCACGTCCCTGGCCGACCTGGCGAAGGCGCGCAGGAACGCCTTGACCGCCTCCGGGTTCTTCTTGAGGAAATCTTCCGACGCGATCACCGCATTACCGTACAGCTTCACGCCGTATTGCGGATAGGGCAGCACCACGATGTCCTCGTCCTTCACGCCGCGCGCATTGAGGTTGAGGATGGAGGTGAAGGAAAAACCGGTGATGGCGTCCAGGTCGCCGCGCGCGAGCATGGTCTCGCGCAGGGTCGGGTCCATCGCCTGCCAGTTGAAGCCCGACGCCTGCAGGCCGTTGGCCTTGGCGAAGATCGCGAAGGCGCGGCGGCCGGCGTCGAACACCGGTGCGCCAAGCTTCTTGCCGGCCAGGTCGCGCGGCGTCCTGATGCCGGATTTCTTCAGCGCCAGCACCGCCGCCGGCGTGTTGTTGTAGACCATCATCACGGCCACCGGCTTGTTCTTCGCGTCGGGGTTGTTGCCGTAGAACTCCATCACCGAGGCCAGGTCGGCGAAGCCCATGTCGTAGGTGCCCGAAGCCACGCGATTGACCACGTTGCCCGAGCCGTTGCCGGCGTCGATCGATACGTCCAGCTTCTCGGCCTTGTAGTAGCCCTTCTGCTCGCCCAGCAGGAACAGCGCGGAAGGCCCTTCGAAGCGCCAGTCGAGCTGGAAGCGGAGCTTGGTCTGGGCGTGCGCCTCGCCGGCGAATTGTGTCGACAGCACCAGGGCGGTGCCGAGCGCCATGCCGGCCTGCAGCAGGCGGCGCCGCAGGGCCGAAGCGGCAATGCCCGCGCCGGTGGCGCAAGCAGCGGTGGCGGCATGGGTACGGCCGGCGCCAGCGCGGGCGGCAACGGCATCGGGTGGGGTGGCGGCACGGAATAGCGGCATGAACTCTCTCCAGTTGATCATCTTCCTGGAGAGTTCGTCCGCAAGGCGCGTGCCACGTGTGCGCGCACCAACACAGGGCGAATACGTCACCTATTGTCGAACCAAATCCGTGCAACCGGATTCGCCGGCCCTATTTGCCGAAGCGGATCGTCGACAATCCGCGGCCGCGCCGGGCCGGGCGGTCAGGCGTCCTGGGTGGCGTCGCCCGCTTCGATGGCCAGCACGGCGTCTTCCAGCGCCACCTCCCCCTGCGCCGCGCTGCGCGCCTGGATCTGCCACATCTCGGCATAACGGCCCTCGAGCCGCATCAGCTCGGCGTGGGTGCCGCGCTCGACGATGCGCCCATGGTCCATCACCAGGATCTGGTCGGCGTGCACCACGGTGGAAAGCCGGTGCGCGATCAGCAGCGTGGTGCGGTTCTGGGCCAGCCGCATCAGTTCGGCCTGGATGGCCTGCTCGGTGCGGGAATCCAGCGCCGAGGTGGCCTCGTCGAAGACCAGGACGGGCGGGTTCTTCAGCAGCGTGCGCGCGATGGCCACGCGCTGCTTCTCGCCGCCCGACAGCTTGAGGCCGCGTTCGCCCACCGGTGTGTCGTAGCCCTGCGGCAGCTCGCGGATAAAGGTATCGATCTGGGCCGCGCGCGCAGCCTCGATGACCTCTTCGCGGCTGGCGTCCGGACGGCCGTAGGCGATGTTGTAGTAGATGCTGTCGTTGAACAGCACGGTGTCCTGCGGCACGATACCGATGGCGCGGCGCAGGCTGTCCTGCGTGATCGAGCGGATATCCTGGCCGTCGATCTCGATGCCGCCGCTGCCCACATCGTAGAAGCGGAACAGCAGCCTGGCCAGCGTGGACTTGCCCGAGCCGCTATGGCCGACCACCGCGGTGGTGGTGCCGGCCCCGATGGTGAAATCCACATCGTCCAGGATCACGCGGTTGCTCTCGTAGCCGAAACCCACATGGGCAAAGCGCACGGCGGCGCCGCTCACGCGCAGCGGCTGGGCGCCCGGCGCATCGGCGATTTCGCGACCGGTGCCCAGCAGCACGAACATGCGGTCCATATCGGTGGTGGCCTGCTTGATCTCGCGGTAGATCACGCCGAGGAAGTTCAGCGGCACGTACAGCTGGATCATCAGCGTGTTCACCAGCACCAGGTCGCCCAGCGTCAGCTTGCCGGCCGCCACGCCCACGGTGGCGCGCCACAGGATCAGGATCAGCCCGGTGGCGATGATGGCCTGTTGGCCGAAGTTCAGGAAGGACAGCGAGTTCTGCGAGCGGATTGCGGCGGTGCGGTACTTGCGCAGGTTCTCGTCGTAGCGGCCGGCCTCGTACTCCTCATTGCCGAAATACTTGACGGTCTCGAAGTTGAGCAGGGAATCGATCGCCTTCTGGTTGGCGCGCGAATCCAGGTCGTTCATCCTGCGGCGGAAATGCGTGCGCCACTCGGTCACCACGATGGTGAAGACAATGTAGCCCGCCAGCGCGCAGCCGGTGATGACGGCGAACCAGATGTCGTAGTGCAGGATGAAGAAGCCCATCACCAGCCCCATCTCCACCAGGGTCGGCAGGATGCTGTAGAGGGAATACGAGATCAGCGACTGGATGCCGCGCGTGCCGCGCTCGATATCGCGGCTCATGCCGCCGGTTTGCCGCTCCAGGTGGAAACGCAGCGACAGCGCGTGCAGGTGGCGGAACACCTGCAGCGCGATCTCGCGCACGGCGCTCTGCGTGACCTTGGAAAAGAGAATCTCGCGCAACTCGGTAAACAGCGTGCCCGACAGGCGCAGGACCCCGTAGGCCACGATCAGCCCGGCCGGCACCACCAGCAGCGCGGTGGCGCTGCCGGCGGGGACGTTCATATTGTCCACCAGCTTCTTCATCAGCACCGGCACGCCCAGATTGGCCACCTTGGCCGCCACCAGGCACACCAGCGCCAGTATCACGCGCCACTTGTAGTGCCAGACATAGGGCAACAGGTTGCGCACGGTCTGCCAGTCGCTGCGGGGAGCGCCGGACTTGCCGAAAAGAGAGTTGGACGGCTGGGCTGGGGGCGGCTCGGCCGACGTGGAATAGCGTCGCATACGTTAGAATTCGGTCGAATATGCGATTGTGGCAGAGATCGGCTATGTTGGCCGGCGCCACACCGCCTATCCCCGTCGCGGAACCTCCGCGACGCCCGGGCCGCGCGGCGGCACCGTCACTCCGGCCTGCGCATCGTCGCGCCGGGCACCGTGCCGCAGCCCTTGCCACCCCGCCCCAACCCTATCCAGCCTCACGCCATCACCATGAATCAAGCCCAAGACCTCCCCTGCCTGCCCCCTGGCAAGAATCCCGCCCTGCGCGTGGTCCCGATGCCGGCGGACGCCAACGTGCACGGCGACGTCTTCGGCGGCTGGATCATGGCCCAGGTGGACATTGCCGGCTCGATCCCCGCCGTGGAGCGCGCCCAGGGCCGGGTTGCCACGGTGGCGGTGAATTCATTCCTGTTCAAGCACCCGGTCCTCGTCGGCGACCTGGTGAGCTTCTACGCCGATATCGAGAAGACCGGCCGCACCTCGATCACCGTGTCGGTGGAGGTCTATGCACAGCGTATGCGGCACAGCAACGAGATCGTCAAGGTGACCGAAGCCACCCTGACCTATGTGGCCACCGACGATTCGCGCCAGCCGCGCGTGCTGCCGCAGGCAAAGGACGCGCCGCTGGCCTGAGCGCCTGGCGGCGGTGGCAAAGCGCTTTGGTGGCGCTTTGGTGGCGCTTTGGTGGCGCTTTGGTGGCGCTTTGGTGGCGCTTTGGTTGCGCTTTGGCTGAGCGTCAGTCGAACTGCGAGAAGTCCGGACGGCGCTTCTCGAAGAAAGCCTTGAAAGCCTCCTTGGCTTCCGGCGCCTGCAGCATGCGCCGGAACACCTCGCCCTCCTCCGCCATCTTTGCCTGCACCGCCGCCTTGTCGCCGTCCTTCATCAGCCGCTTGGTTTCCCGCAGCGACGAAGCCGGCAGCGCGGCCAGCTTGCGCGCCTGCTGCAGCACGAAATCGTGCAACTCCGCCACCGGCAGCACGCGCGTGACCAGGCCGATCTGCAGCGCTTCCTGCGCGCCGAAGGCCTCGCCCAGCAGCAGCTTCTCGGCAGCGCGCTGGTGACCCAGCAGGCGCGGCAACAGCATGCTCGAGGCCGCTTCCGGGCACAGGCCCAGTTGCACGAACGGCAGCGACAGCTTCGCCGTCTCCGAGGCATAGACCAGGTCGCAATGCAGCAGCATGGTGGTACCCACGCCAACCGCCGGGCCGCTCACGGCCGCCACCAGCGGCTTGCTGGCCTGGCTGATCTGCTGCAGGAACTGGAACACCGGTGCGGGCTGGCCGCCTTCGCCCGCGGTGGGCGGGCGCTGCATGAAGTCTTCCAGGTCATTGCCCGCGGTGAACACTTCCGGCTTGCCGCGGATCACGATCACACGCACGGCGGGGTCGGCATCGGCGGCGCGCAGCGCGTCGGCCAAAGCCTGGTACATCGCCGCGGTGATCGCGTTCTTCTTGTCGAGGCGATCGAACTCGACGGTGAGGATGCCTTGTTCGATGGTGGTGAGGATGCTCATGAAATCGTCTTCTCCTTACTGCTTGGTTGACTTGCCTGCCGTCCCTCGCCAGGGAAACAAGTCCGCTTATTCGAGCGGCGGCGGATCCTCGCAAAGATAGCTCATCCCGAAGGCTTTTGCTCCCACGTTGAGCGCCACCGTCAGGCTCATCGGCGCCAGCATCAGTTCCACGCCGTGCTGCTGCGCGCTGCGCTCAAGCGACTGGAAGGCAGGCAACGCACGAATCGCCCCGGGCGGCCCCGCATAGCTGAGCGACACTGCGGGGCTCAGCAACCGCCCGCTGCGAATGCACTGCTCGGCATGCGCCATCAGGCGGCGCATGCCTTCGTCCGCGCCCCGTGCCTTGGCCACCGGTTCGGTCTCGCCGCGATGCATATGCACGATGGGCCGGATATTGAACGTGCTGCCAAGCAGGTAGCGGCCCCAGGTGATGCTGTTCTCGCCCTTGTGCTTTGCCCGCGTGTACATGTAGAGCAACGCGTCGGGCACCAGGAACATATGCGCGGCATCGCGCAGGCGCGTCTCGACGGTCTCCACCACCGCCTGCGCGCTGGCGCCGGCGTTCAGCATGCGGGCGGCCTCGCGCACGATCAGCGCCTGGCCCGGGCCGATTGCGCCGGTGTCGATCACCGTCAGCGCGAACAACCCCGTGCGGCCGGCATCCTTGCGCAGCTTGAAGCTCTTTGCCATGGTGCCGACCACGGCCCCCATGGCATGTGCATACAGCTTGCTGCGGCTGCTGGCGATGGTCAGCAGCAGCGCACGGTCGCACGTGGTCACCACGTGCCTGAGCATGTGCTCTTCGATCTCGCGTTCGAGCAAGGGAATGGACTCGGCATAGTGGTCCTGCTTGCCGACCAGGTACTGCGCGTAGAGTGAAGGCAAGGCCGGCTCGTCGCGCACATCGGCAACGAAGCGGTCGCCCGCGCGGATGCGGAACGGCAACGTCTGCACCCCGAGTTCGGCCATCAGCGCGCGCGGCATATCGCACGCGGCGTCGGCCAGAATGACTGTCTCCTGCATCTTGTTGTCTCCTCCCTGTCAGGTGAGCCGCGTCGAGGCGGCAGCTGTCTCCTTGCTATGGCACTGCTTTCTTCACCTGATGGAGAGTCGGGGCAGGCAACACGGGCGCACCCGGCACCTGGGTTGCCTGCCCCTGTGGCGCGTTCAGACGCGCTCGAAGATACCTGCCGCGCCCATGCCCGTACCGACGCACATGGTCACCATGCCGTACTTCAGGTTGTGACGGCGCAGCGCGTGCACCACCGTGGCGGAACGGATCGCGCCGGTGGCACCCAGCGGGTGGCCCAGGGCAATCGCGCCGCCCATCGGGTTGACCTTGGCCGGGTCCAGCTGCAGGTCGCGCATCACCGCCAGCGATTGCGCGGCAAACGCTTCGTTCAGCTCGATCCAGTCGATCTGGTCCTGCGTCAGGCCGGCGGCCTTGAGCGCCGCGGGAATCGCTTCTTTCGGGCCGATGCCCATGATCTCCGGCGGCACGCCGCGCACCGCGAACGACACGAAACGCGCCAGCGGCACCAGGTTGAACTGCTTGAGGATCTTTTCCGAGACCAGGATCAGCGCGCCGGCGCCGTCCGAGGTCTGCGAGCTGTTGCCGGCGGTGACGCTGCCCTTGTTGGCAAACACCGGGCGCAGCTTGCCCAGGCCTTCGAGGGAAGTCTCCGGGCGCGGGCCTTCGTCGAGCGAGATGGTGCGCGTCTTCACGTCAACCTGGCCGCTGGCCAGGTTGGGGAATTTCTCGACGATCTCGACCGGGGTGATCTCGTCCTTGAATTCGCCGGCCTGCTGCGCGCGGATGGCCTTCTGGTGCGAGGCGAGCGAGAAGGCATCCTGGTCGTCACGGCTGACCTGCCATTTCTGCGCGACTTTCTCGGCGGTCAGGCCCATGCCGTAGGCGATGCCGATGTTCTCGTCGCGCTCGAAGATCGACGGCGACATCGACGGCGAGTTGCCCATCATCGGCACCATGCTCATCGATTCAACGCCCGCGGCGATCATCACATCGGACTCGCCCACGCGGATGCGGTCGGCCGCCATCGCCACCGCCGACACGCCGGAGGCGCAGAAGCGGTTGACGGTGATGCCGCCCACCGTATTCGGCAGGCCCGACAGCAGCGCGCCGATGCGCGCCACGTTCAGGCCCTGCTGCGCCTCCGGAATCGCGCAGCCGACGATGGCGTCTTCGATCAGCTTCGGATCGAGATTGGGCACCTGCGCCACGGCCGCGCGCAGGATGGTGGCCAGCAGGTCGTCCGGGCGGGTGTTCTTGTACGCGCCCTTGGGTGCCTTGCCGATGGGCGTGCGGGTCGCGGCAACGATGTATGCGTCTTGCAGTTGTTTCATGATGTCGGTTCCTCGCTTGCCTTAGTTGCGCACCGGCTTGCCGGTCTGCAGCATGCCCATGATGCGTTCCTGGGTCTTGCCCGTGCCGAGCAGCTCGACAAAGGCCTTGCGTTCCAGCGCCAGCAGCCATTCCTCGCTGACCAGCGAGCCGGCCTCCACGTCGCCGCCGCAGACTGCCTCGGCAATGCGGCTGGCGATCAGGAAATCGTGCGCGGAGATAAAGCCGCCGTCGCGCATATTGGCCAGCGACGCCTTGATGGTGGCGATGCCCGAGCGCCCTGCCACCGGCACCAGCGTGCCCGGCGCCGGCGCGCGGTAGCCGGCGTTGGCCAGCGCCCGCACTTCGTTCTGGGCCACATACAGCAGTTCGTGCACGTTGAACACGATGGTGTCCGACGGTTGCAGGTAACCCATCTTCTGCGCGTCCAGCGCCGAAGCCGAGACCTTGGCCATGGCAGCGGCCTGGAAGCGGTTGGTGATGAACTGCAGGTAGTTGGTGCTGCCCGCGGCCTGCGCCGCGCGCGCTGCCGCCAGCGCGGCCTCCTTCAGCCCGCCGCCGGCCGGCACCAGGCCCACGCCCACTTCCACCAGGCCGATATAGGTTTCCAGCGCGGCCACGCGCTTGGCCGAATGCAGCATCAGCTCACACCCACCGCCCAGCGCGATACCGGATGCGGCGGACACCACCGGCACCGCGGCATACTTCACGCGCATCATGCCGTCCTGGAACTTCTTGACGAAAGGCTCGATGCCCTTGGCGCCGCCCATCATGAAGGCCGGCATCGCGGCTTCCAGGTTGGCGCCCGCGGAGAACGGGCCACCCGGCGCGCCCAGCTGCAGCGAGGTAGGCTGCCACACCACCAGCCCCTTGTACTCCGCTTCCGCCAGGTCGATCGCGCGCGTCAGGCCGTCGATCACGTCTGGCCCGATGGTGTTCATCTTGCTCTTGAACGACACCACCAGCACGTCATCCTGTCCTTCGCTCACCCAGATGCGCACCGCATCGTTCTCTTCCACGGTGCGGCCAGCCTTGCGCGGATCGGCAGCAGCCGTGCCCTTGAGCGCAGCGCGGAACACCTGGCGCTCGTACACCGGCAACGCGTTGCGCTGCACGAAGGCCTGCGCGGCGGGAGACCACGAACCCTGCGCGCCATGCACGCCCTGGTTGTCGGCAACCGGGCCGGCGAACACCCACGCCGGCAGCGCTGCGTTGGACAAAGCCTTGCCCGCGTCGATGTCTTCCTTCACCCACTCGGCCACCTGTTTCCAGCCGGCCGCCTGCCAGTCCTCGAAGGGACCGGAATTCCAGCCGAAGCCCCAGCGGATCGCCAGGTCGATATCGGCCGCGGAGCCTGCGATCTGCTCGAGGTAGACACCGATGTAGTGGAACACGTCGCGGAACACCGCCCACAGGAATTGCGCCTGCGGATTGGTGGACTCGCGCAGCAGCTTGATGCGCTCGGCCGCATCCTTCTTCAGCATGCGTACCACGATCTCGTCGGCCTTCTTGCCCGAGTCGACGTACTGGCCGGTCTTCGGATCCAGCACCTTGATCGCCTTGCCTTCCTTCTTGTAGAAGCCGGCACCGGTCTTCTGGCCGAGTGCGCCCGCATCCACCAGGCCCTTGAGCACCGCGGGCGTCTTGTAGACCGGCGCGAAGGGATCGTCCTGCAGGTTGTCCTGCATGGTCTTGATCACGTGGGCCATGGTGTCCAGGCCCACCACGTCGGCGGTGCGGAAGGTGGCGGACTTGGCGCGGCCCAGCTTGGCGCCGGTCAGGTCGTCGACCACGTCGAAGGGAATGCCGTACTTCTCGGCCTCGGCAAACACCGCCAGGATCGAGAAGATGCCGACGCGGTTGGCGATGAAGTTGGGCGTGTCCTTGGCGCGCACCACGCCCTTGCCGAGCGTGGAGGTCAGGAAGGTCTCGAGGCGGTCCAGGATCTCCGGCTGCGTGGTCGCGGTCGGGATCAGCTCCACCAGGTGCATGTAGCGCGGCGGGTTGAAGAAGTGCACGCCGCAAAAGCGCGACTTCAGGTCCGCGTCGAAGCCATCGGACAGCGCGGTGATCGACAGGCCCGAGGTGTTGGTGGCGAAGATGGCGTGCGCAGCCAGGTGCGGCGCGACCTTCTTGTACAGGTCGTGCTTCCAGTCCATGCGCTCGGCGATCGCCTCGATCACCACGTCGCACTCCTTGAGCAGCGCGAGGTCGTCCTCGTAGTTGGCGGCCTGGATCAGGCCGGCTTCGTCCTTGATGCCGAGCGGCGCCGGCGAGAGCTTCTTCAGGTTCTCGATGGCGCGCAGGGCGATGCCGTTCTTGGCGCCTTCCCTGGCGGGAAGATCGAACAGCACCACCGGTACGCGGGCGTTGACGAGATGGGCCGCGATCTGGGCCCCCATGACGCCGGCACCGAGCACGGCGACTTTCTTGACGATGAAATTGGACATGCGCGCCCCTAGGAAAGTGAGCGTTGAGATGAGGTGGGTTGGCTACGCGTGACGCTGGTCTTGCTGCGGCTCCTGCTGCTGCCGATGGTGCGCTCCCCTCTCTCGCTGCGGGAGAGGGGAGCAAACCATCGGCATTGATACCGACGGCAAATCAGCTTGCACCCGCGCTAAGACAACCGCGTTAAATCAAGGCAACCGATCAGAACAAATCCGCGTCCAGCGCCATCAGCGTCGCCGAACCGGCACGCGCCATGCGGATCTGCGCCGCCGTCTCGGGCAGCAGCTTGGCAAAGTAGAAGCGCGCGGTAGCCAGCTTGGTGGTGTAGAACTTGTCGCCGCCGGCTTCCTTCTCCAGCGCGATCTTGGCCATGCGGGCCCAGAAGTAGGAGAACACCAGGTGGCCCACCACGCGCAGGTAAGGCACCGCGGCGGCGCCGACTTCGTCGGGGTTGCCCATGGCCTTCATGCCGATTTCCATGGTGAGCTTCTGCACCTTGTCGCCCAGGTCCGCCAGCGGGTTGACGAACTCCTGCATGGCTTCGTTGGTGCCCTCCTGCTCGACGAAGTCCTGCACGAGCTTGCCGAAGGCCTTCATCTTGGCGCCCATGTCGCCCAGGATCTTGCGGCCCAGCAGATCCAGCGCCTGGATGGTGTTGGTGCCTTCGTAGATCATGTTGATGCGCGCGTCGCGCACGTACTGCTCCATGCCCCACTCGGCGATGTAGCCGTGGCCGCCGAACACCTGCATGCCTTCGTTGGTGGCGGTGAAGGCGTTGTCGGTCAGGAAGGCCTTGATCACCGGCGTGAGCAGCGCGACCAGGTCGCCGGCTTCCTTGCGCACGGCTTCGTCGGGGTGCGACAGCTCGCGGTCGATCTGCAGCGCGGTCCAGTAGCTGAAGGCGCGGCCGCCTTCGGCGAAGGCCTTCTGCGTCAGCAGCATGCGGCGCACGTCCGGGTGCACGATGATCGGGTCGGCCGGCTTGTCCGGTGCCTTGGGACCGGTCAGCGCGCGCATCTGCAGGCGGTCCTTGGCGTAGGCCAGCGAGTTCTGATAGGCCACTTCGGTCAGGCCCAGGCCCTGCATGCCCACGCCCAGGCGGGCGGCGTTCATCATCACGAACATGGCGTTCAGGCCCTTGTTGGGCTCGCCCACCATCCAGCCGCGCGCGCCGTCCAGGTTCATCACGCAGGTGGCGTTGCCGTGGATGCCCATCTTGTGCTCGATCGAGCCGCACTTGATGCCGTTGCGCTCGCCCGGGTTGCCGCTGGCGTCGGGGATGAACTTCGGCACCACGAACAGCGAGATGCCCTTGGTGCCCTGCGGCGCGTCCGGCAGGCGCGCCAGGACCAGGTGGATGATGTTGGCGGAGAGATCGTGCTCGCCGGCCGAGATGAAGATCTTGGTGCCGCTGATGCTGTAGGAGCCATCTGCCTGCGGCTCGGCCTTGCTGCGCAGGATGCCCAGGTCGGTGCCGCAATGGGGCTCGGTCAGGCACATGGTGCCGGTCCATTCGCCGGAGACCAGTTTGGGCAGGTACAGCTTCTGCAGCTCGGGCGTGCCGTGCGCGTGCAGTGCTTCATACGCGCCGTGCGACAGGCCGGGGTACATGGTCCACGCCTGGTTGGCCGAGTTCAGCATCTCGTACAGCGCGTTGTTGACCAGGATGGGCAGGCCCTGGCCGCCGTATTCCGGGTCGCAGCCCAGCGCCGGCCAACCGGCCTCCACATACTGCTTGTACGCTTCCTTGAAGCCCTTGGGCGCCGTCACCACGCCGTCGCCGACGTAGGTGCAGCCTTCGCGGTCGCCGCTCTGGTTCAGCGGAAATACCACCTCGGAGCAGAACTTGCCGGCTTCCTCTAGCACCTGGTTGATGGTGTCCGCGTCGATGTCGGCGTGCTTCGGCAGCGCCTTGAGTTCGGCTTCGACGCCGAGCAATTCATGGAGCACGAACTGCATGTCGCGCAACGGTGCGGTGTACTGGCCCATCAAAGTCTCCTTGGAGGTTTTGCAAAGCCGCTACGCCGCCCGTGCACGATCCGGCACGGGACGCCGCGGCGGCGTCAGGTACGGTAAGACTGAATCAACTTGTTGAGCGCGACCATGGCAAGCTCGGCACTGGCGGGCAGGCGCAGGAAGCGGGCGTCATGATGCAAGCCTAGTTCAAGGCTGTACATTTCGAACAGCATCAGGCGCGGATCGCAGTCCGCGCGCAGGTGCCCCTGTTCCTTGGCCTGGTCGATGGCGCGCGTGAGCGCGGCGCGCCAGATGGTGACGCTCTTGACGAGTTCGTCACGCACCGGGCTTTCCGCGCGGTCGTCGTACTCCACCGCCCCGCTGATGTAGATGCATCCCGTGGTCACTTCCTGGATGCGCTTTTCCATCCAGCGGCGCACCATGGACTGCAGGCGCGGCAAGCCGCGCGGTTCGTGCAGCGAGGGATAGAACACCTCCTGCTCGAAGCGCCGGTGATACTCGCGCACCACTTCCACCTGCAGGTCCTCGCGCGAACCGAAATGCGCGAATACGCCGCTCTTGCTCATCTGCATACGTTCCGCCAACAGCCCGATGGTCAAGCCTTCGAGCCCGTCGCGGGACGACAGCTCCAGCGCGGCATCCAGAATCGCCACGCGCGTCATCTCCCCCTTGCGCATGGGCGCGGGGGACGCGGAAGCGGCGGATTCGAGACGAGCTGACTGGTGTCGCATGATTTATTTCTCCGTTCTTCGCGGCGCGATCCTGTTCGCGCCGCGTTTGACCCTGACGTAATGCTTTTTTCGCTGCCTGGCTGCCTGTTTCACCGCCTGGCAGACGCGAATGCACGCAGTCTAAGGCAAAAAAGAACGGTCGTTCAGATTATTGTGATCGGACCCGCCGGCAGCAAGCTTTTAATTAGACACGGGTTTCTAAACGCGGCGACCGGTCCTTGCGCACTGCAACATGGGCGAGTGCAGCGAAGTACGGAAGTTTGTCGCTTCGCTTGCCGCAAAGCAACATGGCCGTGCGTTTCGCACCTGGGCCGCGCGGCTTGCCCGCTGTCAGTAGCGTCCCGTTACCCCCGCGACGATCACGCCGAGGCGCAGCACCATGTACGCCGCCCAGTTCGCCACACGGCGCAGCGTGGAGCGGCGGGCGTGACTGTCGGCCTTGACCTCCACGCTGCGCATGGCGATAGCCTGCTCCAGTTCCTCGCGCAGCCCGGCGCAAAACGCCGCATCGTACACCGCGACGTTGGCCTCGCGCGCCAGCAACAGGCTGAAGGGGTCCATATTGCTGGAGCCCACGGTGGCCCAGGCTTCGTCGACCACGGCCACCTTGGCGTGCAGGAAACTCTCGGCGTACTCGTAGATCTCCACGCCCGCGCCAAGCAGGGTGGCATAAAGCGCGTGGGTGGCATAGTGCTGCAGCCGGTACTCGACCATGCCCTGCAGCAGCAGGCGCACCCGCACGCCACGCGCGCGGCAGGCCAGCAGGGCGCGGCGGATCTTGTGCCCCGGCAGGAAATACGCGTTGGCGA
>NZ_JARJLM010000723.1 GCF_029335485.1 Cupriavidus basilensis
TTCGATGTGGCGCGCACCTATGCCTCGATGGGTCTGAAGGAGCAGGCGCGCAGCATCATGGATGGCCTGCAGCGGTCCGACCCCAATATGCCGGACACGCTCTACGCCAGCGCGCTGTTGGCCGCCGAGACCGGCGACTGGCAGGGCGGGCTCGATGTGCTGGAGCGCATTCCCCAGCAGAACCGCACGCGCGACATGAGCACCCTGCAGCGCCGCCTATGGGTGCACGCCGAGGCGGCGCGGGCCAGCGGGCTTGGTGCGGCCGGCCAGCAGGCTGCCGCGCAGGGCGTGCTGCAACAGGCCGAACGCTACGCCCAGCAGGACGCTGACCAGCTCGGTGCGCTGGCGCTGGCCTATGCCGATGCCGGCGACGAGGCGCGCGCGCTGTCGCTGATGCGTACCGTGATGGGCCGCACCGTGCGCCCGGACACCGGCATGCAGCTGCAGTACGCGGCCATCCTGCTCAAGACCAGGCAAGACGTGGAGCTGGCCGGCGTGCTGCGCCAGCTCGCCAACGCCAACCTGAGCCAGTCTCAACGCCGCGACTATGACGATCTGCGGGTGGCCTATATCGTGCGCCAGGCCGATGCACTGACGGAGAGCGGCGATCTGGTGGCCGCCTACGACATGCTGGCGCCAGCGCTCTCCGAGCGCCCCGGCAGCAGTGCCGTGCGCTCCAGCCTGGCGCGCATGTACGCGCAGGCGGGCGAGAACAAGAAGGCATTGACGCTGTACGAGAGCGTGTTGGAGAAGGGTCCGCGCAATCTCGACCTGATGCTGGCGGTCATCGGCACCGCGACCGGCGCCAAGGAATTCACCTGGGCGGAAGACACGTTGCAGATGGCGCTGGCACAGGCGCCCAAGTCGCCCAAGGTGCTGACCGCGGCAGGCCGGCTCTACCGCGCCGAGGGCAATCCCTCGCGCGCGGCGGACTACTTCCGGGAGGCGGTGGCGGCCGAGAACTCGGCTGGCGCATCGACGCCGTTCTCGCGTCCGGACGGTGCCGGTTTCGAACGCGTGCCTTCCAATCCCTTTGCCGGCTTGCCGGAGCAGCGGCCCAGCTCGCAACTGCCGCCGCCGGGCTCACAGGCGCCATACCCGATCATGCCGGGCCCGAGCCGCGCCGCGGCTGGGACGGCGGCGCTGCCGGTGGCAATGAACACGGGCGGGCAGCCCTATGTCCCGGCACCGGTGGCGGCGGGCGGATCAGGGATGGCGCCAGTGCAGCAGCCCGCAGCATATTATCCGCAGCGGGCGCAGGTGCCGGTACAAGCGCCAGCTACCTACTATCCGCAACAAACCAGCGCCGCCGCCACTACACCAACCAGGAGCGCGCGCGACACCAAGACTATCAAGCCTATCAGCCCAGTCAGCAGCCTGCGCAGTATCCGGCACAATTCCAGGCCCAGCATTCAGCTACGCGGTACCCCGCCCAGCCGGCCGCCGCAGCCCCGTATCCGGTAACGCAGAACGCTGCCGCGGCCGCCGCCCAGGCCTACGCGGCGGCGCCTGCGCCCGCCGCGCCGGCGCGCCAGCCGTTTGGCGCGCAGTCCCGCGCGCCCTGGTTGTCCGATGCCGATTCGCAAGCCAACCCGACCGGCCCCAAGACCGCCCAGGACGAACTGCGCGACATCGAATCGCAGCGCACCAGCATGCTCGCGGGCGGTCCCACGCTGCGCGCACGCAGCGGCGATTCCGCATGAGCCAGCTGACCGAGATGCAGGTCATTGCCGAGGGCAGCATGGCCACCGGCAACGGCAAGCTGGTGGCACGTGTGACGCCGGTGACGCTCGACAGCGGTTCGGTCGGTAGCGACTACAACAGTGCCTCCCGATTTGGCGGCGGGCCGCTGGCGTTCCCGGTTGGCGGGACACCGGTCAACCTGTCCGGCGCGCCATTGCGATCCACTTCGGCGGGGTCGCAGAATGCCTTTGGCGCGGCGGTCAGCGTAGCTTACGAATCAGAGCGTCTCACCGCCGATATCGGCAGCACGCCGCTGGGTTTCCGCTACACCGACGTCAATGCCGGTGCACGTCTCAACCTGCCGCTGTCCCAGCGCGCCACGCTATCGCTGGGCGCTTCGCGGCGGCCCGTGACGGACAGCCTGCTGTCCTATGCCGGGGTGCGCGACGACCGTGTCGGCCTGCAGTGGGGCGGCGTGATGAATAGTAGCGGGCGTGCCGACCTGGGCTGGGACGACGGCTTCTTCGGCATCTACGGCTACGGCGGCTACGGCTTGCTGACCGGGCACGGCGTCAAGCGCAACACCCGATGGGAAGGCGGCGGCGGCTTCTACCTGCGCCTGATCGACACGGCCGAGCAGTGGCTGATGAGCGGCGTCAACATCACCTCGATGGGGTATGCGGAAAACCTGCGCTATTTCACCTTCGGCCAGGGCGCCTACTTCAGCCCGCAGACCTATTTTGCCGTGACCGTGCCGCTGTCGCTGGCAGGCCGCAGCGGCCGCCTTGCCTACAATGTGCGCGGCGCGCTCGGCATGCAGTCCTTCCGGGAGAGCAATTCGAACTACTTCCCGACCGATGCCGGGGCACAGGCGGCCGCAGATGCGGCTGTAACAACGGCGAACAAAGCCGGCCTGACCAATTCCACAAGCGGTGCCGTCTACCAAGGCCAGTCCAAGACTGGCCTGGCCTACAACCTGGTTGGCTCGGTCGAGTACCAGGCGGCCTCGCAGCTGTATGTGGGTGGCTTGCTTGGCATCGACAATGCACGCGACTACCGGCAGTGGTACGCCGGTGTGTATGTGCGTTATGCGTTGCAGCGCCAGACAGGGCAGATCGCGTTCCCGCCGACGGCGCCGCGATCCGCGAACGGGCCTCTACCGTTCTGAGGAAAGATGTCCTTCGCCAGGTGCAGGTCAACACTTGGAGCATCGGTCAAGTGGATGTTGAGCTATCTCCGTAGCATGACCAAGTTCCTCGCTGGCTTTGACTTGCATCCAACGCCTATGTATTCGGACGGCGCTTTCAACCGGCCGTTGCAACGCCCTGAAATGAGGGAGTCGCAACGGAAAAACAAGCCGTTGCCGCTGTCGTGGTGCGATTCGTCCAGTGTTTGGTTCAGTGGGCCGATAGAGCGTCGGCTTGAGGGAAGACCGACGGCGCTTCGGGAGGGAAATTGCTCAAGGCTTGCCAAGTAAGACGGCGGTCTGGGTCTGGGGCCTGCCACCTGGGGCCGGGGTGCGCTGGTTTGGGCGAAGGGTGGCATGCCTGATATCGACGATGCGGTGGCGTGCGTCGAGACGCGTGAGACGACCGAAGACTACCAAGCTCGATACCAGGGCGTACGCCGCCGAAGGGGCCGCAATTAGGAAAAGGAGATTTGCCAAGCAAAAGCATGCGCCGGGCAGATCACCGAGTGCGACGACGTCTTACCCCGCACAGGAAGAGGAGTAGTCGAGGATATTGCGCTAATTTGTTAGTTGATGCGTTTTAAAGATAGAAATTAACCGGTCGAGACCGGCGGCGCTACGCAGAGCTGTCGCATTTTGGATATGACTTGTAGTCGCGAGCGCGCGCCAAGCTGCAACAGAATGGCCGAAACATGCTCCTTGACTGTGTTTTCCGTTAAGCCAAGACGCTGCGCGATGGCCTTGTTGGGCAATCCATCGAGCAGATGGCGCAGCACAATACCTTGACGGTCTGTGAGGCCGAGAGCCTTCGACTCGATAGTGGTGCTGCCTTGCGCTGGATCGGCGGTCTGATCATGCACGTCGCTCGTTGGGCAGACAGGTGGGCTGCTATCGCCTGCGTGGAATGGCGTCGTCTTCGATAAAAGCTGTGCGCGCGTGCGGGCGCCGAGGCGCTCCAGGATGGCGGAGACATGTTCCTTGACGGTGTTCACTGTCAATCCGAGGCGGCGAGCGATCAGCTTAGTGGGCAAGCCCTCCAGCACCAGGCTGAGCACGACCTGTTGGCGTTCCGTGAGGCGTTGCACATCGGGTTTGATGGGAGCGTGATGCGGTGTCGGTGGGAGCGGCGCGCTATTCGCCTCGCAGCCAGGCCGAGCCGTGGCAGGAGAGGCGCTGACGCCTGGATGGCAAGCGGCCGTATCGCCCGTGGCGGAGGCAACGACTTGGGCCGTCGTTTGGGCAACATTGGCACCAGCCTTCCCGTGAAGTAGAGCAACGCGCCGCAGAGAGGCGGGGTGAAAGAGATGGACCGTCTTTGCGCTTTCAACGCGGGTGAACGCGCGGCCGGAGACTCCGTGATCTGTGCGGCCAAGTTCTTGCTGGCGTACGCCACGATCGCGTTGGGGGTTCTGGCTGGGCTGCTGGCGGCTGTCTTCCGCCTGCATCGCATGGATCGCTGTATGGAGTTCCTGGATTTGCGAAACCGAAAGTTTCGGTAGTGTAGTGAGAATGTCCCTAAGCTGCCCGTTCACATCTCTCTCCCGTTTCTTATCCCAGCATCGACTCCGTTGCCGGAATTTCCCCCAAAGCGCGACTTTTGAATAGAGTGAGCAAATAGCCTCTTGATGGGCTTCTACTCTTTTTATAGGTTCAATCACGATACCATGTGAATGTCTTTATTCTATGACTTCTGGCAGAATTTGATCGTTTCAGGAAGTGAGGGAGGAAATGATGAGAACAAAGCGCATCATTCAAGTATGCGCGCCGTCTTTGGGACTCGCCCCAGCAGTGTGGGTGATTGGCGAGCCAATATGACTGAGAGACCAGAGATCCATGCCGAGACGGTGATCGCAAGCGACGCCGACGAACTTTCGGCACGCTTGCGACCGATCCGAGGGAACGTCGCGATCGAATCGGGGAGGGGAGATCATTTTGACGTGCGGCTGGCGTCGAGTCTCGCCGGGGGAGCGGTGACGCATCAAATTCAGACGACAACGGGTGTTCGATTCCGGTTCGACAGTCCGTTTGACGGCTACGCGCTGGTGCTGCTCCACGAGGGCGGGCTGCGGGCCAGGATTGGTCAACAGGAGCGCACTTGGTCGGCAGGCGCTTGCGCAGTTCTGGAAGCGACGCAGGTCAGCCAATGGCAATGGCAGGCCGGCAGCTACGACATGCTGCTGGTCGGCGCAACCGATATCACGCAGCGACTATCGACGCTGCTGGAAGCACCGGTGACGCGGCCGGTGACATTCCAGGCCGAGGTCTCCCCGGAATCGGATGGGGTGAGACTGGGCCGCGCCGTGATGCAGATGATGCAATTGTGCTTTGGCGATGACAGATCCAGGGTGACGGCGATGGCCACGGCGGCCAGCATACGTGATGTTGCCGTGGGGGCCTTCCTGGAGGGCTTGCCGCACAATTACTCCGACAGGCTGCTGGTCAAGACACCGGGACCGTCACCACGGCACGTCAGATCCGCGATCGAGTTCATCCATGCCTATGCGCGGGACAGCATCTTTGTCGAGGATATCGCCAAGGCCGCTGGCGTTAGCGTGCGCGCCCTGCAGGTGGGATTCGCCACCTTCAAGAACACCACGCCAATGGCGTACTTGAAGCGGGTTAGGCTGGAGGGCGTGCGCAATGAACTTCTGCAGAGCGATGACGCGTCGGTTGCGGAAGTCGCGATGCACTGGGGGTTCAAGCACCTTGGCATGTTCGCCAAGGTGTATCGCGATGCGTTCGGCGAGCTGCCATCGCAGACCCGTCGGATTACGAGGCGGTAGGGAAGGCTCCAGTTCCACCGTCGAGGGAAACCTGCGCTCGGTGGAGGCAAAGAAAGCCAGACGATCCGCCTCTCTCTGCGGGCGGATCGTTTGGACGTTAACAACGGGAACTTGGAACGCAGCGCGGATATTAGATGTGCCATATCTGGCTGACTAGCCAGTCATAGATGGGGTAATTGGAATATCTGCGTTTATTGAGGATTGCGTGCGCTATTGAGATATTTTGGCGCCGAATCCAAAAGGCGCATCGGTTTGTCCGAGAAGCGCTGCGCACGCGGACAAGGCGAGTCCGTGAGCGCGCGGGCACTCGACCCGATCAGCCCCGACGAGTTCCACTGCGACCTTGCGCGCGACGGCGGTTTCTGGCGGGGTGTCAAGGTGCAGCCCTCGGTCGAGGGTGATAGCGTCGCGCCGAACCAGAGCGCGCCACACAGGTGTTTCGCTTCGGATGGTATCGGCCATGGCCTTGCTGCTGCTAGGCTCAACGATTCAGCCGGCTT
This sequence comes from Cupriavidus basilensis, assembly GCF_029335485.1. GTDB lineage: Bacteria > Pseudomonadota > Gammaproteobacteria > Burkholderiales > Burkholderiaceae > Cupriavidus > Cupriavidus basilensis_E. The sequence continues at coordinate 6,156 of NZ_JARJLM010000723.1, forward strand.
TTCAGCCCTCGGGCGTGAACCTCGACGCTCGCACGATCCGGGGCCCAGAAGTCGTACTGCAACAGCGCCGTTGTCGATGAATCGATGTCCAGGTAGGAGCGCTCCCAGGCGTCGCAGGTCCTCCTCCATCAGTGCCGTGTGCGGTGCCTCCACTGCCGTGCGGTGAACATGCCATATGCCTATGATGCAAGAATGCAATTAATCGCTAGAATTTCTGCCCAACCTTGATCCGAGGTTGGGCAGATCACGACACCTGCCAGGGTCGCCGGCCGACAGGGCTTTCCGCCGGCGCAGGGTGTGTATCCCATCCGCTGGTCCACTGGCGTGCCGCGCCTCGTTTTCGCAATACACAGCTCGGCACGGGTGTGGCGTCACCCGCGCCTAACCTAACCGCTCTCGCGTGACGAACGCGGGATCTTGTCCGTCTGCCGAACGCAGCCACGAAGGCCGAGTGACGGGGCACGGATACTTTCACGAACGTGAAAATTTCCAGGGCGTACCGGCAGTGGAGTCCAACGGCACCGCCTCCGGCTCGGCTGGCACCGCAGTGGTCGGCGTCCAGCCGATTCAGCGCAGCTCCTGCGTGGCTGCGTGCCGGGCATCGTCCACTGTATGTAGGCGGGCGCTGGAGGTGGCCAGCGTAGCGTGGCCCAGGTTGTTCCGCATAAACCGTAGATCGACCTGCAGGTCGATCATGTGATTGCCGGCGATAGGACGCAGCCAGCGCGGCGAGCATGGTTTTCCCATTCGGGGCCACGCGCACGCCGCCGCTCGGTAGCCGGCGCAAATACCTCCTTCAGCACCAGATACAGCGCGCCGCCCAGATCTGGCCGATGACCGGCAGCACGAGGGAACGTCCTCGGCGGGCAAGGGCGTTGCGGGCAGGGCCGTGGGAGCGACGGTAGCCCGTTAGCTCCGCCACCAGTTGAGGGTTGGCCGGCATTGAACCTTCGCTGTCATTACCCGCCAACCGCGGGCCTCCGCATATCTTTAGCGGATCAATCGGTGTCTCGCAGAATTGGGTACGCTAACTGAGTTCGAGGTGAGCTCATGCTTGAAGGGCTAGAGTCTAAGATTGCTCAAGCACAAACATCCCGGCAGCACTGGCTTTACTTCTGATGACCCGACTGATGGGACTACGACTGACGGGACTACGACTGATGGGACTACATTAGGTAGCGCCTTCTCAAGACTCTTCGTCTGTCTCAGTGCTGTTGAGCGACGCTGACGGCGAATCCGTGAATGGCACGCTACATGAGCGGCAGAACTTTGCGGTAGGGCTCAACTTCTTGCCACAGTGCGGGCAGCGTCATGCAAGCTTGGCACTGCACTCCTCGCAGAAGTTGGCTTCTGCGGGGTTATCGAGTCCGCAGCTTGTGCTGCGCATCTCACCCCCTGATCGACTTCAGTGTGGTGTCATATCGTACGGCGCAGATTTTTCTGCGCCATACGCTTCCGGGCGGGCGGCAACTTCCGTGCTCAAACGACAAGGTGAATGCGAGGAGCGTAGGACGGCGCCTAGAGCAGGAACCCTAGCGCTGCCGATAAGGTACGTCGTGGGGAACGGGTGATCACTCACGCCGACGGGAAGATGGGAGGTGAGCGGGTCGAGTGTTCCTGGCGAGTATCCCCTGGCGAGAAAAATGCAATTAATCGCCTAATTTTCTGCCCCAACCTTGATCCGGGGTTTGGCAACTCAGGTCACCGGCTGCCAGCGTGTGCCGGCTCGGCCCGCGTACGCTATCGCCAAGCGACAGCTTCCAGTTCTTCTCGCTCAGTTCGAAGGCCATATACAGTCGACCGATATCTGCCGTATCCTGTCCTTGAAGGGCTGTATTAGGCGCAGTCATTTGCAGGCTCCTTTCGTAAAACGAGTTAGTGAAGCTTCGTTTTACTTCAGAGGGGTTATCTTCCAGCCCTTCCATGGTATCTAGAAAAGAAGAGACGCCTCGGAACCCATGCCCTCTCGCCTTCAAATCCTGGGGTCTGTTGGGTCGTAAAGCTCGTCAGCTCTGATCATGGCGTCGACTCTGGCTTGCGTCTGAATCCTGTTTCGTGAGAAGTTGCTCATTGGTGGACTGCCCGACTATGTGAAATGATAGAGAACGTAGGAGTTGGGTGTTGTGACATACGTCACAAATAGTGTAAGCGAGTCGGCAGGGCCGTGGGACTGCGCACTAGGAATAGCGTATGAGGTCAGGCGGCGTATTGGAGTTGGCCAGCGACGTTCCAAGGCATGAGTTCGTCTATCCGATTGACTGGATGGTCGGCAATGTGGGTCAAGACGTGACGCAGATAGGCTTCGGGATCGATGTCGTTGAGTTTGCAAGACTCGATGAGCGAATACATGGCAGGAAGCCGTTAAGATGCCCGGGACGGTCTCTGTAAGGGCCAAGACACACGTCGCCGGCCAATCCATGGAAAATCTCGTTGAGCGAGTTCGTGAAATTCCTGGTTCAAGAGGGCGACGCGCACTTGCACGACACTGTGTGCCCCCGTACGAATCCAACGCATATGTTGGCTTTTACAAATGCGGCGTCCCATGATTCGATTGATAGATGACTTGACGAAGCCAGTGGCAATTCGTCGGCCAATACGCTGCCGGGCGCGCTAATCGATTGGCGACTCAAGAATGCTATTGAGGTAGCTGATCAAAGCTATAAACTTGCACTGTGCTTATTTTGTAAGCGCCCGAGAAACGGCGTCCTAGTTTCATAGGGCGAGTCTTGACAGGGCTGCGTCCGCAATCACTTTGCGGATGCAACCATGATCAATGACGATATTGATGTTGACAGCTTTACACTACGAGTAGCGCGCGTCCGGCGCAATGGGACGCGCGATTACGACCCGGTATCCAAGCGGTGTTTGGTTGAGCTATGCCTTCGCCCAGGCGCATCGGTGGCGGGCATCGTGCTAAAGGCTCAGGCTAATGCCAACCAATTACGCAAATGGATGCGACTGCATCGAGAATCGAAGGCAGCGGAACACGTTTCGCTGGCAGTGTTTTTGCAGATTGTTCAGGAACCTCGATCTCATGAAGTTGAAACTGTGTTCGTGGCGCCGCGTCGAACGAAAGCTGTGGCAGTTGAGCCGCGACCTCAGCCGTCGCGACCGGTGGCGCTGTCGCCGCGCGCGCAGGGCTACGCGCTCGGCGTGCTCAACAACCTCTACCGCTTCCTGGTCGACCAGAACTATCTGATGGGCAACCCGTGGCACGGCATCCACGTGCCGCGCGAGGCGCGGCCGGCGCTGGATGTGGGGCGCAGCCTGACCGAGGACCAATGGGCGTTCGTGCTGGCGCAGCTCGACGCGCTGCCGCCCGCCTCGGCCCGCCAGCGCCTGCAAGTCGTCTTGCCCCTGCTGTACGCTACCGGCCTGCGTCTGTCCGAGGTGGTCGCCGCCACCACCGCCCACCTGGCGTGGGTCAGCCTGCCACAGCCAGGTACCCGGGCACGCATCGAAGGCTGGTGGCTGGAAGTGGTGGGCAAGGGCAACAAGCTGCTCCGCGTGCCGGTGCTGCCGGCGGTGATCGCGCGGCTCGGCGCGTATCTGGTGGCGCGCGGCCATCCGACCGACCCGGGCGCCAGCCGGGTCCCGGGCGGGGTCGCCTTGCTCGGCCACGCCACCGACCTGGGCGAGCGGGCGCCATGGGCCGGCGCATGCGCCGCCAACCCCGTCGATGCCGCAGCCGGCATCGGCCCTGTCATCCTCTCCAAGCAGATCAAGGGATTCTTCGCGGCCTGCGTCGGCACGCTGTGCCTCGCCGACCAGCGCGGCGCGGCTGGAGGCCGCCAGTACGCATTGGCTGCGGCGCTACCCACGCGCGACATGACGACCGAAGACGGGTGGCACATGGTGGCAATGAAGCACCTTCTTCGATGGAGGGGGGCGGGTTAAGCGCGCCGCGGTACCATATATGCCTATGTCAAAGGAAATCGAACGGGCCGAGGCGATTACCTGGATCCGGGTCCAGATGGCGCACTACGACCTGACCATCGCCGATCTGGCGGACGCCGGGTGCTTTGTCGATAGGAAGCCATCGCCGCAGCCGGCCCGGTACCGCAACGCCGAGGGTCAAACCTGGGACGGGCAGGGCGCCATGCCTGACTGGCTGCAGCGTGCAGTGAATGCGGGGCAGTCGATAGAATTCTTCCGGATTGGATAGCGCAGCAACTGCGGGGCGGGTCGGCAAGCGCTGCACAGGCTGCGCCCCAGAGCCGGGCGACCAGGTTCGCTTTGCCTTTGGACCCCAGGGCGAGGCCCGGCATCGTCGAGATACCGCCGAACTGAGCGCAAGTTGCTGCGCAGTAGCGGATGGCGCCCCTGCCGGCAGTTGCGGTCCGCTCAACCTCCAATTCCGGATGTCACCAACCAGGTCCGCGGCCATAGCCAAGCTCGAGGATGAACTCACCCGATCTGGGCCATCGATGGGCTTTTGATCAGACACAAGATGCTCCGGCCGGCTCACGTTAGGATTGAATCGTTCCGAATCGCCTCGAAATCACATGGGTAAGCTCAGTCGGAGAAGTTTGCTGGTAGGTGGTGGCGTGCTCATGGCTGGTATCGCTGGGGGCATTTCCGCCTGGAGGTACGCATCGGGTTCCACGGCCGACTACAGTGCCTATTCGGCGGCACTCCGCCGCACACCGCGGCGGCAGTCAGTACTCTTGGATCTGATCCGCTATGCCTCGCTCGCAGCCAATAGCCATAACACCCAACCGTGGCTGTTCCAGGTCGGCAACGAGGGCATTCGGCTCTTGCCGGATTTCGCCCGACGCACTCCCGTTGTCGATCCCGACGATCATCACTTGTTTGTCAGCTTAGGTTGCGCTGCTGAGAATCTGGCCATTTCCGCCGAAGCAATGGGGTACACCTGCGCGGGGACCTGCACCGACGACGGTATCATGCAGTTTCAGCTTGGGGCCGGCGTCGCTCGGTCCGACCCGCTGTTCGGCGCCATTGCGAGGCGGCAGTCCACTCGCGCACTCTACGATGGCAGGCCCGTTCCGAATAATCATCTTGACATACTGGTCCAGTCCGCCATGCGGCCCGGTGTGCGGGTAGTGCTGATGACGGATGCAAGGCAGATCGGCCAGATGCGCGACCTCGCAGTCGCCGGCAATAACGTCCAACTTGGTGATCCCGGTTTTGTTGGTGAACTGAAGCGTTGGCTGCGCTTCAATCCGCGTGCGGCAATGGCAAAGGGGGACGGCTTGTATACTGCCTGCACGGGGAACCCGGTCCTGCCCGACTGGCTCGGGCCGCACGCTTTTGACTTGTTCCTCAATGCCAAAGTCGAAAACGACAAGTTGGCACGCCAGATCGCGTCTTCGTCGGGGCTCGCGATCTTCATTGGCGACAGGGCGGGTCGGGCAAGCTGGGTCGAAACGGGCCGCGCCTGCCAACGCTTTCTGCTTACTGCTGCGCAGCTCGGCCTCAAAAGCGCTTTCATCAACCAGCCCGTCGAGGTGACACCGTTCCGGTCTGAGTTGGCGGTGCTGGCTGGCGAGGCCGGAAAGCGGCCGGATCTGGTCCTGCGTTTCGGCTATGGTCCTACTATGCCGTATGCGCCGCGTCGCCCTGTCTCTGCGGTACTGATCTGATCGAAGTGCTGAAGGGGTAGGGATGAACATGCGGCCTTATGTGACCAAAGAGATTGACTCGCTTCCCGGACCGGTGCGCGCCCTCGCAACACGACTCGGGTGTGGAACAGACAACGGGGAGACGTCGGTGCGCTTTTCGCAGGCCGGCCGAATGCGCAGCGATGCGCGCGGCGTGTGGACGAAGTACCGCGCCACGCAGACGATCGCTCTGGATAGCTGTAGCTTCTGCTGGACCGCACAGACAGGTCCTTTCGGCAGCGTACGCATTATTGACGCGCTTGACTGCGGCACGGGGCGTCTTGAAGTGACAGCGCTTGGCTTTCTGCATCTCGTGCGCATGCCGGCATCGGACGAGCTCGACCGAGCCGAACTGATGCGCTACCTGGCAGAAGTCATCTGGGCGCCACAGGCGATGGTGCGCAACCCGCATCTGCATTGGGCCGTGCTGAACGAGAATTGCTTTGCCGTGACGGCGGGCAAGCCAGGCCGAACTGCGACGGTCACAATTGAATTGAACGAAGATGGACGCGTGGCGTCTGTGACCGCACCCGACAGACCCATGTACACGAAATCTGGCTATTGTCCCAGGTTGTGGTTCGGGCGCGCCTCGGACTATCGACGGCACGCCGGATATTGGCTGCCGTTCAGGGCCGAAGTTGGCTGGCAGATCGAGGGCGAACGCGTCGTACTCTGGGAAGGGAGCCTTCTCGATTGGGCTCCAGTTGCATAGTGCCTTCTTCGGAATCGAGTGACTGCCGGCAAGACAAGCGAAGCTTCTTCCGCGACTAGATTCAAGCTCAGCCGCAGGCTAGTATCTGGTGTAGCTGTCTGGGTACCTCTAGGGTTCCCGCGAGGCCCGATGTCCGCCAGACGCACCGGCCCGAGCGAGCCAAGAACCAGCAGGCTCGCCAGCGCGAAGAGCGATACGCTGATCTCGCCGTAATGCATCACCCAGCCGAAGTGACCACGGGGCGCTGACCCAAGGCTTCGGCTGGTACGGCCAGCGCTGCGCTGCCGTGCTGGAGTGCGTCTGGCGTTTCCCCGGAAAGGCTTTCCGCAAGCGATCGAAGGTGTGCCACAGCGGCTGCTGTCGTAGCTCCATCTCCATAGTCTGGCCTCATTGCCTCTGGCAGCCTGCCCTGGGCCTCTCAAGTAGGTCAGCTGCCACTGCACTAGCATCCGAAGGGTCGCCTATCTTGCCTTCACGAAGTACGATGACAGTAGTTTCTCGCCACCATGCTCGTTGACGGCGGCACCCAGCGCCCGTTCGTAGTCGGGCTGAGCCTCCTCGAGGCATGCACGGCCCTTTGCGGTAAGAACCGTATACACCCCGCGCTTGTCGTCTGGACACAAATCGCGGACGGTGAACTCGCTGCGCTCCAGGCGCTCGACCATCCGCGAAACCGAACTCTGGTTCAGGCGCAAATGCGAGGCCAACTCCTGCATGCGAAGTTCGGAGTCCGGGGAACGCGCCAATACCTCGAGCGCGCGATAATCGGAAAGGCCAAGCCCGTGCCGAGCTTGCAACACTTTCCCAAGATCGGCCTCGACATTGGCGATGACTTGAATCAGTCTAAGCCATGATTCGCTTCTAGTTGACATAACCGCGTCGCACTCCTCTTGAACAATGGGCAGCATGTTTTTACATATGCATGCCCATGCAAGTATATATCAAAAGAAGTGTGCCTATGACGCACGCAATCCTGATCGGAACGCCAGGAAAGGAACTAACCCGTCCGGTATGGACAGCTTGTGTACGGTGGGCGAGTGCCATGCAGATGGGTCACTGGCGAATACCGTATAGGTTCCGCGATAGTCGAACCCATACCGTGCAGCTTCATCCCGGTCCACCGCAAAGAGCACGTGCGATATGCCAGCGAAGAGCGCGCTGAGATAGCACATCGCGCAGGGCTCTCCCGATGCCAGCAGCGTCATCCCATGCAGATGCGGCCTGCCAGTGGCCCGGCATGCATCACGAATGGCCTCGACCTCCGCGTGCGCGGTCGGGTCATGATGCTCTCGAACGCGATTGACGCCGCGCCCAAGCACTGCACCAGTGGCATCGACCACAAAGGCGGTGAAAGGAATGCCGCCGTTATGGACATGCTCCACGGAGTAGGCTACAGCTTCGTTCATGCGCTGTGCGAGGCGCTCGGCAAGGTCGGATGCCATCATGCTGGCATCCGACTCTTGCCGGCCTGGAGCTTGGCACTGTCAGCGAGCTTCAACCAGACGACACCACCGATGATGACTGCCAGCCAGAATGCCTGGGTCAGCGTGAGAGGCTGGTCGAGCAGAACGCTGCCGAAGACTGCCGCGCCCACCGAGCCGATGCCCGCCCATGCCGCGTAGCCGATTCCCACGTCGATGGTTTTCAGGGCAACACTGAGTGCGTACAGCGTCAGTAGGAAGAAGACCACGGCAGCCATAGACCAGTTCAACACCGTGAACGCCTTGCTGCCCGCCACGCTGAGCGCGTAGCCGATCTCGAAGGCACCGGCCAGCAGCAGCATGATCCATGCGCGTCCGTTGCCCTTGTTCGCTTCGCCTGTGGTTGTCATTTTGGGTTCCTTTTTTAGAGTTGGGATGGAAGTTGGATGAGGTAACGGTCTGTCGTTGCTTCAAGCCGCGCCGCTGAGCCGCAGGCCAACGACGCCGCCAATGACCAGGGCGATTCCGAGAGATTTGCTCCAGGTCAACCGCTGCCCAAAGAACAGCGCACCCAGGACAACGACGCCGACGCCTGCGATGGAGGTCCAGATGGCGTAGCCCACGCCGACGTCGAAGGTCAGCAGCGCAAGGCTGAGGAAGAAGGTAGCGATCGCACCGCTGACCAGCGTGGCAACCGTCCACCACAGGCGGGTGAATCCTTTTGCATTCCCTGCGGAGATGGCGACCGCGATTTCAAAGATCACCGCAGCGCCCAGATAAAGCCAATTCATGATGAAGGTTCCTTTCGTTAATGTGCCCCGGGGGGCGGTTGGGTGTGGTGTTGAGAAAACGGTGCTCACGCGTGTGATGATGCTGGCGGCTGATCGCCCTTTTCCTCGCTTTCGAGTTGCTCGATGGCACGCTTGAGTTCACCCAGAGGTGGCGTGCCACGGAACATCAGCTTCCCGATGACGATGGTGGGAACGGATGTGATGTGCATGTCCTCGCGAGCATAGCGCTGCGCCTCACGGTGGCGTTGGGCATAGGCTCCGCTTTCGAGCGCCTGCCGGGCCTTGTCGGGGTCAAGCCCAACCTCAGCCGCGATCTCGATCAGGCATTCGGAGTCGCCAATGTCTCGCCCCTCCTGGAAGAAGGCCCGCAAGACACGCATGGAATAGGCGTGATCCAGCCCCTGGTCCTGGGCCATCGCCAGGATTTCGAACGCCTTGGCGGTGCGCGGCTGGGGCGAGATCGACGGCAGCCGGATCGGCACACCAAGACCCAGAGCCAAGGGATAGACGGATCTTTGCCAGACAGAAGGCAGGTACGGATCCTCCGGCCTCAGCGTCGCCTCTGGCGCCGGGCGCAGCTCAAAAGGACGCCAGGTGACGGAGATGTCCCGATCTCCGATTGCGTCGGACAGTTCCTTTTCTGCAAGCAGGCAGTAGGGGCACACGTAGTCGGAATAGATGGTGATGGATGCCATATCGTCTTCAACATGATTGCATGTGCATGCATATTAATGAGGGCAAATTGGACTGTCAAGATACTTGTGTGTGCATGCAGATTTAAACGAGAGAGCATGGGCAAATCGCTCAGGATCCAATCTGCCGAGAGCTAGGGCAGGGCAGCGATGGCCGGAAGCCGAAACACTGCGCCCGCAACAAGACGAATCTGGGCAGAAACGACCAAGCGAAAGCGTCCAGCCTCAGTGACAGCTAAGTCTGTCTCCATAGTCTCACCAATGCGCAAATGTCAGCGTTCCTTTGGAGAGGTTTTTATGTATCGCTTCAGCAAAAAAACTCTGGTTGCTGCCGCCATTGTTGCGATGGGGGGCGCCGGCACAGCGGCCTACGCGGCCAGATATTTCGAAAACGATGTCTTGGCGATCGCGAACACCAAGATTCCGCTCGTGCAAGCCATCGCGACGGCAGAGCAGCATGCCAACGGCAAGGCGATCCGCGCGGAGTTCGATCAGGGGCTCTATGACGTGGAGGTGGTGAGCGGCGGCAACGTATTCGACGTCAGGGTCGATGCCGACAAGGGCACGGTGATTTCGTCCGCCAAAGACACGGGAGATCGTGAAGACGACGAGCACGATGACGACGACCGTGGCCGCCGCCACGGCAGCTAGAACAGACCACCTGCCTGCCCGGCCGGCGTGTCCTTCAGGTGCGCCGGTCCTTGATCCCCCATGGAACATCTGAATCAAACTCTTTCTGCTTCTCAACGCGCCGGCCCGGCCCAGTGCGCTGACGCTAGCCATCGCTATCTTTTTCGCCCAACACGCCATCTGGGTGATCCCTGCCACTGTGGGGATCGGATGGCTTCGCGGCAATGAATGCGCCCGCAAGCTTCTGCTTGAAGCGACGGCATCCGGTTTGGTTGGATTGCTCATCAGCCAGATCATCGGGATGGCTTGGCCGCATCCGCGGCCTTTCATGATCGGCCTGGGGCACACTTTCCTGGCCCACGCCCCGGACTCGTCCCTTCCCAGCGACCACCTGATCCTGCTGTGGGCGGTCGCGTTCAGCTTCGTGGCGCACCGGCGTGCCCGACCGGCGGGGCGGGCCCTGGCCGTGCTGGGACTGCCCGGTCCGGCATACCGCGTGGCAGCTCGCATCTACCTGTGCCTGTTCGCGCCCTTGATCCGACGCGGCTGGGCTCGTCGCTAGTCCCTATGTTTGGCCTAAGTCTGGTCGGCCAGACTGCCTCGAAATTGCTGTACTTATCGCTCCGGAGCCCGCCATGAATTTGCTGTCGAATAAGGAAATGCCCAGCCTGCTCAACAAGGTGCCAGAGGTCACCCTGGGTTTCTGGATCATCAAGGTCATGTCAACCACGGTCGGAGAGACGGTCGCCGACTATCTGGCCGTTGATGCCGGCTTTGGCCAGGCCCTCACGGCCAGTGTGATGGGGGCCTTGCTGGCAATCGCGCTGATCATGCAGTTGCGGGCCCGGCGCTATGTGCCCTGGATGTACTGGCTGACCGTCGTGCTGGTCAGCGTGGTGGGTACTCAGATCACCGACGCATTGACCGATGGCATGGGCGTCAGTCTCTATCTCAGCGCGGCAGCCTTTGCTGCCGGGCTGGTCGCGATATTCGCGACTTGGTTCTGGAACGAGCGAACGCTTTCGATCAAGGCCATCGACACCCGGCCCCGGGAACTCTTCTATTGGGGCGCCATCCTGTGCACCTTTGCCCTTGGCACTGCCGCCGGCGACTTGGCGACGGAAGCCTTGGGCCTGGGATTCCAATGGGGCGTCGTTGCCTTCGGCGCGCTGATCGCGCTCACCGCATTGGCGTTCTTTTTCGGGGCGAACATGGTGCTGACCTTCTGGATTGCCTACATCCTGACGCGACCGCTGGGTGCGGCGATGGGGGATCTGCTGTCGCAGTCACCGACGTATGGTGGCCTCGGTCTCGGTGCGAAGTTGACAAGCATCATCTTTCTCGTGGTCATCGTCGGGCTGGTCGCCTTGGCGCAGCGCAATGCCAGGCAGGCCGTGGCAACCGTCCCGGCGCAATGAGTTGACCGGCCTATTCCAACCCTTCCGCTACTTTCAAAGGAGAACTTGATGAAATCACTTCGTATCACCCGCCCTGTCGCTGCTGCCATGTTCGGTTTGACGGTGTTGACCGCAGGGTATGCCGTACCATCATCCATTGGCGTGATCGGAGCTGCCCAGGCCGCGACGCCCTCGAAGCTGGGGGATCTGGGCGCCTTCCGGGCCATTGCGGTGGACGTCGCCGCCATCGTCGACAAAGGGGATCTGGCCGGGGCGACGAAACGCATCAAGGACCTGGAATTGTCCTGGGATTCGGCCGAGGCGGGCCTGAAACCCCGTGCAGCGGCCGATTGGCACGTCGTAGACAAAGCCATCGACCGGGCCCTGTCGGCGCTGCGTGAGAGCAAGCCGAACGCCGCGGCGTGTAAGCAGGCGCTGGCCGATCTGATCAAGATCATGGACCAGATGAAAGGCAAGTAATGAGGTTCTGGGCGGCGAGGCCACGCGACCGCCGCGCCGCCTTCGCGGCAAGCCCGCCTGGATGCGCTTCGCCATACTGCCGAAGCGAATCTCGCCTGAGGAGTCTTGATGTTATCGACGGAATTGCTGAGTTGGTTTCCCAACGACCAGCAGATCATTGCCATGATGGCCGAGCGCATAGCGTGCCGAAATGCCGCTGTACATCGGGAACAGCGGCACGCTGACCATGCCGGCCATGCTCGTGGCCAGATCGGCAATGGTCCAATGCGCGCTGTTCCTACCGAGCAGCGCGACGCGGCTGCCTTTGGGTAGGCCAAGCGATTGGAAATAGGTGGCCATCCGCCTGGCTTGATTGCCAACCTCGCTCCAGCTGTATGCAACCACTGTGCCATCGGGCAGCGGCTGGATCAGATAGGTCTTGTCGCGCTGCTCCGTTTCGTGCTTCAGGAAGAAACCCAGCAATGTTGCGCTGTCGGGTATGGTCATTTTGCTGTCTCCCTTTGCTCTTGGCCGTTCTTTTTTCACCTGTCCCCGGCAGCCCGGCATGACGAACAGATAGCGCTTTCATGCCGACGTCGCCGCACCCTGATCGGTTCTTCCTTCTGTCCGTTCCCTGCAGGGATCTGCATTTCGGCAGCGCAGATGGATTGCTGAGGGTGCGTGGTCAATTGAATGCCAGTTTGCCGCCGTCGTCCAGAAGACGATGTGAGTGCGTCAGTTCATTAGGCCAGGGGCAGCTCCTAGACCTAGATGCGCCGGCTTTGGTGGCGGAGCAGGCGTCCACTTCCCAATCCGAACGGCACACGCAGACGAACTGGATGCGGCAACCGCTCGAGGCGGCCAGACGGGCGCCGGTGCGGCATCGCAGCAGAATGAATCCGCCCCGAACCTGGGATCTCGCCAAAGGCGCTCTATCGGATCTCGGATCGAGGACGAAGCGCGATGGCCCGTTGGGCCGTAT
>NZ_JARJLM010000724.1 GCF_029335485.1 Cupriavidus basilensis
TTCTGCAGCACCGCGTCCAGTGCGGCGGTGTCGATATTCACGGAGGCCGCCGGGCCGAGATTGGCAAGATAGGCCTGCACGAGTTGCTGCTGGCGCTGCTGGCGCATCGCCGTCAGCAACTGCGGCTTGATCTCGTCCAGGGTGGCGGTGCGGCCGGCCTGCGAGTCCAGCAGCTTCACCACGTGAAAGCCCGCCGCCGATTGCACCGGCTCGCTCACCTGGCCAGCCTTGAGTCTGGCCACCACGTCGCGTACCTCGGGCAGCATCTGCGCCAGCGGCAGCGTGCCGACTTCCCCGCCACGCTCCGCGCCGCGCGGATCCTGCGATCTGGTTTTGGCAAGCGCGGCAAAATCGCCCTGCCGCGCCTGCGCTGCCAGCTTGCGCGCTTCGTCGCGAACCTTGGCGATGGCGGCGGCATCCGTACCCTGGGCAGCCAGGAAGATCTGCGCAACCCGGTAAGTCGCCGGCAGCTGGAAGTTCGCCTTGCCTTCTTCGTAGGCCGCCTTGACCTCGGCCTCGGACGGATAGCCGGCAGGCACCTGGGTGACCGACTCCAGGTAGGTGGAGGAGACGATGCGGGCGGTGACTTCACGCACAGCGGCATCGACGCGCGCCTTGATCTCCGGCCGCTCCGCCCAGCCCTTGCCCTGGGCCTCGCGCAGCAACGCTTCGGCGGCCAGGCGCTGGCGCAGCCAGTTCTCGATGCCCGCGCGGTTGCTCCTGGCCGCGGCCCGCTCGGCCGCCGGCAAGCCTTGCAGCAAGCGCTCGACCTCTTCCTGGCCAACCGTGACCGCCCCGAGGCGCGCCACCACCGGGCCCGCTGCGGCCGGCTCCGCCGCCTGCACCGGCGCCGCGCTCAGCCATGAAGCCAACAGGATGCCGATGGCCGTGCGTGCGGGCGACACCATCGAGCGGACGCTCAAGTTCATTCGTTTCATCTGTATCCATACCCTGTCTTCGCGGAGCACGGGTGAATGCCGGCGGGCATCGGCGCAATCGCCCGGCCCGCGCAAAGCGCCCCGCTCCTGATTACAACCCAGCAACATGACAAAACACTCGCGCCCTAGCAACAAAAGGCTGGGCGACAACGCTGTGTATGGCCAATTGCCGGCGCTACGGCTCATGGGCGCGGCGCCTCCGCTGCGCCGCCAGCCGCCTG
>NZ_JARJLM010000725.1 GCF_029335485.1 Cupriavidus basilensis
TTGATGGCGTTTTCAAGGGCGGCACGGAAATCATCGCGGTTCATCAGTTCGGCCATTGGGGGCTCCTGTGGCAACGGGTTCAAGGTTGGGGGACTGCGTGGCGTGGTCCGGAAGCATCGATCCGATACCTTGATGCAAATTGTATACTATCTACAGTTTTTGAAAAGAGCGAAGGGATGCCGAGATACAAAAAAAGCGAGGCCAGGGGCCTCGCTCTTCCAATATCAGGCAACCATCGCGACCAAGGCCGCAAGCACCGCCCTGCCCGCTAGCGCCAGAGCAGCATGGCGCACACCGTGGAAACGCTCAGCCCGATCAGCACCGGCACCAGCAAGGCCCGCACCGCATCGAGCACCGGCACGCGCGCAAAGCCCGCCACCGCGATCAGCGACGACCACGCGATCAGCGTGCCGCCGCCGGTCCAGACCGCGCCCATCTGGCCGATGGCCGCCAGCGTGGCGGAATCGAATCCCACCACCGGGCCCAGCGCGCCGGCCAGCGTGCCGGTGAGCGGCAGGCCGGCAAAGCCGGAGCCGTCGATGCCGGTGATCATGCCCACCAGCAGCACGCCGAAGGCCACCAGCACGTGGTTGTCGGGAATCAGGTGCTGGTAAGCCTGGATCAGCTCGAACAGCAGGCTGGGCGCCTTGTCCACGCTGACGCCGAGGATCTGCGCCGCGGTCTCGCCCGCGCCCACAAAGAAGAAGCCCGCGATCGGCAGCACCGAACCCATCGCCTTGAAGGCGAAGACAAAACCATCAGTGATGTGCTCGGGACAAACATCGAGCATCTTGCGCGGCCCCTCGGCGGCCAGCGTGGCCAGCATCATCAGCAGCGCCGCGACGCCACCGACCAGCGCGGCGGCGTCGCCCCCCTTGAGCTCGGGCAGCCCGCTACCCATCTTGGGCACCACCATCACCGCCACCACCCCGAAAAAGGCAAGCGGCGTAACGAGCGCAAAGCACTTCGACCACTTCACGCGGCGCAGCGCCACCATGGCCAGGCTGCGCTCGATATTGGAATCGGTGGCCAGCGGCTCGGCATGCTCGGTACCGCGGGCGATCTCGGCCTTGTCGAAGGTGCCGGCGTGCTCCACCTGCGGATCGGCGCCGCTGGCGCGGGCCTGCCAGCTGGTGAGCAAGGTGCCGCTGGCCGGCACGATGTGCTTGCGCATCGACAGGTAAGCCAGGGTCAGTGCGATGGCGCCGGTAATGATCGACAGCACCAGCGCGCGGTCCGCCACCACCGCCGCGCTGACCGCGGCCCCGGCCGCCTTGGCGCTGATGCCCGGCGCCACGCCGATCACATAGTCCGACGAGAGCGCCATGCCCTGGCCGGCAATCGCGATCGCCATGGCGCCAGCCAGCGGCGGCAGGCCCGCGGCGATTGCCGCGGGCAACAGGATGGCCGACACCAGCGGCACCGCCGGCGTAGGCCAGAAAAACAGGGAAATCACATAGGTGATGCCAGCGAGGATGAAGAACGCCGAATGGCCGTTCTTCATCACCACGCGGAACGGCTCCACCATGCGGATATCCGAGCGCAGCGTTTTCAGCGCATTGAGCAGCGCGGTCATGAAGGCGATCACCAGGAAGATGTTGAACAGCTCCTTGGCCGCCACCAGGCTTGCCGAAAAGATCCCGCCCAGCGCCGACACCGGGCTGCCGGTGAGCGCGAACACCACCAGGAACGTGCCCAGGATCGACGGTACGACCACATTGGCCCGCAGGATCATGGTCATGACGATCACCGCCACGCCCACCAGGTAGATCCAGTGTGCCGCCCCTATCGCTACTTCGTGTTGCATGTATTCCCCTTGGATCTTTGTCTGTAGAGACCATCGTCTGTCGACGCTCGGGGCTATGGCTGCCCCATGAACGTATACTATATTCTTGATTGAGATCAAAACAAGGGAAATATGACTGAGCTAGGGATTCCACCCAGACTGGTGCAATCCCTTATTTTACCGCGCCAATAAAGGGCATTCAGGCACCTTTTGCGGGCTGGCGCAGCCCATTCCCTAAAACACCGATGCCTATCTCTTGTATTTTTATGTAGACTGTATACCAATAATTCACAGTTCTTCCATCCCAAGGCCACCATGACACTTTCCACCCTCCTACCCGCCGGCATCACGGCCTGGCAATTCGGCATGATGGGGGCCCTGATCCTGGCCGGCGCCTGCCTGCAGGGCGTTGGCGGGATCGGCTTCTCCATGGTGTCGGCCCCGGTCGCCGTGCTGTTTTTCCCGCAACTGGCCCCTGGCCCCCTGCTTGCCATGGGCGGACTGGTCTCGCTGCTCGGCGCCCTGCGCGAGTTCCGCGCCATTGCCTGGCGGGCGGCGGGCAATGCACTGGCGGGCCGCGCCGCCGGCACGCTGGTGGCGGTGGCGGCCATGACGCAGTTGCCGGCCGACCTGCTGGCGCTGGTGTTCGCGCTGTCGATCCTGGCGGCGGTGGGCCTCAGCCTGCTGGGCTGGCGGGTGCGGGCATCCAGCCTGAACATGGCTGTCGCGGGCGCCGCGTCCGGCTTCATGGGCACGGTCACCTCGGCCGGCGCACCGCCCTTCGCCATCGTCATGCAGCACCTGCCGCCTGCGCAGTTGCGGGCGACCATCGGCTGCATCCTGTGCGCCGGCGCCGCCTTCTCGCTGGCCATGCTGTCCGCCGCCGGCCGCTTCGGCCTGGACGATCTCTGGCTCAGCGCGAGCCTGTCGCCGATGCTGCTGATCGGCTTTGGCGTCTCGAACCGCCTCAAGAACCGCTTTCCGGCGAAGGCCGTGCGCCGGTTGCTGCTGGCACTGTGCAGCGCCGGCGCGCTCGGCGTGCTGATCAAGCTCGCCCTGCCCGCCTGAGGCTTCGCTTGCCTTTTCCCCACATGCCCATCCTTTCCCTCATCGTTCACCCAGAGCGCATCGCGCCAACCCAGGAACCCAGGAAACAGACCATGCTGCATATCACTGACGAGATGATCGACCGCCACGTCAACCCCGCCGACGTCCAGCAAGTGATGCTGGACGCCTTTCGCAGCTTCGGCGAAGGCAAGGCGGCCATGCAGGAGCGCATCCGCACCGAGGCCGGCGGCGTCAAGCTATCCACGCTGGGCGCGGTGATTCCCGAGCAGCAGGTGGCGGGCGCCAAGGTCTACACCACCATCAAAGGGCAGTTTTCCTTTGTCATCCTGATCTTCTCGACCGAGGATGGCCGCCCGCTGGCGTCATTCGATGCCGGCGCCATCACCCGGCTGCGCACCGCGGCCTGCTCGGTACTGGCCGCGCGCCATCTCGCCCGCGCCGGCGCGCGAGTGCTGGCCCTGTTCGGTGCCGGCACGCAAGGCGTGCAGCATGCGCGCCAGCTGGCCGCCGCGCTGCCGCTCGAGCGCATCCTGCTGTCCGACCCGTACGCGGATGCCGCCATGCCCGAGCGCCTGGCGCAGTGGTGCGGCATCCCGGCGGCCTTTGCCGAACCGGACCAGGCGGCAGCCCAGGCCGATATCGTGGTCACTGCCTCGCGCTCCACCACCCCGCTGTTCTCCGGCCATGCGCTCAAGCCCGGCGCCTTCGTCGCAGCGATCGGCTCGAGCCTGCCGCACACCCGCGAACTGGATGACGTAGCGCTCGCGCGCGCCAGCAAGCTGGTGGTGGAATGGCGCCCCCAATCGATGCGCGAGGCAGGCGACATCGTGCTGGCCGACCCCGCCGCGCTGCCGGCCGGCAAGATCGTCGAACTGGCCGAGGTGGTAACCGGCAGCGTGCAGGCGCGCGGCAGCGACGCGGACATCCTGATCTACAAGTCGGTGGGCGTCGGGCTGGAGGATGTGGCGCTGGCGGGCTTCGCCTACCGGCAGATTGCCGCGGCGGGTGAAGCCAAAGCCGCATGAACGCCAGATATCAGGCACGAATACCGTGCGCAGACAAAATCGCCTCAAACCCTCTTTCGCAAAACTGTAGATAGTATACAATTTGTATCAAGGTATCGGATCGATGCTTCCGGACCACGCCACGCAGTCCCCCAACCTTGAACCCGTTCCCACAGGAGCCCCCAATGGCCGAACTGATGAACCGCGATGATTTCCGTGCCGCCCTTGAAAACGCCATCAAAGGCAAGAGCGCCAACAAGGCCCCCTTCAGCGTGGCATGGGCCAGCGGCAAACTCTCCCGCGACCACCTCGCCCGCTGGGCCGAGAACCACTACCACTACGTCGGCCCCTTCGCCGACTACCTCGCCTACCTCTACGCCCGCACCCCCGACCGCTTCACCGAAGCCAAGGACTTCCTGCTGGCCAATATGTATGAAGAGGAAATCGGCGGCGATCGCCACACCGACCTGCTGATCCGCTTCGCCGAGGCCTGCGGCACCACCCGCGAGCGCGTGCTCGACCCCGACAATATGTCCCCCACCACCCGCGGCCTGCAAAGCTGGTGCTATGCCGTGGCCATGCGCGAAGACCCCGTCGTCGCCGTGGCCGGCCTGGTGGTCGGCCTCGAATCCCAGGTGCCCTCGATCTACCGCAAGCAGACCCCCACCCTGCGCGACAAGTACGGCTTCACCGACGAGGAGGTCGAATTCTT
>NZ_JARJLM010000726.1 GCF_029335485.1 Cupriavidus basilensis
TTGCGCACCTTGTCGAACAAGGTGGTCTTGGCGATGCCGAGCGCTTCGCTCGCGCGGCTCAGGTTGCCCTCGTGCCTGCGCATGGCGTCGGCGATCAGCGCGCGTTCGAACTGCTCCACCGCCTGCGCCAGCGGTAACGCAGCAGGCTCCGCCGTACCTTGGTCCGGGTTGCAGCCCAGCCCCAGCACGTGACGTTCCGCCAGGTTGCGCAGTTCGCGCACATTGCCCGGCCAGGGATAGGCCATCAGCGCGGCCAGCTCGGTCGGGGTGGCGGGCAGCGCCTCGCGCTCGAAGCGCAGCGCGGCCTGGGCGACGAAATGTTCGAACAAAGGTGGCACGTCCTCGCGGCGCTCGCGCAGCGGCGGCAGCTCCAGGGTGACCACGTTGAGGCGGTAGTAGAGGTCGGCGCGGAATTGGCCGGCCTGGGAAAGCGCTTTCAGGTCCGCTTTGGTGGCGGCCACCACGCGGGTATTGACCGCCACCGGGGTATTGGAGCCCAGCCGCTCGACCACGCGTTCCTGCAACACCCGCAGCAGCTTGATCTGCATCTGCATCGGCATGCTCTCGATCTCGTCGAGAAACAGCGTGCCGCCCTCGGCATGCTCGATCTTGCCGATGCGGCGCCTTGCCGCGCCGGTGAACGAACCGGCTTCGTGGCCAAAGATCTCGCTCTCGAACAACTGCTCGGGCAGGCCGCCGCAGTTGATGGGGACGAAATGGCGCGCACGGCGCGAGCTGGCTTCGTGCAGGCAGCGCGCCACCAGTTCCTTGCCGGTGCCGGTCTCGCCGTGGATCAGCACGTTGGCCGCGGTATCGGCCAGGTCGGCGATCAGTTTGCGCAGCCGTTCGATGGCCGGCGAATGGCCGATCAGGCGCGCATCCAGCGTATCGCGCCCGGCCAGTTTCCTGCGCAGCTCGGCGACTTCCAGCACCAGGCGGCGCTTTTCCAGGGCGCGCTGCGTCACCTCGACCAGCCGCTCGGGCGAAAACGGCTTCTCGATGAAGTGATACGCGCCTGCCTTCATCGCCTGCACGGCCAGGTTGACGTCGCCGTGGCCCGTGACCATCACCACCTGCAGCCCGTCGTCGCGCACCCTGAGCTCGTGCAGCAGCGCCATGCCGTCGATGCCCGGCAGGCGGATGTCGCTGATCACCACGCCGGGAAAGCAACTGCCGACTTCGCGCAGCGCGGCTTCCGCGCTGCCCACGGCGCGCGTGGCGATGCCTTCCAGGCGCAGCGCCTGCTCGCAGCCCAGGCGTACGTCGGGATCGTCCTCGACGATCAGTACCGTCAGATCGCTTGTGCTAGGCGCCATGTCCATTTACCTTTTCTGTTTCCTGACGGGCCAGCGGTAGCGCCAGCGTAAAGCAGGCGCCGCCGTCGGGGTGGTTGCTCGCGTCGAGGCTGCCGCCGATCTCGTCCAGGATGCCGGCCGACAGCGTCAGGCCAAGGCCGAGTCCCTGGCCCGTGGGCTTGGTGGTGAAGAAAGGCTCGAACAGGCGCGCGAAGGCTTCCTCGGACAGCCCGGGGCCGCTATCGCGGATGGTCAGGCGCACGTTGCCGCCTGTCAGATGGGTGCGCAGTTCCAGCCGCGGTCCGGTGCTGCCGGACAGCGCGTCGAGCGCATTGCCGATCAGGTTGACCAGCACCTGCTCCAGCCGGTTGGGGTCGCATGCCACCACCAGGCCGGGGTCGATTTGCCGGACCAGTTCCGGACGCACCTCCTGCAGGCGTGTGTCGAGCAGGAACAGGGCGTTGTCCAGCGCGTCGTCCAGCGGCGCGGTGCGGCTGCCGTTGCCGGGCTTGCGTGCAAATGACTTGAGCGCGCCGGTGATGCGCCCCATGCGCTCCACCAGCCCGATGATGGTGCCGAGGTTGGCCTGCGCGGTGGCATTGTCGCCGCGCGCCAGGAACTTCTGGGTATTGCCGGAGAGTGTGCGCAGGGCCGCCAGGGGCTGGTTGAGCTCGTGGGCGATGCCGGTCGACATCTGGCCCACGGCGGCCAGCTTGCCGGCCTGCAGCAGGCCGTCCTGGGCCTGGCGCAGCGTGGCTTCGGCGCGGATGCGCTCGCCGATCTCCGCCTGCAGCTGCTGGTTGGCGGCGGACAGGTCGGCGGTGCGTTCGGCCACCTTGCGTTCGAGTTCGCCGTTGGCGGCTTCCAGCGCGGCGCGCGCGGCCAGCCGCTCGCTCGCGATGCGCCGGCGTACGTTCCAGGCAGCCGCCAGCAGCAGCAGGAATGCCGTCAGCACGCCCGCCAGCGCGGCCGTGTTGAGCGCGGCCACGCGGGCCTGGGAGGTATTGGTGAGCAGCGTCAGGTGCCAGTCGGTGCCGACCAGCTCGGCGTTCTGCGCCAGCATGGGGGGGCCGCGCCGCAGGCGCACCAGCGTGTCGCTGTCGGATAGCTTGCGCACCGTCGTCAGTTCCAGCTGCGGCAGCGGCGCGCGGTTGTACTGCAGGTTGCGCAGCAGCCGTTCGCGCAGCTCAGGCGCGAGCGGCTTGAGCGTGGTCAGCTTCAGGGAGGGATCGGAGGCCAGGATCACCACGCCGTTCTCGTCGGTCAGCAGCATCTGGGTGTCGGCGCCCTGCCAGCGGTTCTCCAGGGGCTCCAGGCCGACCTTGACCACCGCCACGCCGCCCGGCTTGTTGCGGTCACCGAGCGGCGCGGAGAGGTAGTAGCCGGCCTCGCTGCGCGTCGTGCCGACCCCGTAGAAGCGGCCCAACTGGCCTTCCATGGCGTCGGCAAAGTAAGGGCGGAAGAGGAGGTCTTCGCCCATGTAGCTGTCGGGGCGTTGCCAGTTGCTGGTGGCGAGCACGCGGCCACTGGCATTGAGCACGTAGATGGTGCGCGTGCCGGCGCGGGCGTTGAGCGCGGCCAGGTACTGGTTGGCGGCCTCGACCCGTGCCCGGTCTTCCGGGTGGGCCAGCAGCGCGGCGATCTTGTCGTCCAGCGAGAGCAGGCTGGGCACGTAGTCGTAGCGCGCCAGCTCGCTCGACAGGGCCTGTCCATACAGGTGCAGCTGCACCTGGCCTCGCTCGCCTTGGTGCGTCAGGGCGTTGTCGTAGCTGTAGCGGTAGCCCAGCGAGCCTGCCAGTCCGACCAGCACCGCCAGTGCCAGCATGGCCAGCAGGGGCACCCACTGGCGCAGGCGGCCTGGGCGGCTGGGGGAGTCGTGCGGGGTACCTTGGGTATCGAGCGGGCCGGTCATGGGGCGGGCGGAGTGCGCAAAGCGAAGAGGGATATCGAGCGCGGGCAATCAATCCGACGGGTTAAGGCTGGGGCGCGGGCAAAAAGTGCGGTGGCGGCGCCCGCGGCGAGCCGTTGTTTTACCATATTGCGCAA
>NZ_JARJLM010000727.1 GCF_029335485.1 Cupriavidus basilensis
TTGGACATCGCCTCCCCTCCCTCTCTTCCATCCCGATTTGGCTACCTGGGCCATCCGCTGGCGCATCGCCTCGGCCGAACCGATCTGGTGGAACAGCGGCCCGCCCGGCGCAAAGCTGTCAGCCGAGTCCAGCGGCCCCACCACCACCGGCTCGAAACCAGCATCGCGCACCAGTTGCGCCCCCATGCGCAAGGCCGCCGGGTCGTCGGCCGCGATCGGCACCGCAATCAGGCCCTCCGCACGGTGGTTATCCTGGGCGAAGTTCGCCGCTCCCATGAAATTGAAGGCACGAACGATGCGCGCTCCCGGCAGGTACTTCGCGGTGGTGATGCCGATCCCGTTGCTCGCCGCCTCCACCGCGACTTCGCCATCCCGCTCGCGGATGGCGTTGGTCGCATCCACCACGATCTTGCCGGCGAACAGACGGCCGTAGTCCGCCGAAATCTCCGGCAAGGCCTTGTAGGGAACGGCCAGGAAGATGACGTCGGCAAAGGCCAGCGCCTGTGTGACCGTCCCGGCCCGGGCCAGCGGCCCCAGTTTCTCGACCAGCGGCTGGAGTGCTTCGGGGTGACGCGACGAAAACAACACGGGATGCCCTGCCCGCACCCACAGTCCGCCAATCGTGCCGCCAATGCGCCCGGCACCGATCACCCCGATGGGC
>NZ_JARJLM010000728.1 GCF_029335485.1 Cupriavidus basilensis
TTGGCCCTGTGGGAATGTAAAGCGTCCGGGGCGGAACGCCCCGGGCAGCTTCCGGGACATCCCGGAAACCCTGCGCCGGCCGCGGCTCAGGTCACCGGCGCCGGATTGAACAGCGCCAGCGAATTGTGCAGCTTGTGGTGCTCGGCCCAGGTCTTCTTGCGGCCGCTCGCCACCTCCAGCATCAGCCGGAACAGCTCCCAGCCCACCTCCTCGATGGTGGCCTCACCGGTGGCGATGCGGCCGGCGTTCACATCCATGAGGTCGTGCCAGCGGCGCGCCAGGTCACTGCGCGTGGCCACCTTGATCACGGGCACTTCCGCAAGACCGTAAGGCGTGCCGCGACCGGTAGTGAACACATGCAGGTTCATGCCCGCGGCCAGTTGCAAGGTGCCGCAGATGAAATCGCTGGCGGGCGTAGCCGCGTAGATCAAACCCTTCTGCCTGAGCTTTTCGCCGGGCGACAGCACGCCGGTGATCGCGGTGCTGCCCGACTTGACGATCGAGCCCATGGCCTTCTCGACGATATTGGACAAGCCGCCCTTCTTGTTGCCGGGCGTGGTATTGGCGCTGCGGTCGACCCGGCCCTTCTCCAGGTAGCGGTCGTACCAGTCCATCTCGCGGATCATCGCCTGCGCCACTTCGGGCGTGGCGGCGCGCGCGGTGAGCTGGTCGATGCCGTCGCGCACCTCGGTCACTTCCGAGAACATCACGGTGGCGCCGGCACGCACCAGCAAATCGGTAGCGAACCCCACCGCCGGATTGGCGGTCACGCCGGAAAAAGCGTCGCTGCCGCCGCACTGCACGCCGACCACCAGCTCCGAGGCCGGGCAGGTCTCGCGGCGGCGCTGGTCAAGCCTGGCGAGGTGCGTTTGCGCCATGGCCATGATGGAGTCGATCATGCTCTCGAAACCCACATGCTGTTCGTCCTGCAGGCACACCACGCCAACCTCGACGCTGCCCGCGCCGGTCTGCACGGGCATGGTGCCAGGCGGCATCAGGCGCTCCGGCTGCAACTTCTCGCAACCCAGGCTCACCATCATCGCGGTGCCGCCGAAGTTGGGGTTGAGGGCAATGTTGCGCAAGGTGCGGATCGGCACGATGGCGTCCGGCGCATCGATGGCCACGCCGCAGCCGTAGGTGTGCTCCAGCCCCACCACATCATCCACGTTGGGGTACTGGGGCAGCAGTTCGGCCTTGATGCGCCGCACCGCATGCTCCACCACACCCGATACGCACTGCACGGTGGTGGTGATGGCAAGGATATTGCGGGTGCCGACCGAGCCATCCGGATTGCGGTAGCCTTCGAAGGTATAGCCCTCCAGCGGCGGCGGCGGCGCCGTCACGCGAGTGCCGATGGGCAGGTCGTCCAGCCCGGGCGCCACCGGCATCTCGATCACGCGCTCGTTGACCCAGCTGCCCCTGGGCAGGTCGCGCAGCGCGTAGCCGATCACCACGTTGTAGCGCACCACCGGGTCGCCCGCCGCCAGGTCGGCCAGCGCCACCTTATGGCCCTGCGGGACGCGCTCGCGCAAGGTCAGGCCGCAAGGAAACACGGTTCCCTCGGGCAGGCCACCGTCGTTGGCGACGATGGCCACGTTATCCAGTTCATGAATGCGGATGTACAGCGGCATCCCCTGCACCTGCCCGCCCGGCTGCGCACCGGCTGGCCGTTCTACTCTGATATCGATCACCGACATGTTTTTCTTCCTTGCGAAACACTTGCTGCGGACTGCCCGGGCTGCGAAGCGCAGCCGGCGTCACGGACCTTAAGGATGCTTGAGTTCGACGCGCTTGATATCCTTGACGATCACCAGGTAGCTGATCACCGTCACCAGCGCATTGACGCCGACGAACACCAGCGCGCCGTTGAAGGAACCGGTGGTGCCAAGGATATAACCGATCACGATCGGCGTGACGATGCCCGCGATATTGCCGAACATATTGAAAATACTGCCGGCCAGGCCGATCGCTTCCTTCGGTGCCGTATCCGCCAGCACGGCCCAGCCCAGCGCGCCGATGCCCTTGCCGAAGAAGGCCAGCGCCATGAAGCCCACCACCAGCCACTCGCTGTCCACATAGTTGCAGGCGATCATGCTGACCGACAGCAGCATCCCCGCGACGATCGGCACCTTGCGGGCTACTGTCAGCGAATAACCTCGGCGCAGGAAACCGTCCGAAATCACGCCGCCCAGCACACCGCCCAGGAAACCGCAGATGGCCGGCAGCGACGCGACGAAGCCGGCCTTCAGGATCGACATGCCGCGTGCCTGCACCAGGTAGACCGGAAACCAGGTCAGGAAAAAATACGTCAGCACATTGATGCAGTACTGGCCCAGGTACACGCCGAGCAGCATGCGGTTGGACAGTAGCTGGCGCACATAGAACCAGCGCGTTCCGGCAGGCTCCGTTTCCTTCTTGCCCGCCTCGCCGCTCATCTGGATCAGGCCCCCGCCCTGCTCGATATACTCCAGCTCGGCGCGGTTGACCTGGGGATGGGTGGCCGGGCTGCGCACCACCTTGAGCCACAGGCCCGCCAGCACCATGCCCAGCGCACCCATCCACATATAGACGTGGTGCCAGCCGAGAGCATGGGTCAGCCAGGCCATCAGGGGCGTAAACAGCACCGCGGCGAAATACTGGGCGGAATTGAAGATGGCCGAAGCAGTACCTCGCTCGGCCGTGGGAAACCAGCTCGCCACGACCTTGGCATTGGCCGGGAAGGCAGGCGACTCGGCCAGGCCCACGGCAAAGCGCAGCACGAACAAGGTGGTGACGGCCGCGCCAGCGGTGGCGAACACGCCGATATAGCCCTGCAGCAGCGTGAACAGCGACCACAGGAAGATGCTGCAGGCATAGATGCGGCGCGCGCCGAAGCGGTCGAGCAGCCAGCCGCCCGGGATCTGCGCCATGACATAGGCCCAGCTGAAGGCCGAGAAGATAAAACCCATCTGTACGGCGTCGAAGCCAAACTCCTGCCGCATGGCGGGGCCGGTGATGGAAAGCGTGGCGCGGTCGGCGTAATTCACCGTGGTCACCACGAAGATCATCAGGAGGATCCAGTAGCGCACATGGCTGCGGCGGGTGGCCTGGCTGGGCACGCTGAGCGTGTTGCTGAGGTTCATTGGAGTCTCCGGCACTGGCTGGCGCGACTTGGAACGGTGCCCTTTCTCCGGCTGCCGGTCATTCGGCCCTCTACTGCTTTGTGATATGTTGTCGTATGACTAAGATTATAAGCATCCGGTTTCCTGCGCAACATTAAGTGTTTACCCGGGGAGTGGTGCTGACGGACCCCGGGCTGTCCCGCACACACCATATCTGTCACCCGCGAGATGGCGACCGATGAAGTCAAGCTTTCAGGCTGCTTTCAGTGGGTTCGATTTTTTGCGGACAAGCCATGGCGCGATGCTCCGGTGCTGGCAGGAACCGCGTGCCTGCTCGTTAGCCCGGTGCGCCACCCTCTGCCTACGAAATCCGCTTGCCTAATGCAAAACCTAGTTGTACGATAACGTATCTCAAGAGCGTGCAGATCTTCGGAAAGCACCAGAGCCACCGACCTAACCCCTGCCCTTGCGGCGCTCAGAACCAGCCATCATGACCACACCACAAGAACTCAAGCAGATCGTCTCGGAAGGCCTGCTGTCCTTCCCCGTGACCGACTTCGACGTGCAAGGCAACTTCCGTCCCGAGACCTATGTAGAGCGCCTCGAATGGCTTGCGCCCTATGGCGCCACTGCGCTCTTCGCCGCCGGCGGCACGGGCGAGTTCTTCTCGTTGACGCCGGACGACTACGCCAACGTGATCCGCACCGCGGTGGAAACCTGCGCCGGCAAGGTGCCCATCCTGGCCGGCGCGGGCGGCCCGACCCGCATGGCCATCGCCTATGCCAGGGAGGCTCAGCGCCTGGGCGCCAAGGGCATCCTGCTGCTGCCGCACTACCTGACCGAAGCCTGCCAGGAAGGCATTGCCAGCCATATCGAAGAGGTCTGCAAGTCGGTCAGTATCGGCGTGATCGTGTATAACCGCGCCAATTCCCGCATCAACGCCGAAATGCTCGAACGGCTGGCCGACCGCTGCCCCAACCTGATCGGCTTCAAGGACGGCGTGGGCGAGATCGAGAACATGGTGCGCATCCGCCGCAAGCTGGGCGACCGCCTGTCCTACCTGGGTGGCCTGCCCACCGCCGAAGTCTATGCCGCCGCCTACAAGGCGCTGGGCGTGCCGGTGTACTCCTCCGCCGTGTTCAATTTCATCCCCAAGACGGCGATGGACTTCTACCGTGCGATCGCCGCCGACGACCATGAAGCCACCAACCGGCTGATCGACGACTTCTTCCTGCCCTATCTCGACATCCGCAACCGCCGCGCAGGCTACGCGGTCAGCATTGTGAAGGCCGGCGCCAGGCTGGTCGGCCACGACGCCGGCCCGGTCCGCGCGCCGCTGACCGATCTGGACGAGCAGGAACTGGCGCAGCTGGATGCGCTGATCAGGAAGCTGGGGCCGCAGTAAGGGGGATGGCCGCGCCGGCTCGCCGCGGCCAGTCTTTCGTCTACCTCCTGATCGGCTCGCCGATCCCGGCGAGTAACACCCCGAGGGGCACTATGCGATCGTCGTCACCGCCGGCCTCCACCCCAGCCGTGGTGCAATATGGCGGCTGAAGTCCGCCAGGATCTGCTCATACTCCTCCTGCGCGAAATCGTAAGGCAACTCCAGGCGCAGCTCATTGACGCGCCCGACGACGGCATCCTTGCGCAGGCGCTCCAGTATCTCGTCGGATGTCGCCACCAGATCCGGCGCGAACAAGGTGCGCCGCTCCCCCTGAGGCTTGCGGGTGCGCTCGATGCGGCCGGCGGCGAAATCGCGATAGCGCTTGCGGCTCCGGGCATCGGCGCCGTCGGTCGGCACGATCACGCGGCCGAGCGCCACCCTGGGTGGCCTCGCCTCGGACCAGTTCGACAGGAACAGATCCAACTGGCTTAGCTGGGCAGCGTAGAAGTCGTCCGTCTTTTCGCCGGCGTTGAGGTTGCCGAGCAAGAGATTGAAGCCGTTGCGGCCTGCCCATTCGGCGGAACGCAACGAGCCGCCGCCGTACCACAGGCGATCCGTCAGGCCGGGCGCAGGCGGGTTCAGGCGCGGCCGGCCACGCCCCGCGGGGGATTCGATGAACGTGTCGTCGTCCCCGAGCAGTTCGCCCGCCAGGTTGGCGCGCAGGCGCGCCACACGGGCATGGGAGAAATCGATGCCCTTGGGATCGCCGTCGAAGAGCCGGTCCCCCAGCAGCGCGCCATGGAGCGGCGCGCCCGCGCTAAGCCCCACATGGAGGCGCCCGCGCGATAGTACGTCGACCGTGGCCAGGTCCTCCGCGAGCCGGAACGGGTTTTCATAGCCCATCTGGATCACCGCCGTGCCAAGGCCAATGCGGCTGGTGCGTTGGCTCGCGGCGGCAAGGAACGTGGCCGCGGAAGACACGGCACGCTCCAGGTGCCTCTGGCGCACCCAGGCGCTGTCATAGCCGAGGTCTTCCCCGAAGCGGAACAACTGGAGGCTCTGTTCCAGCCCTGGGAAGGGGTCGTCCTCCGGATGGTTGCCTGGCGTGAGAAAACCGATGTGGGTAATGGCCATGCTCAGAAGTTCGGCAAGCCGCGCGGGTTGGTTTCGGACAGAGGTACGGCTTCCGCCTGCAGGCTCCAGCGGGCGAGCGCCTGGGTGTACTTTCCACTCTTGATCAAGCCGTTGGTGGCGATCGTCAACGCCTCGGCAAGGCCGCTTCCTCTGCGGGTTGCAATGCCTACGTCGGCCTTCAGGGGCCAGCCCGCGTTCACGGTGCCCACCAGCCTTATCTTCCCGTCTTTCGCGGCCTGGAACGCCTGCGGCGCGTTCGGGTTGAAGTTGACATCGGCACGGCCGGACAGCAGCGCAACGGTAATGGCGGCATCGTCGTCGTAATACTGGATTTCGATGGGTTTCAGCCCCTTGGCCACATTCTGCCTGTTCCACTCCAGGACGATCTTCTCCTGGATCGTGCCCGAACCCGTGATGACGCGCAGCCCCGCGATGTCCTTCGGCTCGGAGATCCGCCTGATGGCGCTATCGGCCTTGGCATAGAAACCGTGCAGCCCCAGCCGATAAGACGTGAAGTCGAACTTCTCCTTGCGCTGCTCCGTCACGCCGACATTGGAGATCACGGCGTCGTATTTGCCGGAAGCCAGCCCCAGCGGCCAGTCGGCCCAGGCAATTGGCACGAGTGCCAACTGCAGGCCGAGCGCGTCGGCCACCAGTTGCGCGTAATCGGCATCGGAGCCGATGACTGTCCTGGCATCGGTGGCATAGGTGGCGATCGGCGGCGCGAAAGGCACGATACCGACGGTGAATACGCCTTGCTTGACGAACCTGAAGTTGGCTCCGACGGCCTTGACCGCCTCCGGATTCTTCCCGGCCCGAACGCGGCCAGTCTGCTGTGGCGTGAAATCGAACCGTTCCGCGGCATGGCCTGTACCACCCGCAAAGCCAAGCGAGGCGAAGGACAGCAGGGCAACGGCAATCAACTTGCGGCGAGTGATCATGCTTGTAGTGTCTGGTTTGTGTGGCGTAAGCGAAGAAACGAGCGAAGAAGCCAGCGCCCCCGGGCAGACCGCCCGGAGGATCACAGGACCTTCGAGAGGAATTCGCGGGTGCGCGGGTGCTCGGGTGCGTTCAGCACCTTGGCGGGCGTCCCCGCTTCCAGGATGCGGCCATGCTCCATGAACACGATGGTGTCGGCGACCTCGCGGGCAAAGCCGATTTCGTGGGTGACGATGATGAGCGTGGTGCCGGACTGCGCCAGTTCCTTGATCACATCCAGCACTTCATTGACCAGTTCCGGATCCAGCGCCGAGGTGGGCTCATCGAACAGCAGTACCTTGGGCCTGAGCGCAAGGGCGCGGGCTATGGCCACGCGCTGCTGCTGTCCGCCGGACAATTGCCGCGGGTAGGCATCGGCTTTCCCGGCAAGCCCTACGCGCGCCAGCAGTTCGCGCGCGAGTTGCTCGGCGTCCGGCCGGGCGATCCCCTGCACGGCCAGCGGCGCCTCGATAATGTTTTCCAGGACGCTCAGGTGCGGGAACAGGTTGAAGTTCTGGAACACCATGCCCACGTCGGCCCGGCGGCGCAGTACTTCCTTCTCTTTCAGCTCGTAGAGAATTTCGCCCTCCTGCCGGTAGCCGATCAGCTCGCCGTCGATATCGATAAAGCCGTCGTCCACCCGCTCCAGGTGGTTGATGGTCCGCAGCAGCGTGGATTTGCCCGAGCCGGACTGGCCGAGGATGACCGTGACGCTGCCGCCGCGAACGGTGAGCGATACATTGTCCAATACCTTGAGTTGCCCGTAGCTCTTGGATATGCCATGAATCGCGACTTCGCCCCCGGCGCGGCGGTCGCATGCCCAGCGGTTTGCCACGGGTGACGGCGTAGCCGTATCTGCCGGCGCGAAGCCCGGCCTGCGCGATCCCGGGCGGAACCGGCTGGCGTAGCGGGACATCAAGGACGCCACCCACGATGCCCGGGGATTTCGCAGCGCGCCGCGCGAGTAGTACCGCTCGATATGCACCTGGATGGCCGAGAGCACGGTCAGGATGATCAGGTACCAGACGGTGGCCACCATCAGCAGCGGGATGACTTCCAGGTTGCGGCGGTAAATGACCTGGATGGTGTAGAACAGCTCCGGCATCGCCAGCACGTAGACCATCGACGTACCCTTGGCGAGGGCGATGATCTCGTTGAATGCCGCAGGCAGGATCGAGCGCATCGCCTGTGGCAGTACGATGCGGAACGCCTGCCGGCGGCGCGGCAGGCCGAGCGCCGCGGCGGCCTCGAGCTGCCCCTGGTCCACCGAGAGAATGCCGCCGCGTATGGTTTCCGCAGAGAATGCCGCCTGGTTCAGGGTCAGCCCGAGCACGGCGGCCAGGAGGGGACTGATGAGCTGGGTGGTCGGCGCGCTGAAAAAAGTGATGTCCGTGAACGGCACGCCCAGCCACACCGTCTCGTAGAGATAGCCGAGGTTGTTCAGGATCAGCAGCAGCACAATCAGCGGGATGGAGCGGAAGAGCCAGATAAAGGCCCATGCGCTGCCGGCCAGCAGCGGCGAGCGCGACACGCGGCCCAGGGCGATCACCGTGCCCAGCGCAAATCCAAGGAAACCGCCTAGCGCCGTCAGCAGCAAGGTGCGGCCCAGTCCCTGCAGCACCGGCTCCGCCAAGAACCACGCCGCGAAGACATGCCAGCCCCAGCGGGGATTGCCGAGCACCGAATTGAAGATGGCGACGATCAGTATGCCGGCAAGCACGGTGCCGGCGGCTCTTGCCGGATAGCGGGCGGGTACGATCCGATAGCGAGCATAGTCGCCCTTCGCTGTCCTGGCGGCTGGCGGCAACGCCAGGCTCTCGATCTCGGTGGAGGCATGCATGGCTATCTCTCCTGTTGCGGTGACCGGTGCGCGCCGGTCAGGCGCGCTTTCGTCGCGGCGCGACGGTGTCCACGCCCGCGGTTGCGTAACGGCTTTCCTTGCGCGGCAGGCCAAGGTGGGCACGCAGCGTCTGCTGCGGCAACGTGC
>NZ_JARJLM010000729.1 GCF_029335485.1 Cupriavidus basilensis
TTGGCCGGCAGACCGCGCCGCCCTTGAGGCCTCGTCAATGCCGCGACGAGGCCCCGGGACGGGCTCAGGGCAGGCTGGTGGTGGTGATCTGCGCCGGTGCCACCGTGCCCAGGCGATCCTTGAGCGACTGCGGCCGGCCGCTCATCAATGCAGCATAGTACGTGGCGTTGGACAGCACATTCTTGACGTAGGTCCGGGTTTCCGAAAAAGGAATGGTCTCGGCGAAGATCGCACCCTCGACCGGGCGCGTCAGGCTGGAGCGCCAGTTCTTGGGACGGCCGGGGCCGGCGTTGTAGGCGGCGGACGCCAGTGTCCAGGAGCTGTCCAGGTCGGTGAACACCATGCTCATGTAGTTGGTGCCGAGCATGATGTTGATATTGGGATCGCTCATCATCGAAGGCGAGAAATCGCTCATGCCGATCTTGCGCGCTACCCACTTGGCCGTGGCAGGCATCACCTGCATCAGGCCATGCGCGCCGGCCGAGGAGCGTGCGTTCATGATGAAGCGCGATTCCTGGCGCACCAGCCCGTAGGCCCAGGCCATGTCCAGGCCCACGTCGTCGGTGGCGCGCTGCATGATGTCGCGGTAGGGCATCAGGAAGCGCAGCGAGAAGTCGTGCTCGGCCTGGGTGCGGTCGGCCGTATTGACGGCGCGGTCCAGCAGCTCGATGCGGCGGGCATAGTCGGCGGCGGCCAGCAGCTGGCGGTCGGTCATGCCGCGCAGTTCCCAGTTCCACTCGCGGTTACCCTCGAAGCGCAGGTTGAGGTCGTAGAACTTCTGCGCGCGCAGGAAGCCGGGGCGGGTGCGCATGGCATTGACCTCGGCGTCGCCGACCTGCGTGCGGGCCGGCAGCACGATGCGGTTGCCCAGTTCTTCGCTGGCCAGCTGGCCGTAGAAGTTGAACTGGCCGGCGATCGACTGGAACTGCTGCTGGGCCTCGGCGGTACGGTTATCCGCCTTGAGCGCGCGGCCGTACCAGTAGCTCCAGGCCGGATCCTTGGCGCGCAGTTCGGGACGCATCAGCTCCACCGCCTGGCGCACCTGCTTCCAGTCGCCCTGGCGCAGCGCGGCGCGCACGCGCCACTCCTGGGTTTCATCCGACAGCCACTGGTTGCCGCCCAGGTCCATCTGGCGGCGGTAGTAGCCGGCCGCCTCGGGCGCCAGCTTCTTGGCAGCGAACTGGCCGATCACGCCCCAGCCGGCGCCCTGCTCGTCGCGCGACAGGCTGCCGGCGCTGGCGGTGAGGTAGGCCGCGGCCTGGCCGGGATCGTTGCGCGCCATCTTGACCACGGTGGCCAGCGTATTGCTGTCGCCGCGCGCGTCGGGCGCCGTGGCGGCAATGCGGCCGGCCAGCGTCACGTAGTTCTGCTCCAGCGCCTGGCGTGCCTGGAAGGCCACGTCGCTGGGCTCGATCTGGCGGCTCTGGGCCAGATAGCCGATCAGGTCGACGCAGCCTTCGCCGTAGCTCTTGGGGTCGCTGAGCGTGGCGCGCGCCTCGGCAGCCACGTTCTGGCCCTTGAGGGCGCGCGACAGCAGCGCATAGCACTCGACCTGGGTATCGTCCTTGAGCGCGAACTGCGGGTATTCTGCATCGAAATTGGCCCAGTCGCGCTTCTTGCCCAGCACCAGCAGCCAGTCGTTGCGCATGCGGTCGGCGATGGCCTCGCCCTTGTAGCGCTGCAGGAAGGCGCGCACCTGGTCGTCGGGCGCGTCGATGCGGGCCAGCCCGCTGGCATCGAACATCTGCGGCTTGATGCGGAAATACTCGACGTAGGACGGGATCGGGTAATCCACCAGGGTCGCCGAGATCGCATCGGTGCGCGCCACGTCGTTCTTGCGGGCGGCATCGCGCAACGCCACGAAAGCGTCGTCGGGGTTGCTCGGAATCGTCAACGACTGGGGCTGCGGCTGTGGCTTCTTCTGCGCAAATACCGGCGTGGCAAGCATGGCGCACGCGATTGCCGCCAGCGCGGCCTTGGCCACGCGCTGCGGATATACTCCCTTCGGCATTCTTAGCTTCCTTGTTGTTACGGCCGGCCCGCCCTCGCGAGGGCGCGACGCCAGCCGTGCAATATTTGGTCAACGCAACAGTCAACATTATCCCACGCGCCCATGCCGCCGAGTGACCACATTGGCAGCCCCTCCGGCAATTCGGACGATTCCGGCAAGCCCGCTGCACCGGGCGCATCCAGCGCCTCCGGCCCGGCCGCCGAACGCAGCACATTGCGGCGCCGGCTGCTGGC
>NZ_JARJLM010000072.1 GCF_029335485.1 Cupriavidus basilensis
AGGTCAACTGCAGTTTCACCTCCCCTGCGGGGAGGCGAGCCCTCCGGCGCGGGACCCGCGCGACGATCCGATGGATCACGAACCAGGGACGAAAAATACAACGGGGCGGCGCGCGTCGACACGCGTGCCGCCCCGGTGGGGGTTCGCGGCCGGGAACGTTCCGGCCGGCGAAGCTCAGTCTTCGGCGGTGGCCACTGCGGCGGCCGGCGTGCCGTTGAGCAGCACCACGCCCAGCGATTCGCGCACCTTGTTTTCGATCTCGTCGGCGATATCCGGATTCTCGCGCAGGTATTCGCGCGCGTTGTCCTTGCCCTGGCCGATCTTCTCGCCTTTGTAGCTGTACCAGGCGCCCGACTTCTCCACGACCTTGGCGTCCACGCCGAGATCGATGATTTCGCCCTGGCGCGAGATGCCCTGGCCGTAGAGGATGTCGAAGAAGGCTTCGCGGAACGGCGGCGATACCTTGTTCTTGACCACCTTGACCTTGGTCTCGTTGCCGATCACCTCGTCGCCCTTCTTGATCGAGCCGATGCGGCGGATGTCCAGGCGCACCGAGGCGTAGAACTTGAGCGCATTGCCGCCGGTGGTGGTTTCGGGCGAGCCGAACATCACGCCGATCTTCATGCGGATCTGGTTGATGAAGATCACCAGGCAGTTGGTGCGCTTGATGGTGCCGGTCAGCTTGCGCAGCGCCTGGCTCATCAGGCGGGCCTGCAGGCCGGGCAGGGAATCGCCC
This sequence comes from Cupriavidus basilensis, assembly GCF_029335485.1. Lineage (GTDB taxonomy): Bacteria > Pseudomonadota > Gammaproteobacteria > Burkholderiales > Burkholderiaceae > Cupriavidus > Cupriavidus basilensis_E. The sequence goes on from NZ_JARJLM010000072.1 coordinate 737, forward strand.
ATCTCGCCTTCGATTTCGGCCTTGGGCACCAGGGCCGCCACCGAGTCGATCACGATCAGGTCGACCGAGCCCGAGCGCACCAGCGCATCGGTGATCTCCAGCGCCTGCTCGCCGGTGTCCGGCTGGGAGATCAGCAGGTCGCCCACGGCCACGCCCAGCTTGCTGGCGTAGTTGACGTCGAGCGCGTGCTCGGCGTCGATAAAGGCGCAGGTGCCGCCCAGCTTCTGCATTTCGGCCACGACCTGCAGGGTCAGGGTGGTCTTGCCCGAGGATTCCGGGCCGTAGATCTCCACCACGCGGCCGCGCGGCAGGCCGCCCACGCCCAGCGCGATGTCCAGGCCGAGCGAGCCGGTGGACACCACCTGGATATCCTGTTCGACCTCGGCATCGCCCATTTTCATGATCGAGCCCTTGCCGAACTGCTTCTCGATCTGGGCCAGCGCGGCGGCCAGCGCCTTCTGCTTTTCGGCGCTTACGCCAGCACTCGCCTTCTTGCCGTCATCCATGGTCGTCCTTCCGTCAATGGTGTATAAATAGGCCGCATGTGGCGCGTTGCCTGCTTTTGCCGGCAACCGCGCGACCCGCGCCGCGCTGCGAACCCCCGATGGCGACGATCCTGCCGCCGGGGGCGAACATCTGGGCAAACATTGGGCAAACGCCGGTAGGACGTTCGATGAATGCCTGATGAAACGTCGCTACCGGATCCGGTAAATTCCGGCCCAGGTGCAAAGCGACCGGATCAAGCGGGTACTGTATAAAAAAACAGTATGCTTGGCAAGCCCCGTCCGCTTCATTCGATGGAAAGCGGCGACAAAGCCAGGCCAGGGTGGAGACAACCATGCGTATTCTGATCGCCGAAGATGACGATGTGCTGGCAGATGGCCTGACGCGCTCGCTGCGTCACTCGGGCTATGCCGTCGACCATGTCGCCAGCGGGATGGAGGCCGATTCCGCGCTGTCCACCCAGACCTTCGACCTGCTGATCCTCGACCTCGGCCTGCCCCGCATGCCCGGGCTGGAGGTGCTCAAGCGGCTGCGCGCGCGCGGCGCCATGGTGCCGGTGCTGATCCTGACCGCCGCCGATGGCGTGGACGAGCGCGTCAAGGGCCTGGACCTGGGCGCCGACGACTACATGGCCAAGCCCTTCGCCCTGTCCGAGCTGGAGGCGCGCGTGCGCGCGCTGGTGCGGCGCGGCGCGGGCGGCGGCGCCACGCTGACCCACCACGGCCCGCTCGCCTTCGACCAGGTCGGCCGCATCGCCTACCTGAACGAGCAGATGCTGGACCTGTCGGCGCGCGAGGTGGGCCTGCTGGAGATCCTGCTGACCCGCACCGGGCGGCTGGTGTCGAAGGAGCAGCTGGTGGACCATCTGTGCGAATGGGGCGACGAGGTCAGCAACAATGCCATCGAGGTCTATGTGCACCGGCTGCGCAAGAAGATCGAGGTGGGCGGCATCCGCATTGCCACGGTGCGCGGGCTGGGTTACTGCCTGGAGAAATTCCAGGCCGCCGTGACGCACGATTGACTGGACGAGGCTGGCACCCCCCGCTGCTCCGGCCTTCGGCGAACAGGAAGAGACCGCACCAGAAACGCCAGAGGCACCAGACGCACCACACCCGCCACACGCACTACAGGAACCGCCCCACCCTTCCCCCATGAGCCTGCTGCGACTGCCCCGGCGGCGCCCGCGGGCCGCGCGCCCCCCGCGCCCGCCATCCCCGTCACCCGGCGACGCCATCGTCAGCGACGAAGCGCTGGCCGACGCCCTGCCCCATCTCGAGGACAGCGCGGGCCACCCGTCGCCACGCTCGCTGTTCGGGGAGATCCTGGACTGGATGCTGGCGCCGCTGCTGCTGCTGTGGCCGATGAGCATTGCCGTGACCTACCTGGTGGCAAAATCGATCGCCAACGGCCCCTTCGACCGCTCGCTCGAGGCCAGCGCGATCGTGCTCTCGCAGCAGGTGCGCGAGGTCAACGGCCGCGTCACGCTGCAGCTGCCGCTGTCCGCGCGCGAGATCCTGCGCGCCGACGAGTCCGACAATATCTACTATCAGGTGGTGGGCACGCACGGCGAATTCGTCGCCGGCGACAATGACATGCCGCTGCCCAACGAAGACGATCGCGGCCATGCCGGACTGGTGTCGCTGCGCGACGACCGTATCGCGGGCAACGACGTGCGCGTGGCTTATACCTATGTCGATCTCAAGCATGGCGGCGACACCCAGCCGGTGCTGGTGCAGGTTGGCGAAACCCTCGACAAGCGCGCGCGCCTGGCCAACGAAATCATCAAGGGCGTGATCCTGCCGCAGTTCGTGATCCTGCCGCTGGCGGTGGTGCTGGTGTGGTTCGGCCTGACGCGCGGGCTGGCGCCGCTGACCTCGATCCAGCAGCGCATCCGCGCGCGCAATCCGGGCGACACCAGCCCCATCGACGAACACGCGGCACCGCAGGAGATCACGCCGCTGGTGGCGTCCTTCAACGATCTGCTGGCACGCCTCGATACCTCGGTGCAGACCCAGAAACGCTTTATCGCCGATGCCGCCCACCAGATGAAGACGCCGCTGGCCGGCCTGCGCATGCAGGCAGAACTGGCGCAGCGCGAACAGTCGCCCGAAGAGCTGCGCAAATCGCTGGCGCAGATCGCCGGCAGCTCGGAGCGCGCCGCTCACCTGGTGACGCAACTGCTGTCGCTGGCGCGCATGGAGAACCTGGCCGGCGCGGGCAGCATGGCGCCGCTGGACCTGGCCGCGCTGGCGCGCGAAGTGGTCAAGGACTGGCTGCCGCAGGCCTGGGCGCGCCGCATCGATCTTGGCGTCGATGCCGACGACCATCCCGTGATGGTGCAGGGCAACCGCCTCATGCTCACCGAGATGCTGAACAACCTGATCGACAACGCGATCCGCTACACGCCCGCCGATGGCCGCGCCACCGTGCGCGTCAGCGCGGATGCCTTCGAACCCTTCGCCTACCTCGAAGTCGAGGACACCGGCCCCGGCATCCCGGTGGCCGAGCGCGAACGCGTGATGGAGCGGTTCTACCGCGTGCTCGGCACCAAGACCCAGGGCAGCGGGCTGGGACTCGCCATCGTGCGCGAGATCGTGCAGCAGCACGGCGGCGATGTCGGCATCCTCGACCACGTCTATCAGGCGGAGCCACGCCTGGCCGGCACCTGCTTTCGCATCACGCTGCGCCGGCCATCCTATATGGAGCCGGCATGAGCGCGCCCGGGCAGCCAGACGCCGACCACATCCGCGCCGCGCGCGACCAGGCCGACGGGTCCGAACGGCGCGCATGGCAGCGCAACCTGCGCTGGATCGCGGTGCTGTTGTCGCTCTGGTTCATCGTCACCTTCGTGGTCGCGTGGTTCGCCCGCGAACTGCGCTTCGACTTCTTCGGCTGGCCCTTCTCGTTCTGGGTCGGCGCGCAGGGCGCGCTGATCCTCTACGTATTGATGGCAGCGCTGTATGCGTGGCGCATGAACCTCGCCGACGACGACCAGGCGGACAATCCGCTCCCGCCCGCCGTCCCGCGACAGCACGACCACGATGCTGCATAGCAGGAAACGCCGCGCCGACGCGTGGCGCTGACCGCGGCGGCGCATCCGGCAGGGCTGTTTCCCCGCGGCGCAGCAACGCCAGGGCCACTTCGCGTCTAGCGTATACCCCGAGCGTTTAGCCGGGAACCACGCTGGAATTGTCAGAACGCAGTAAGTTTCGCCACCCACAATCCATTGCAGCTTCGGAGCCCGCAGCGTGCCCGCCAGGGCGTGACGGCGCGCCTCCGAAAGACCCCGATATCATACGGAGGAGACAATGGCGAATGTACGGAACGTGGCAATGCCTGGCGGCAGTGCCCAAAGCTCGGGAATGACCAGCGAGGAGAGGAAGGTGATTTTCGCCTCCTCGCTCGGCACGGTGTTCGAGTGGTACGACTTTTATCTTTACGGTTCGCTGGCGGCCATTATCGCCAAGCAGTTCTTCGCCGGGCTCGATCCGACCGCGGCCTTCATCTTCGCGTTGCTGGCCTTTGCCGCGGGCTTCATCGTGCGGCCGTTCGGCGCACTGGTGTTCGGCCGCCTGGGCGACATGATCGGGCGCAAGTACACCTTCCTGGTGACCATCCTGATCATGGGCGCGTCCACGTTTATCGTGGGCCTGCTGCCGGGCTACAACAGCATCGGCTGGGCGGCGCCGATCATCCTGATCGGGCTGCGCATGCTGCAGGGCCTCGCGCTCGGCGGCGAGTACGGCGGTGCCGCCACCTATGTGGCCGAGCACGCGCCGCACGGCAAGCGCGGCGCCTATACCGCATGGATCCAGACCACCGCCACGCTCGGCCTGTTCCTGTCGCTGATCGTGATCCTGCTGTGCCGCAACCTGACGGGCGCGAACTTCGACGCCTGGGGCTGGCGCATCCCGTTCCTGGTCTCCATCCTGCTGCTCGCCGTATCGGTCTATATCCGCCTGTCGATGAGCGAATCGCCCGCGTTCCAGAAGATGAAGGCCGAGGGCAAGACCTCCAAGGCCCCGCTGACCGAGTCGTTCGGCCAGTGGCGCAACCTGAAGATCGTGATCCTGGCGCTGGTGGGCCTGACCGCCGGCCAGGCCGTGGTGTGGTACACGGGCCAGTTCTACTCGCTGTTCTTCCTGACCCAGGTGCTGAAGGTAGACGCCACCACCGCCAACCTGCTGATCGCGGGCGCCCTGGTGGTCGGCACGCCGTTCTTTATCTTCTTCGGCTCGCTGTCGGACAAGATCGGCCGCAAGTGGATCATCATGGCCGGCTGCGCGCTGGCGGTGCTGACCTACTTCCCGCTGTTCAAGGCCCTCACCCACTATGCCAACCCGGCGCTGGAGCGCGCGCAGCAAAGCGCCCAGATCGTCGTCACCACCGATCCGAAGCAATGCTCCTTCCAGGGCAGCCCGATCGCCCGCGAGATCGACTTCCGCAGCTCCTGCGACATCGCCAAGCGGACCCTGGCGCAAGCTTCGGCCAGCTATGAAGTGGTGGAAGCCCCGGCCGGCACGGTGGCATCGGTCAAGATCGGCGACAAGGAGATCGCCTCCTTCAACGCCACGCTGGTACCGGCGGGCCACAGCTTCGACGATGCCAGCAAGAAGCAGATTGCCGCCTTCAAGAAGCAGGTGGGCGACTCCATGGCCTCGGCGGGCTACCCGACCAAGGCGGACCCGGCGCAGATGAACACCATCATGGTGCTGGTGATCCTCGTCATCCTGGTGATCTACGTGACCATGGTGTACGGCCCGATCGCCGCCATGCTGGTGGAAATGTTCCCGACCCGGATCCGCTACACCTCGATGTCGCTGCCGTATCACATCGGCAACGGCTGGTTCGGCGGCCTGCTGCCCACCATCTCCTTCGCCCTGGTGGCGCAGAACGGCAATATCTACTACGGGCTCTGGTATCCGATCATCATCGCGGGGGCCACCTTCGTGATCGGCGCACTGTTCGTCCGCGAAACCAAGGATGTGAACATCTACGCCAACGACTGATATCCGCCAACGCCAAAGACTGCGCCCGGCGTCCAGGGCCAGGCAAGACTGATCCGGTAATCAGTCGCTCCAACCGGCGGGCCGCGAGGCCCGCCGGTTTTTCCTTGAGGCAAGCGGCCGGAAAGCCCGCCGCCAGCCCCTCTGAAGATTTTCCGATGGGGGTGTTGACAAGCCGAAAACTGTACGTATAATAGCGGTCTTCGTTAGGCGAATTAGCTCAGTCGGTTAGAGCGACGGAATCATAATCCGCAGGTCCGGGGTTCGAATCCCTGATTCGCCACCAGTTTCAAGCGAGAGCCGCGTTCCCGAAAGGGTTCGCGGCTTTTTGCTTCGGGTTGCGCGGGCAGGTGTAGCACATGGGTGTAGCACAATGCCATGTCCCACTATCTCCAGCGGTCCCGGCACGACACCACTTACCTGTTTCGCCGGCGGGTGCCCGCCGACCTCGTCCGGGCGCTCGGACACACCCAGCTCTACAAGAGCCTCGGGACCACCAGCCGGCGCGAGGCTGTGAGACTGGCGCGGGCGCTGGCGGTGAAGACCGACCAACTGTTTGCGACTGCACGCGAGATGACGAAAGCCAAGCCGGACGAGGGATTGATCGTTGACTGGACCATGTCCATCGACTTCGATGAGTTCTGTCGACCCCGCCTCAACGTCCAAGCCGAACCGCATGAGCAGGAAGCGGTCAATTCAGCCATCCGAACGGCGCTCACGAGCCTTCCGGTCCCCGCGCCCACCCTCACCCATCCCGCGACGCCACAAACAGCGCCAAAGCCCTCTACGCGGCTCGCAGACGCTGCTGCGCAATACCTCACCCAGCACGAGCTGAAGCCCACCACGCTCAAGCGCTACAAGCCCGTCATACGCCGGTTCGTGGAGCACTTCGGGGATGATCACCCCCTAGAGCAGATCACACAGAGTAAGTTTGCTGAGTTCGCAGCAGCCATAACAGCGGACGAATCGAGGGAGATCAAGACGCATCAGACAGACATCACCATTGCCGGCACGTTCATGAACTGGCACGCCAGCCGCAGCGAGCACGTTGCGAAGCTGACTGCGGCCACCTTGAAGCCAAAGCGCCAGACACCAGCCTCCGAAGACCGCTCCGAGCACTCGCTAGATGACATGGCGGCCATCTTCATGGCCGCCGCTGCGAGCAGGCAAAATGCACCAGAAGAATTCTGGGTCACGGTCGGATGCGCCCTCACCGGTTGCAGGGTGGAAGAGCTGGCGCAGATCGACACGGCGACTGACCTGAAGAGGCACAGCTCGGGCATCTGGTATCTCGACCTCAACGGGCGACCCGACCCGGATGGAGTTACCCGGCGCTCCATGAAACGAATGACGAGCTGGCGAGTAGTGCCGCTGCACCCGGTGCTGGTCGAACTAGGGTTTGTGAAGTTCTTGCAGGTGCGCGCACAGTCGCCCACTCGGCGGCCCTTCGATGCGCGATTCACGCCGCACGCTGAGATCGTGTCGCCAGACGAAGCCAAGAACGGCAACAGCCTGATCAAGTGGAGTCACTACATCTCGCGGTGGGGCGGCAAACGAATGACAGAACTGCGCAAGCGCGGCGCAATTACCACCCCCGATACCACCTACTTTCACAGCATGAGGCACACGCTGACGACCTGCCTTGCACGAGCGGGGATCAGCGAAGAGATCAGGGCCACGATTGAAGGGCAAAGCCACGGCGGTGTGAACGGCCAGGTCTACACGAAGCTCAAGACCGACCCGACCGCGACCTATGATGCACTAGTGATGGGGGCTGAGCCAATTGCGGTCCTACTGCGGCGTCACCTTTGCTGACTAGCTTGTTTCGCGTAGGACCTCATAAGCTCCACGCTGCGCCGGCTGCTCTCTATAGCAGTAGGGCAATATTTGGTGCGATATTCATCCACATACTTCTCATCGACCATTTGCCTTTCCCGCCCCCAATAGAAGTCCAATGACGACTGGTATGACTTAATCGCGCGCTCAGGCTCTGCGAGCAAACCTGCCAGATTGTATATGGCATGAACCAGACTCACTTTGGCCTTTTCCGCCTTCTTGGCCAATTCCTGCCGCTGCTCGGCAGTCCAACTCTCATCCTGCTTGACGAATTTCCCGTGCATCTCGCAGGCCATTAGCATGGCGGTCTCATTTGCTGCATTGCTGAACAAATAGCCCGGCGCTGAACCCCTCGGGGCAGCATTTGCATCCGTAGACGCACCGAATGACAGAGTAAGAACCGCACTCAGAAAAAATCCGCCCGCACCACTCATCTCCCCCCCCGTATCGTGCTGCAATATGCACTTGATATGGGATCGTCGCAAATGAAACTACCCCACTCACGCAGGGAGTCGCGCCAGCACCCGCTGTAATTGCGCAAGGTGCCACTCCCCGCCCTTGGGCGTCCTGACCCCCAACCTGTTCAATTCCTCGACCATCCGGCGCTGTGACAGCCCTGCCGCCTGATAACCGCGCAGCGTGCTGGTGAGGTTCGCTGCAAACGCATCAGCCGCCTCGACCCGCTCTGCTACGTTTCCGCGCAGGTTTTCGGGTTTGCCCAATTTGACCCCACGCGCCTTTGCCGCTGCCAGTGCTTCCTTGGTGCGCTTGCTGATCTGATCCCGTTCCCACTCGGACATGACCGCGTGCATCTGGATCATGACCTTGTTCGCCTCTGGCATGTCCGCAGCGACAAAGTCACAACCGGCCTCGATCAAACCCGACACGAAGTGAACATTCCGGGCCAACCGGTCTAGCTTGGCAATGAGCAGGGTTGCGCCGTGCTTCCGGCATGCGTCCATTGCAGCCCGCAACTGGGGGCGCTTGGCAAGCGCGTCCGCGCCCTTCCCCGATTCGTGTTCCTCGAACTCCGCTACCAGTTCCCACGCACCCCCGTTCAGGTAGCGGGCAACGCCTTCACGCTGCGCTTCCAACCCCAACCCGCTCTGACCCTGCTTCTGCGTGCTGACGCGGTAATAAGCGATGAACTTGCCGTTTGCCATGCCTGACCTCGTTGTCGTTTGAACGTTTAATTTGAGGTCAGCATATCATTCACACAGATTTTTTGCATATTTTTTCTGCTCAATATCTGCGCTATGCCTATAATGAGGATAAGCGGTCATGTTTGACTGCACTCACAAGGAGTTTGATATGGGTAACAACAAGGCGCGCTTCATGCTCGCCCTAGACGAGTCAACTTCGGAACTGCTCAAACGGATCGCGGAGCAGACCGGACTCACAGCTAGCGGGGTCATCACGAGACTCCTAGGCGCTCACATTACCGAGCTGTGGGAGTATGAGACCTGGCTTGGAGAGCAAGCGGTAGGCACACGCAAGCATTCCGAGGGGATCAACCTAATGGTGAGCTACGGTCCCGACAACCTTGTTCAAGGCATCAAGCGGATCGACCCGGCATATCAGACGCAGGAAGACAAGTTTCTCGCCGGGCTGAAGAAGCCGGCTGCCGAGGGCGACGCAGAATGACCAACCTCGACATCGACAACTTCCGCGCGGTAGCCGAAGCAGAGTTTCGGCAAGAGCTAGACGCCGCCACCATCGCCGCGTCTATCGAACTTGGTGCCAGCGTTTGCCACTTCGGCCACCGCGCCGAGGCATATGGCGGCGGCGCAGCGCTGTTCATCGAGAATCGACAAGAGCCGCACGGAATCATCTCCGAAGGCTTGGCCGACGAATGACCACCACCAACAAAGAGGCTCCAGATGCTTCGTGAGATCCGACTCTATGGCCATTTGGGCAAGCGCTTCGGGCGCGTCCACCGCTTCGTCGTGAAAAGCCCAGCTGAGGCAATCGCAGCGCTGAAGGCCAACTTCGGCGCATTCGAGAACCACTTGATCCAGCACAACAAGCCCGGCTATCACGTCTTCGTGGATGAGAAGAACCTGGGGCTAGACGACCTGCTGGCGCAGACCAGCGCTGGCGTGATAAAGATCGTGCCGGTGATCGCGGGACGAGGAAAGGGTGGGTTGCAGATCCTGATTGGCGCTGCGCTAATTGCCGCGGCGTTCTATACCGGCGGCGTGATGCTGGCCGCCGATAACACCCTGATCGCTGCCACCACCATGGGCGGCATCGCGTTCTCGATGGGCGTGGGTCTGATCGTCGGTGGCGTTGCCCAAATGCTGACCAAGTCGCCCGCGATGAGCAGCACCGAGCGCCCTGACAACAAGCCCTCTTATGCCTTCAATGGGCCTGTCAATACCACCCAGCAGGGCAATCCCGTCCCGATCTGCTACGGCGAACTCATTGTTGGGTCCCAGGTTATCTATGCCGGCATCACCACCGACGAGATTCCGGTCGACGCTACCCTCTCAGTAGACAACCCCACCACCGGTTCCGTAGGCATCTGACCGATTGACATCAGCGCGGGCCTTGCCCGCGCCCCCTTGCTAGCCAGACATGAAGGCATTTGACATCAAGCAGTTCATCGCAGCGCAGGCCGCAGCGGTCGAAGTATCTCAGCAACACATGGGGCACATGCAAAAGGTGCCCCAGGAGCAGCTTGCAGACATCCTCGAAACCTCGACCATCGAGAGCACGATGGATGCGGGGTTTGCCATAGTCCACCGTATCAGGCTGCACCACGGCCAAGGCCAGCAGGCCCTCGCCATTAGCACCGCCTACGGTAATGGCGACTGCTACCTGATGCACACCAGCTTGTGAGCAGGAGTCTCTTGCCCGTGCATTTGCACGGGCAGCTAATGGAGCTAGCGCATCGCTACGCCGAAACAGGGAATCCGCCGCGTCCCTATGACATCTCGGCGCACCCTGTGCAACGTCTGTTCTCGATGATGCGCACTGCTATGAATAGTCCCGCGCAAGGTGCCTTTTCCGCATTGGGCATCCATGTCGAACTGACCCTGCGCGGCGTTCCCCCATGCCTACGCCCGGAGCTTACCGACGAGCTAACGGACAGTTCGAAATGGCCGGGCACGTTCGCCCATGACATGCGCTACGTCGCATGGCTGGCCGATCTGCTGTGGCTTGCCTACCAGCATCCCGACCGCCCGCAACGGATTCTCTACAAGGGCCTCAGCCCGATCAAGCTGCCCGCGCCTCTCATCCTGTCCGACGCAACTATGGGCGTGCTCCACGGTGAAGGCGCACCGGATTACGAGCGCCCGCCCCTGGAAGCGTGCAAGCCCGAGAGCATGACACCTCGCGCCCGCACAGCTCGCAACTGGTGGGCGTGGCACGCCAGGGTCGGCAACCTCTGGCGTCAAGCACACAAACTACAGGTCCATAAATGGGCTTGGAATTTTGGCATTGACTCAGACAAATCCCGCGAGCTGGGTTACATCATCTGCGACGAGACGCAGAAGGAACGAAAGGCGCTGCGGCGGAAGGGACACATTGCACGCGACCTGATCCTAGAGGCCGCCCGAGCAGCGCCGGACAAGTCAAGAGCACGCACCCCGGAGGATGTCGCACGGCGGCGCTTCGACCTTCTACGGATTCACATACTCGCCGGGCGCAGCGGCACCCGCACAGCCCGGTATGTGGAACTCGTTGGCGGCGTTGGCATGGTGGGGCCGCAAGGCAAGCCCCTGACCCGGCAGGCGATTGAGAGTCAACTGCGGCACGTCGAACTTCTCACCGGCCTACCCAAGGAACTGCAGCCGTGAAGGCGCTAGCAAGTAAATCTCTAAATGGCACCCCAAGAAATGCGCGCCTCAGGCACCTTCCTAAAGGAAGGTGCCTTGATACCCAGCTACCCGGAAACCCGCACCAGACAAGGAAAGAAGGGGTTGCAGCATATTTCCCATTCCAGTCCCATGAAGGGGTTGCACCTTCCCTCCATTCTGCAACCCCTTCCGCGCCCCCCACTCCCATCCGATTACCTACTGATTCCCCGCGCTGCACACCCGTGCCGCAGGCCCGGCAACAGGCAAGCCCAGCACTCAGACAAGGCACCCACCCGGCCCATTGGCTGAC
>NZ_JARJLM010000730.1 GCF_029335485.1 Cupriavidus basilensis
TTGTCGGCCCCCAGCGAGCCCATGACCGATTGCTGGATGCTCTGGGCGCCGCGGGTGTCGTGCTGCAGGCTGGTGAAGGAATAGGGCGCATGCTGGCCATCCCCCAGCGGAATCCCGACGTTGAGCAGGATGCGGTTGTCCCACCGGCCCCTTGTGAGGTCGAACTGGCGGGACACCGAGAGGCCATAGCTGATGCGCCGGTAGTTGTTGTTGTAGCCGAGCTGGAACTGGGTGTCGTTGCCGGAGCGGCTCCAGTAGTTCTGGGTGCTGCCCGCCAGGTAGATCGATCCGTAGCCTGGCGGCAGCGCCTGGTTCAACGTCAACTGCAAGCGATTGCGCTGGACGCCGCTGATGGCCAGGCCTCTGGCATCGCGTTCCATGTCGCGCAAGATGACGGCATCGGCGAGGTTCAGGTAGCCCCTGCTGGAATAGCGGTAGGCCGCCAGGGTGACGTTGGTGCCGATGGGCTCCAACAGCTTGCTGTAGAGGAGACGGACGCTGTACCCGTTGCGGTCCGGCTGCTTCTCGAAGCGCGCCCAAGCCTGGGTGACGTCCATGCCGAGCGCGCCAAAGGCGGTATTGAGGGCTCCGCCAAGCGCCACTGCGGTGTAATCCTGGGCCGCCAGCAGGCCGCCATAGCCGGTCAGCATATTGGTAAAACCGTGCTGCACCGTGGCCTGCACCATCTTCGGCGTGCTACGGGCGATGGGGTTCCGGTACTGGCCGGCGGTGACCTGGTAGCGCGTGATGCCCGGACGCAAGGAATTGACGGCCGCCGCATAGGGCACCTTCGAGATGCGCACGCTGCCGTCGGCCTCGGTCACGACCACTTCGAGGTCGCCGCCGTAGCCGGTGGGGTACAGGTCGTCAATGACGAAGGCGCCAGCGGCCACCGTGGTTTCGTAAATGATGTTGCCACTCTGGCGGACCTGCACGCGGGCGCTGGTGTTGGCGATGCCCCGGATGGTGGGAGCGTAGCCGCGCTGCGACTCCGGGTACATCCGGTCATCGCTCGCCAGTTGCATGCCGCGAAAGCCGATGCTGTCGAATACGGTACCGTCAGTGAATGCCTCGCCGAGGACGACCTGGCTGCGGATGGCGGCAATGCCGCGCTGCAGGCTGGTCTGCACGCTCTGATAGTGGGTACCGGCCTGATTGTCATGGCTCAGGTTGCCGAGGTGCCGGAAACGCCATGCGCCTACGTTCACACCGGCGTTGAGACCGATATAGGCGAACGACGTGGACTGCCCCAGGCTGGAGGAACGATAGGCATTCGCGTTGTACTGCAGACGCGCGGCGGTGATTCCCTCATCCCAGTACTGCGGCTCGACATAGCCGCGGGCCCTGCGCTTGAGCGCGGCTTGCGGCAGGCTGATGTCGAGTCGCTGTTCTCCGTTGTCGAACTCTGCTGTACCGGCATTCACCAGCTCGGGCAGCGGCGCGCATGCACCGTCGGCAAGGCGGTTCGCTGCTTCCGGAAGGAGCTTGACCAGGTCGACACCGACACGTTCGAGCAGGACACGGTCGAAACAGGGCTGCACGTTGCGGCTGTCATTACCGATCTGCCGCACGGAAACCTCGGCGCGCCCCAGCCAGGTCTGGTTGACGTAGAGATCCGCGCGATAGGTTCCCGGCAGGGCCACGTTGCCTTTGTTGAACCGGCTCACATCGATGCGCCCGCCGCCGGTCTGGCGAAGGAACTGGTCGTTGAACTCGACTTCCGCCACCATGACGGGACCTGGCTGGCCGGCTCTGGCGGCCGTCGCGCCCGCTCCGGCGAACAGGCAGAAAAGCATCGCAGCGATCGGGCTCAAGCGGAAGGTGTGCGACTTCGATCTCTGTAATTGCATCGTCCCTACTAATAAGTATCGGGCGTGGGGCGTGGATGCCGCTGGAAGCGGACATGTCCCGGCCTGTTCCATCACTGGATTAGTCGCTGGATCACTGAGCAGGCGCGGTTCCGAGGTCGAACTCGGCGTCCATCGGGCCACCATAGTCGTTGATGGCCTGGTAACGCATGCGGCCTGGCGCGCCAGCGCTTAGCTCGCCCGAAAGTGGGAAGACCTTCGTTTCGCCAGGGCCGACCATCCCGCCATCGTCAAAGCGCGCGGTCTTGCCGCCTGCGGTGACTTCCAGCGCGCTGAAGGAAGCGTGATAGGCAGTGGGATTGCGCGCTTCGAGCGCCTGGCGGTTGTTGGCGTTGACCAGGCGCCACGCAATCTGTGCCGGGGCCTCGCCTGCACTGCCCTTGAGGCCGGCGGGGCGGTAGAACAGCTTGATGCGCGATCGGAACGCGAACTGCAGGCGATTGACTTCTGCCTCGTCGCCGGTGGGCTTGGGTGGTATTTCCACGACGTTGAGCCAGAACACCGACTCCCTGTCCGGAGGCAGTGGTTCGCCCGTATAGAGGATGCGCAGCGTCTGTCCCTTGCCGGGGTCGATGCGGGACACGGGCGGGGTCACGGTGAACGGGACGGCAATCTCCGCCGGCGCGGCCTTCGCATTGCCGTCGTCGATCCATGCCTGCACCAGCGCCGGGGTCTTGCCCTCGTTGCTGAGTTTCATCACGGCTTCGGATTCTCGTGCGTCATAGATGACCCGCGTTCCCGCAATGACAACAGATGACAGCGCGGGAAACGGACAGAGCAACATGGCC
>NZ_JARJLM010000731.1 GCF_029335485.1 Cupriavidus basilensis
TTGTGGAAAATCTCCAATGCCTGGCAGCGCCGGCAGCGGCAAGCGCTACAGCCCTATGGCCTCACCCACTCGCAGTTCGTGGTGCTTGCGACCGCCACCTGGTTCGGCGCGGACGAACCGCTGACCCAGGCGCGGATCGCGCAGCTCACCGGGATCGACCCGATGACCACCTCCCAGGTGCTGCGGGCGCTGGAGGCGGCCGCGCTGATCGCACGTGGCGACCATCCCACCGATCCGCGCGCCAAGGCGATCGAGGTCACGCGTGCCGGCCGCGAGCTGGCGCGCAAGGCGGTCGTGGTGGTGGAAGATTGCGATGCCGCGTTCTTCGCGCCGGTCATGGGGGATGCGGCGCGGCTGGTGAAGCTGTTCCAGGCGCTGGTGCAGGGCGACCAGGCCGATGCCGATCAAGCGTGACGATTCGCGCCTTGAAACGACTGCGGCCTGCTGATTGTCAGGTGATCTTGGCCGCGGCTGTTTTACCTGCTGCCTTTGCGTCGGTCGTCGAGTCGCTCAGCCCACGTAGCACATTCCCCGCACGGACACCGGCCCACCCCAACGCTGCGACCCACAGCCGGCGTTGCTGCCCCCGACCCAGGGGACGCCGCTATCGCCCCGGCTTTTCTCCGCTTTCTCGACGGCGCTGACGGCGTCGTTGTTGCCCGAACGCACCACGTCCTTGAGCGCCATCCCTTCGGCCAGGCGGCTCCATCCGAACCACGTTCATGTCGGCCATGAGGCCCCGGCAAACTCCGGCAAGCGGTTAAAATGCGCGATTGGCTTTGTACCGCCAGGTGGCCATGTCCCGCCTCGCCCGCCCCACATTTGGAAGTAACCGTGAAAAACCCTGCAGAATCAACGACTAAGAAAGACCATATTCCGAATGTGGGATTCGTGAGCCTCGGATGCCCCTGAGATAGCGAAAATATACTCAGGCGCGCCGGTCTGATCCCTTATGGATCAAAGGCTTAGCCATTTTTGCCTGTTGCACCGTCACAACTACTCGCACTGTCATGGACGAAGAACAGAAGGAATTCGAGGCGGCGCTGCTGCGGTCGGTCAAAGACATGGCGGCGGGGAAGTACGCGCGAAAGACCGTTTTCGAAGTGGACGGCGACAAGGTTCGGCGTGTCTCGGAAGAGCTGCCACCTCAGAAAAGCGAAACCCCATACAAGGCGGGGTAGGGTCCGGGCAGGTGCGCACTAAATCGGCTCAGCAGTATCGAGCCCTGCCCAGTTGCATGCGTATCGAGTCTTCGGCGCTGTAAATGCGAAGGTGCCCCTTGCCGATTAGGAATCGGCGGTACGAGGCGATGGATGTCTGCCAAGCTACTTCGCAAACGTGCGATCCTGCTTCGTATATTTTTCCGGATGGGTCGATGACGGCGAGCGTGGCTGGCTTGCCGTTGATAAGCTGAACGGTCAGCCCTTCATGGCTTACAGCGCTGATGACTGCGTTGCCGAGAGAAACGATGTCTTGGTATTGGTCGCCTATCATGGCCGCCCCGTTGTTTTGTAGGCGGAATCGTAGTGCATGGCGGCAAAACAAAAACCCCGCGCATGGCGGGATTTGTTGTCTCAGGCTTCGGCCAACTCCAGCAGGTCGGGCCGGGCATCGACTGCGTGGGTAACGGCTCGCTGAGTTGGCGCCTCCAGAATAAAGCCCAGCGCATGGCTGGGCTTGGTATCAAAAAGCCATTTCCGCCTGCATTTCTGCGACCCAGATCGCCGCGCTATTGCTCGACTCGATTCTGTTTGCGATGACTTCGGCACGCTGTCCAGCGGTCGGCGGGACGTACATTCCGAACCGCTGGATGCTCCCTCCGTTGACTGCGGCATTTGTGGAGTCGGCGCTAGCGAGAGGTAGGCGACTGAACACTTCCGGGTCAAGCATGCGGAGGCCGTGCAATCTCGATGGGGGGCGCCCATATTCATCACACACAGCGTTCATGGCCTGATTCATACGCTTCCACCAAGCGCCAGTTCCTGGGGTCTTCCATTGACCGGAACTTCCGATGGCAACAGTGCGCCAAGATGTGGTTAGGCGCTGGAAGCGTTCAAGCGACTCGTGCAGATGCCACACCGGCACTCCTTCGAGGTGTTGCGGCCATTCGGCGAGCAAGCGATCGTTTTCTTCTTCGTCGCCATCAATCACATCTGGGATCAAGGCCCAGTCAAATCCTGGGTGCCGGTGCCAGTCCTCAACCCATCGATAGTAGCCTTCGGTGTCGAGGTGGCCGCCCTGCCTCCAAATGCTGAAAGCGCCGTTGTCGAACACGAATGATTGGCAAACATCAGCGACCGCGCCAATATCGTCTTGCCTTGGGAACGGGACGAGAGCATGTCTCCCAGATAGGAACTGAACCACATCTTTTCGATTACCCCCGACGGGCGTGCCATGGTAGTGAATCACTGACGCGCCCACGGCGAGATGAGGTAAGCGGCGGCGATCATTCCATCGCCCTCAGTGTTTCAATTTGAACGCCCTGGTGTTCCGCCGTGATCCGCTGTTCACCGCCGAATCGCTCATACAAGGATGCGGCGATTTCCTCGTGGTAGCCCTTTTTTATCAGGGCTGTCGCGGTCTTTATGTGCTCTACAAGGATGGTCTCCCTCGACTTGATTTCGAGCTTGTAGACGATTGAATCCCCGTCAGACGGGCAGGTTGCTACGAAGGTGTGGCGATAGGTATTCACTACAACTTGCTTGGCGCTGGGGATTTTCAATTCTCATGATCTCGTGTGCAGAAGGGTGTGAGTTTTGCCGTCCGTGGCGAGGTGATTTGGTGCGGGTTTCCGATCCGCGCGGCTAACGTAACTGATTAGCGAAAGGTTTACAACATCACATTCATGATGGGCCGAAATGCGGGGCTCTGGACGGGCGCCCGAGCGGGTAAAATGGCAGATTGGCTTTGTGTCCTAGGGCACAATTCCGGCCCCACGACATTGAAAGTCCCCGTGAAAAACTCTTTAGAATCAAAGACTAAGCTCGACACATCGCCTCGCATTGGTATGATTTCACTTGGATGCCCGAAGGCTTTGGTCGACTCCGAGCAGATCATTACCCAGCTGCGCGCCGAAGGCTATGCCATCAGCGGCACCTACGACGGCGCCGATCTCGTGGTCGTCAACACCTGCGGCTTTATCGACGAAGCCGTGCAGGAAAGCCTGGACGCCATCGGCGAGGCGCTGGCCGAGAACGGCAAGGTGATCGTCACCGGCTGCCTGGGCGCGAAGAAGAACGCCGCAGGCGAGGACATCATTACCTCGGTTCACCCGAAGGTGCTGGCCGTCACCGGCCCGCATGCGCTGGGCGAGGTGATGCAGGCCGTGCACACCCACCTGCCCAAGCCTCACGACCCGTTCCTGGACCTGGTGCCGGCCGCCGGCATCAAGCTCACGCCCAAGCATTACGCTTACCTGAAGATATCCGAGGGCTGCAACCATCGCTGCTCGTTCTGCATCATCCCGTCGATGCGCGGCGACCTGGTCTCCCGTCCGGTGGCGGAAGTCATGCTGGAGGCCGAGAACCTGTTCAAGTCGGGCGTCAAGGAACTGCTGGTGATTTCGCAGGACACCAGTGCCTATGGCGTGGACGTGAAGTACCGCACCGGTTTCTGGGACGGCCGTCCGCTCAAGACGCGCATGACCGAGCTGGTCGCCGCGCTGGGCGAACTCGCCGCCAAGTACGGCGCCTGGGTCCGCCTGCATTACGTGTACCCGTACCCGCACGTCGACGAGATCATCCCGCTGATGTCGCAGGGCCACGTGCTGCCTTACCTGGACGTGCCGCTGCAGCACGCCCACCCGGACGTGCTCAAGCGCATGAAGCGCCCGGCCAATGCCGAGAAGACCATGGACCGCATCCGCGCCTGGCGCGAGATCTGCCCTGAGCTGACCATCCGCAGCACGTTTATCGCGGGCTTCCCCGGCGAGACCGAGGCGGAGTTCCAGACGCTGCTGGATTTCATCGCCGAGGCCGAACTGGACCGCGTGGGCTGCTTCGCCTATTCGCCGGTCGAGGGTGCCACCGCCAACGACCTGCCGGGCGCCTTGCCCGACGAGGTGCGCGAGGAGCGCCGCGCGCGCTTCATGGAAGTCGCCGAGGAAGTGTCCGCCCGGCGCCTGCAGCGCAAGGTGGGCCAGACCCTGCGCGTGCTGGTGGACGAGATCAACCAGGACGGCGGCATTGGGCGTTCCTCGGCCGATGCGCCTGAGATCGATGGCCTGGTCTATATCGATCCGCCGGCCCAGGGTTTGCCGCGCTACAAGGTTGGCGAGTTCGTCTCGGTGAAGATTACCGGTGCGGATGGCCACGATTTGTGGGGCGAAGTCTGAGGCTGGCCGTGGCTGCAGGTCCGCTTAGGTAAAAGTACGGTCGTTCGTTTTGCCCGGCGCGCCGCTATACTGTGCGCTGCAACATCAGCCCAGGAGACACAAGATGACACGTGAAGTGGTGGTGGTGAGCGGCGTGCGGACCGCGATCGGTACCTTCGGCGGCAGCCTGAAGGATCTTTCCCCGACCCAGATGGGTGCCATGGTGGTGCGTGAAGCACTGGCCCGCGCCCAGGTCAGCGGTGACGATGTCGGCCATGTGGTGTTCGGCAACGTGATCCAGACCGAACCACGGGATATGTACCTCGGCCGGGTGGCGGCAGTGGAGGGCGGCGTCACCATCGACGCGCCGGCACTGACCGTCAACCGCCTGTGCGGCTCGGGCCTGCAGGCCATCGTGAGCGCGGCGCAGTCCATCCTGCTGGGCGACACCGACGTGGCCATCGGCGGCGGGGCGGAAAGCATGAGCCGTGCGCCGTACCTGGCGCAGTCGGCACGCTGGGGCGCGCGTATGGGCGACGCCAAGATGCTCGACATGATGCTGGGCGCGCTGCATGACCCCTTCCATGGCATCCACATGGGCGTCACCGCCGAGAACGTGGCCAAGGAATACGACATCAGCCGCATCCAGCAGGACGAGGCCGCGCTGGAGTCACATCGCCGTGCGTCGGCGGCGATCCGCGCCGGTCACTTCAAGGACCAGATCCTGCCGGTCACGCTGAAGGGCCGCAAGGGCGACGTCACCTTCGACACCGACGAGCACGTGCGCCACGACGCGGTCATGGAGGACATGTCCAAGCTCAAGCCGGTCTTCGTCAAGGAGAATGGCACGGTTACCGCGGGCAATGCCTCGGGCCTGAACGACGCCGCCGCCGCCGTGGTCCTGATGGAGCGTGCCGAGGCCGAGAAACGCGGCCTCAAGCCGCTGGCCCGCCTGGTCTCCTACGCGCATGCCGGCGTCGATCCCAAGACCATGGGCATCGGCCCGGTGCCGGCCACGAAGAAGGCGCTGGAACGCGCTGGCCTGACCGTGGTCGACCTCGACGTGATCGAAGCCAACGAGGCCTTTGCCGCACAGGCCTGCGCCGTCACCAAGGCGCTCGGGCTGGATCCGGCCAAGGTCAACCCGAACGGCTCGGGCATCTCGCTGGGCCACCCGATCGGCGCCACCGGCGCGCTGATCACCGTCAAGGCCCTGTACGAGTTGCAACGGGTGCAAGGCCGCTATGCGCTGGTGACCATGTGCATCGGCGGTGGCCAGGGCATTGCGGCCATCTTCGAACGACTCTGAACCTGACCCCGAGGCTGTCTTGCGGCGCGTAGCGATCTTCTCCCGTTCCGTTTCCCTGTCACTGGCAGCCGGGCTGGCCGCGGCAACGCTGGCCGGCGCCGCGCTGGCCGCCGGCGGTACCGAGCTGTCCACGGGCACCGGCGCCAATCAGGCTGCTACCGGCAGCCAGGTGCAGGGCAGCCAGGTACAGGGATTCGGCATCAACGAGGCGATCCGCGACGGCGAGGCGCGCCGCGGCACGCAGCTTTCCACCGGGGCCGCGCCCAGGCCGCTGTCGCCGCGGCCCGAGTTCGCATCGTTACCGGTCTACGCAGGCACGCTCGGCGGCCAGCCGGTGCGCCTGCGGCTCGGGCCCAAGCCCGATGAGCGCGACAGCGTGCATGGCGAGTACGGCGTCGGCCGCACGGGTGGCGTGCGCCTGCTGGCCGGCGAATACGAGAATGGCGCTTTCCTGATGGAAGAGTCCAATGACGGCACGCATGTCACGGGCAATTGGGAGGGCACCATCGACGGCGCCGGCGTCGTGCATGGCAACTGGACCGACCCGCTCAACCCGGCCATCGTGCTGCCCTTCATGATCCGGCCCCTGGGCGTGCTGGTCATTCCGCCCTTCGACATGACGCCGGGCAGCGGCATCACCTACGCGCCGCCGCCGCCGAAATCGTCGATCAACGGCAGGTAGGACAGGCACGGGCGCGTCTGCGCCGGCAAGGCGCGGGTGTGCCAACGCGCACCTGAATGCTGGTAAGCTCGAACGTTCATCGAGTCATCGCCAGACAAGGAATCGCCGTGTCCGACCGCAAGCCACCCGAGCAGCCCGCTTCCCAACCCGCCTTCCTGCAAACCGTGGCGGTCCAGCCAGAGCTGGATATCGCCCCCGGCTTCGCTTCGTTCTCTCCCCCCACGCATCGCGGCTCCACCGTGGTTTTCCGCAACCTGGCGGAGCTGCGCGCGCATGGCGACGGCGCCACCACCTATTGGCGCTACGGCTTGCATGCCACGCCTACCAGCGAGGCGCTGTGCCAGCATCTTGCGCTGATCGAAGGCGCGCGCGACACGCTGCTGCTGCCATCCGGCCTCGCCGCGATCTCGCAGGTGTATTTCGCACTGGTCAAGTCGGGCGACGACGTGCTGATTCCCGACAA
Organism: Cupriavidus basilensis; assembly: GCF_029335485.1. Taxonomy (GTDB): domain Bacteria; phylum Pseudomonadota; class Gammaproteobacteria; order Burkholderiales; family Burkholderiaceae; genus Cupriavidus; species Cupriavidus basilensis_E. The sequence goes on from NZ_JARJLM010000731.1 coordinate 6,767, forward strand.
CGTCTATGGCCCCAACCGCGAGCATGGCGAATGGCTGGCTCGGGATTACGGCGTGTCGGTCCGTTATTACGACCCCATGATCGGCGCCGGCATCGCCGGCCTGATCCGCCCCAATACCCGCCTGATCTGGATGGAGTCGCCGGGTTCGGTGACCATGGAGGTGCCCGATACCCAGGCCATCGTCGCCGCCGCGAAGGCGCGCGGCGTGATCACGGCGATCGACAATACCTGGTCGGCCGGTGTTTATTTCCGCCCCTTCGACAATGGCATCGACATCTCGGTGCAGGCGTTGACCAAATACCAGTCGGGCGGCAGCGACGTGCTGATGGGCGCGGTGCTGACCCGCGACGCGAAGCTGCATGACCGCCTCAGGCGCGGCCGCATGCTGATGGGCTGGGGCGTGTCGGCCGACGACTGCTACCTGGTGCTGCGCTCGCTGCCGAGCATGCCGGTCAGGCTGGCCGCCCATGACCGCGCCGCGCGTGAAGTGGCCGAATGGCTCACCCAGCGCCCCGAGGTGGTCAAGGTCCTGCACCCGGCCTTGCCGGATTGTCCCGGCCATGCATTCTGGCGGCGCGATTTCAGTGGCGCCACCGGCTTGTTCTCGGTCGTGCTGCATGCGCGCTACACGCGCGCGCAGGTCGATGCCTTCGTCGAGGCGCTGCGCCTGTTCGCGATCGGCTGGTCCTGGGGCGGGGCGCACAGCCTGGCGGTGCCGTATCACGTTCCCACCATGCGTCCGCAGGGTAGCTGGCCGCCCGCGGGCTGGCACGATGCCGGCGAACTGGTGCGTTTGTACATCGGCCTGGAAGACACCCGCGACCTGATCGCCGACCTGCGCGGCGCGATGGAAGCCCAACTGAAGGTGTGAGCCGGGCGGGGGCGCCAGACGGTATCCGGCGCGTGCCCTGCCTTCCGTGCTAGTTCGCGGCCGCGTCTGCCACGGTGGTTTCGGCCACCCCGGTGCGTGCCTTTTGCATGGCCCACACCGAGTTGGGCGGACCGCTGCGGGCGCGGCGCTGCGTGGCCAGGGCCAGTGCGGCAAAACCGCAGGCCAGCGCCAGTGCGCCGATATCGAAGCCCGCCACGGCCCAGTGGCCGGCCAGCGCGGCGCGCCAGAGATAGTCGCCCGTCACCAGCGCATTGACCAGCGGCACCAGCAGGGCGGCTGCGGTGGCGGTCCAAAGCAGTTCGATCGCGGCGCGTGCCGGCGGCCGCAGCAGGGCCCAGCCGATCGCTGCGAAGAAGACCGGGAAATACGTGTAGCCGGTGGCGCGCGCGGGCCAGAGCAGCGCCCCGCAGAAAGCCGCCGCCACCGCGATGCAACAACCGATGCATACGCCGACGGTGGCCTGCGCCAGCAGCCGGTGCACGCGGGGCTGCTCCTGCTGTCGGGTCTTGCGCCGCGATTCAATCCACAGCAGGTTGCCGGAATAGAACAGGAAGGCACCTGCCAGTCCCGCCAGCAGGTAGACCAGCCGCAGCGCCAGGCCGCCATAGGTGCCGAAATGCAGGTCATACAGCGCGCTGTAGATGGCATGGTTGGCGTCGCGGCTACCGGCGGCCTGGTTGGCCAGCACCTTGCCGCTGTCGGGCCGCCCGGCCGCGGCGCGTACCGAGACCGAACCGTAGTTGCCCAGCGCGCGGGCACTGCCGCCGCGAATCTCGATCAAGGCGCTGGCATCGCCATAGTGCTGGTAGCGCAGCGACAGCGGCGCGAAGCGCTCGCCCGCGCTGGCCCGTGCCGCGGCCAGCAGGGTGGCGGCGGGAAGGGGTTGCGCCGGCTGGCCTGACGCCTTCAGCTCCGGCGAGGCGGTGGTCAGGCGCGGCAAGGCTTCGAGCAGCTTGCCGTCGAAGGCCATGACGTTGAACACCATGACCAGCACCATCGCCAGGCAAAGCACCGCGCCGGTGATGGCGAAGACCAGGTGGAAGGGCAGGCTGAACAGGCCGATGACATTGTGCGCATCCATCCAGAAGCGCTTCAGGTTGCGCCCGGGCCGTATCGCGAACAGGTCCGGCTTCAGCCGCGGCAGGTGCAGCAGCACGCCCGACACCAGCGCCAGCCCGTACAGCACCGCGACGACGCCCATGAAGTAATTGCCGGCCACCGGCACGCCAAGCGTGTAGTGGAGGCTGTCGATAAAGGCTGCCAGTTCACCCTGCGCGGCGTCGAGCGAGGTGTCCTTGGGCGTGTTCCTGCCCGCGGCCAGGCTGGCGGAGGTGGTGGTCTGCCATTCGCCGGCCTTGTCCTGCCAGTAGGCCCTCAGGCCGGGCTCATGCTTGGTCGGCAGCGTCACATAGGCGCTGGCGGCGGCGTTGGGATGCGCCGCCACCAGCGCGTGCATGAAGCCGTCGAGCGCGGCCGGATCGGGGCCCGCGGCGGCCGGGTGCCCGGCCACGGTGCGTTGCGGCGATTGCCAGGCATGCAGTTCTTCGTGGAAGACCGTGATCGCGCCGGCGAAGAAGGCGATGAACAGGGCCCAGCCGGCCATCAGGCCGACCCAGGTGTGCAGGGTTTGGTAAAGGCGCAGGGTGGCGGCTTTCATTGGATAGTCCTTGTGCGCTTGTCCTTGTGCGTGTCACGCCGCGCCGGGCGCCAGCAGCAGGCGCCACGCCCATAGCAGGCCAAAAGCGGCCAGGTTGCCTGCCGCCAGGCATAGCCACGCGGCACGGCTGGTGGCAAAGAGCACGCTGGCGCAGATGATCGCAACCCACAGTGGCAGGCAGGCCAGCAGCGCGCCGATGGCGCCGCTCTCCCAGCCGCCCGGCAGCCAGATGACCGATAGGGCGCACAGCGCCACGGCGAGCGGCAAGCCAAGGAGGGTGCCGGCCAGCCATTTCGTGCCCATGGCCTGCTGTGGCTTGCGTGGGGTCCGGGGGCTGGCGGCGCTCATCTGCGGGCCTGCACCGGGTGCTGCCGCCTGGCATCGCGGTAAGCGCCGGCGAAGGGCCAGAGCGAAAGGCCGGTGCCGACCGTGGCCAGCGTGGCGACGGTCGCGGCGGGCCAGCCCTGCGTGGTGCTCCATGCCCACGCCGAGACGGCGATCGCCGCCACGCCCAGCCAGCACAGGCGGGTACCGCGGTTTTGTGCCACGGACTGCCCCGGTGGCAGCGGCAACAGGCGCTGGTTGGGCGAGGCCAGGTACAGGCAGCAGGCGCCGCCCAGGCCTAGCAGCAAGGCAAACACTTGCATGGCAGGTTCAGGGAAAAAATCGATAAAAACGAATGATAATAATTACCATTTGAATTCGCAAGAAATGCTGGAGGGGATCGAGGACGGGGGGAGTCTCAGGCGTTGCCTGAAACGCAGGACGCCCGCCGCAGCGGGGCGGGGGCTTTCCACCTTCAAAGTCAAAAGCCGTTTCGCCTCCCCTTCGGGGAGACGATCTG
>NZ_JARJLM010000732.1 GCF_029335485.1 Cupriavidus basilensis
TTTAATCAACAGTTTTTCGCAAGTTTCATTTTGCTTCGGTTCGCTTTGCTTTTTGCTCCGCTTACCTATTCTGCTAACCCCGCAACCCTTGCCCCGTCTGCTTTGCAGCGGTGTCGTGTTGCGAGGGGGCGAATACTAAAGGACCTGCGCTGCCGTGGCAAGCCCTTCTTGAAGATTCTTTGTACCGACGCCTCGAAGCCGGCGCGGGCCCGGGCGCAGGCAGTCTCTGGCTAAACGCAGCTAGCCATGGACGATGGAAGACTGGACGCGCATTTCAGCGCATCCTCCCAGAGCTGGCGAGTCAGGGCCCCTGCGTCTTCTTCGCGCGCCAGCGCTGCCGCCTCCCCTGACCAGAGAACCGAGAAATCGCCGTTCCCCTCATTTTCGAATGCAGCACGAAGCGGATCCACCGCGCCGGTCGCCATCGGGAATGCGGGTGCGGTCTCATTCATCGGTCCTTGCTCGCGCATGAAGCGGGTCATCAGGCCGCGCGCCGGCCGGCCAGTGTAGAGATTCGTCAGGCGCGTCATGTCGTCACGGGCCGCGCGCAGGGCAGCGCGGTGAATGCCGGACCTGCCGGCCTGGGGTGTCAGCATATAGGCCGTGCCTATCTGCACCGCGCTCGCGCCGAGCGCGAAGGCCGCCGCGATTCCCCTGCCGTCGGCAATGGCCCCGGCCGCGATCACGGGCAGGCTCACCGCGTCCACGATCTGCGGCAAGAGCGCAAACAGGCCAGGCTGTGCATGGATATCCTTGGTGAGGAACATGCCGCGGTGACCGCCGGCCTCCACGCCTTGCGCGATGATGGCATCGACACCGCGCTCCTCCAGCCAGCGCGCCTCTTCCACCGTGGTGGCGGAAGACACGATCATGGCACCGGTATGCCTCACCCGCGCGAGCAGCGTTTCGTCCGGCAGGCCGAAATGGAAGCTGACCACGGCTGGCCTGGTTTCCTCGATCACGCCGCACATGGCCTCGTCGAAAGGCGCCCTGCCCGGCCCCGTCCGGGCGGCGGACAGGTCGAGCCCGGCTTCCTTGTAGTAGGGAGCCAGCAATGCCTGCCATTTCGCTTGCGCCTCGTCATCCGGAGCCGGCCGCGTGTGGCAGAAGAAATTGACGTTGAACGGGGCTGAAGTCTGCGCGCGAATGGCGCCGATCTGTTCGCGCACCTGCGCGGGACTCAGCGCGGCGCATGCCAGTGAGCCGAGCCCTCCCGCTTCGCTGACAGCAATCGCGAGCGGGCTCAGGGAGCCGACCATCGGGGCTTGAACAAGAGGAAGGCGGGAGGGAAGCGTTCTCATTGGATTGATGTGATCGAGGCGTCTTGGCCAGGCGTTTCCGGCTGCTGCAGCAATGCTACCTCAATGTGATTCAGCCGTGGCCTCGGGACTGTCCAAGCTGATGCGCACGCGCCCGGCATCGATGCGCACACGCAATTGCCGGTATTGGCGGAGATAGACGATGCCAACCATCGCGGCGGCAAAGCCCGCGGCGACAGCCACGCCAAGTGCCCAGCGCGGGCCGAAATGGTCCGCAACCCAGCCGACAATGGGTGCGCCTATGGGCGTGCCGCCCAGGGCGATGGCAAGCAGGATCGCCACCACCCGCCCTCGCATCGCAGGCTCGGTCGATAGCTGCACCAGGCTGTTCGTCGAGGTGGTGACGGTCTGCGCGGATACGCCGACGATGACAAGGGCGGCGCCAAAGAGCCCGTAGCTCGGCATGATCGCCGCCAGGGCGCAGCCGGTTCCGAACATGGCCGCGCCCGCGATCAGGAGCGCGATATCGGGATTCGCCCGCCTGGCGGCCAGCAGCGCGCCGGCGACCGAGCCGATCGCCATGGTGGACGTCAGGAGCCCGAACTGGCCCGCGCCGGCGTGAAAGGCCGTGACCGACATGGTGGAGATGAAGATCGGGAAATTGAGCCCGAAAGTGCCGATCAGGAACAGCATTAGCAGCACCGCCTTCAGATCGGGGCGCCGCCAGACATAGCGAAAACCGTCGGCCAGGCTCCCGCGGGTCCGGACAGGCCTGTCCTTCCGATGAAGATCGCTCACGCGCAGGCAACTCAGCGAGCCGATCACCGCAACGAAAGACGCCGCGTTGATCAGGAACACCAGCCCCGAGCCCACCGAGGCGATCAGGACGCCGGCAATGGCTGGACCGATCATGCGCCCGGCGTTGAACGATGTGGAGTTCAGCGCCACGGCATTCGACAGGTCCGCTTCGCCAACCAGTTCCGAGACGAAAGTCTGGCGCGCCGGCGAATCGAATGCGGTGACGCATCCGAGCAGGAACGCGAACAGGTACACGTGCCATAGCTGGACCAGTCCGGCGATGGTGAGGATGCCGAGCCCCAGGGCCAGCGCCCCCATGGTCGCCTGCGTGGCGAACAGGAGCTTGCGGCGATCCAGATGGTCGGCCGCATAGCCGGTCAGCGGCAGCAAGAGCACCTGGGGGCCGAACTGGAGCGCCATGACCACACCGACAGCGGTCGCATTGTGACGCGTCAGCTGGGTGAGGACGATCCAGTCCTGGGCAGTACGCTGCATCCACGTTCCGACGTTGGACACGATCGCACCACCGGCCCAGACCCGGTAGTTGAAGTTGCCCAGTGAACGGAAGGTGCCTTTCACCGGGGCGGCTTACGCGTTTGCAGTCCGCATGGCGGCCGCGGTCACACGCGGGTACGGTCCAGGAGATCGATGATCTCCGCTGTGGTGCCGGTCTCGCCCAGCCGCGGGAAGATCCGCGCGATGCTGTTGGCGTGGGCGTCAGGATTCATGTCGGTCATGGCATCGACGGCAAGGGTGACGTTGAATCCGAGTTCATGCGCCTGGCGTGCGGTCGACTCGACACCGATGCTGGTAGCCACGCCCGCAATCACGACTTGCGTGACACCCAGGCTTTTCAGATGTCCGTCCAGGCCGGTGTTGGTGAACGCGCCCCACGTCCGCTTCGTCACCAGGTGGTCCACCGGCTGCTGGTTCAGCCCGGGAACGAGATCGGCCCATCCGGCGGGAAGCTGTCCAAGGTTGCGTGCTTGTTCCGCCCTGCCGGGCGCGCCGCCGGCAACGTTGACGAGCACGACCGGCAAGCCGCGGCTGCGGAATGCGCCAGCCAGTGCGCCGGCCTGCCTCACGACCTCGCCGACGGGGTGAGCCGTGGGAAGGGAGACGATACCCTGCTGCAGGTCGATGATGACGAGCGCGGTCTTCGGGTCGAGCGTGGTGATTGACATGGTGTTCTCCTTCAGGTGTTTCGGACTGCGGCGAGCCCGGATCGGCGGGTCAGGGCCCCGGAAGCGGGCAATGTCCTGGCCAGCCGGCGCCCCGCGCGCGGCATGCCTGGCAAACACGGCAAGTCAGGGCTCGACCAGGCGCTTGAGTAATTCGACGGCTGCAGAGAGGTCCTTCTGCTCCGCCGCCGCCAGCTTGCTGCGAATGGCGTGGAACAGCCAGTCCTCCCGCGCCGCCCGGCCGGCCTTGACCGCGTCGATGCAGGCAGCGGTGAGAGACAAGACGGTCTGGCGCCCGTCCGTCGGATCCGGCGAACCATTCACGAGGCCGGCCGCCTTCAGGGCGGCAATGGTCTCCCCCATCGATTGCGGGCGCATGCCTTCAGCCCGTGCCAGGGCCGACACCGTCGCCGGTCCCTCGCGCTCCAGCCGCGAGACGACGCGCAATTGAGTCCAGGTGAGATCGCCCAGAGACGCCTGTTCGCGCAACCGTCTTATGAGCTTGCCGCTCACAACCCGCAACTCCCCGGCCAAAGCCAGCGCGCTTGCCGCGTCGGGATCATTCCGATGGTCGTCCATCTGCAATACCTCTGGCATCTATGAAGGCTACCTGCAAAGGTTACCTTCATAGATGAGGAAGCGTCAAGCCGGCGAATCGTCTGATGATGACAATGCGCCTCTCGCCCGAGAAACGCGCTCCCCCATGCATCCATGCACCGCGTCGAGGGGGTCAGACAGCAGCAAGGGATTTGGGATAGTCTTACGGCACGCAGGCTTTCACAGTCAGACGTCACCCTGGCTGTGCCAGGGAGTATGCGCATGATGATCGAGGCACTGGTGCGTACCCTCCGTCGACACGCCGGGCAGCGCGTGCCGAGCGCAGCGATGGTGTGCATCGTCGGCACCACGCTGGCTGCGTGCGCCGTGGGCCCGGACTATCATGCGCCCGAGCCGCCAGCCGGTGACCGCTTCACGGCAGAGCCATTGCCAGGCCAGACGGCATCCACGCCCGGCATGCCGGGCAGTTCCGGGGCGGCGCAGCATTTCGTCACGGTACAGGACATCCCCGGCGAATGGTGGTCGCTGTTCCACTGTGCGCCACTCGATGCATTGATGCGCGAGGCGCTGGCCAACAGCCCCGATCTGACCGCCGCGCGGGCAGCCCTGCGGCAGGCCCGCGAAAACTACAATGCCGAGGTAGGTGGCGCCCTGCTTCCCGCCGTGGATGCGCAGCTCGGCGCGTCGCGCGAGCGCGTTTCCGGGCTGGCCATCGGCCAGCCCGGACTGAGCCCGGAGTTCAGTCTCTACAATGCCTCGGTCAATGTGTCCTATACGCTCGATGTATTCGGCGGCGCGCGGCGCCAACTGGAGGCATTGCGGGCGCAGATCGGGTACCAGCAGTACCAGTGGCAGGCGGCCTATCTGGCGCTGACGGCCAATCTGGTCACGGCGAGCGTCAGGGAGGCCTCGCTGCGCGCGCAGATCGAGGCGACCGGGCGCATCGCGGCGGACCAGGAGCAGCAACTCGATCTGCTTACCCGCCAGTTCGGCCTGGGCGGCGTGAACCAGGCCGCGGTGCTCGCGCAGCGCACTACGCTGGCGCAGACCCGCGCGACCCTGCCGCCCCTGCAGCAGGCGCTCGAACAGACCCGGCACCTGATCGCGGTACTCGCGGGCAGGCCCCCCAGCGATAGCGCCCTGCCACAGTTCCGGCTCGCCGATTTCTCCTTGCCCCAGACGCTGCCGGTCAGCCTCCCATCGGCACTGGTGCGGCAACGCCCCGATATCCTGGCGGCCGAGGCCCTGCTGCATCAGGCCAGCGCCCGGGTCGGGGTGGCGAGCGCCGCGATGTTCCCGAAACTCACCCTGACCGGCAGTTATGGCACGCAGGCATTGACGCCCGGCGGCGCGTTCAATGCAGCCAATGCGGTGTGGAGCCTCGGCGCCGGCCTGCTGCAACCGGTCTTTCATGGCGGCCAGTTGAACGCGCAGCGGCGCGCCGCCGTGGCGGCCTACGACCAGGCGGGTGCGCAATACCGGCAGACCGTGCTGCAAGCCTTCCAGAACGTGGCCGACACGCTGCGCGCGCTGGACAACGATGCGCGCGCGCTCGCGGCGCAAGCCGACGCCGCCACCGCCGCGCGCGACGCCTTGCTGCTGAGCCAGCAGCAATACCGCCTGGGCGCGGTGAGCTATCTCTCGCTGCTCGACGCCCAGCGCCAGTACCAGCAGACCGTGCTCAGCCTGGTGCAAGCGCAGGCAGCACGCTACGCCGACACCGCCGCGCTGTACCAGGCGACCGGCGGGGGCTGGTGGAACGCACCGCAACCGCCCGGGGTCAAGCCGCCGCCGGTGGAGCCCCGGGCCGATGCCGTGGTACCCGTGGAGAACAAGCAATGAAGAAGCGCATGGTGATCATGCTGGTCTGCGTGGGCCTGCTGCTGGCCGCGCTGTTTGGCTTCAACCTGTTCAAAGGGATGATGTTCAGGAAATTCATGGCGAGCAATGCCGCGCCACCGGCCACCGTGAGTGCCGTGCACGCTACCTACCAGGTGTGGCAGCCCCAACTGGCCGCGGTGGGCAGCCTGCGCGCCGTGCGCGGCGTGGACGTCACCACCGAGATCGCCGGGCTGGTGCGCGAGGTCCGCTTCACCTCGGGCAGCGAGGCACGCGCCCACCAGGTGCTGGTGCAGCTCAACGCCGACGCCGACATCGCGCAACTCCAGGCCCTGCAGGCGGCGGCCGAACTGGCGCAGACGGTCTACACGCGAGACCAGGCGCAATACGACATCAAGGTCATTGCCAAGGCGACGCTCGATGCCGATGCCGCTGACCTCAAGAGCAAGAAAGCCCAAGTGGCGCAGCAGGCCGCCATCGTTGAAAAGAAGACCATCCGCGCGCCGTTTGCCGGCCGGCTAGGCATTACCACGCTCAACCCCGGCCAGTACGTGAACCCCGGCGACGCCATCGTGACCCTGCAGGCCATCGATCCGATCTATGCCGATTTCACCCTGCCCCAGCAGGACGTCGGGCAGCTCGCGGTTGGCCTGCCGGTGGCGGCCGAGAGCAACGCCTATGGCGGCAGGGCGTTCAAGGGCAGGATCACGTCGATCAACCCGAAGGTGGATACCGCGACGCGCAACGTGCAGGTGGAAGCCCGCATCGACAACCAGGAAGGCAAGCTGCTGCCGGGCATGTATGCGAACGTGAAGATCGACGTCGGCACGCCCCAGCGCCGCCTGACGCTGCCGCAGACCGCCATCACCTACAACCCCTACGGCGCAACGGTCTTCGTGGTCGAGCCGGCCCCCGCAGCCAAGCCCGGCGAGACAGGCAAACCACTGCCGGTGGCGCGGCAGGTGTTCGTCACCACCGGCCCGACCCGCGGCGACCAGGTGGCGATCGAGAAGGGGCTGGAGGAAGGGAGCCAGGTGGTGTCCAGCGGACAGCTCAAGCTCAAGAACGGCACCCGGCTGGTGATCGACAACAAGGTCCAGCCGGCGGATCTGCCCAATCCGTCGCCGCAGGAACAGTGAGCGGCCCGCCATGAACTTCACTGACCTCTTTATCAAGCGCCCGGTGCTGGCCACGGTGGTCAGCCTGCTGATCCTCGTGCTCGGCCTGCGCTCGCTGAACAGCCTGCCCGTCAGCCAGTATCCGCTCACCGAGAATGCCGTGGTGACCATCACCACCGCCTATTTCGGCGCCAATGCGGACACCGTGGCCGGCTTCATCACGCAGCCGCTGGAAGCCGCGATCGCCCAGGCGCAGGGCATCGACTACATGTCGTCGGCCAGCACCAGCGGCGTGTCGATCATCACCGCCACGCTGCGCCTGAACTACGATGCAAACCGCGCCCTGACCCAGATCAACACGCAGATCAGTTCGGTGCGCAACCAGCTGCCGCCGCAGGCGCAGCAGCCCGTCATCACGGTGCAGGTCGGGCAGACCACCGACACCATGTACATGGGCTTCTACAGCGACGTGCTACCCGGCAACAACGTCACCGATTACCTCCTGCGCGTGGTCAAGCCCAAGCTGGATTCGGTGCAAGGCGTGCAGACCGCCGAAATTCTCGGCGGCCGCCAGTTCGCCCTGCGTGCGTGGCTCGACCCGCAGCGGCTCGCCGCGTACGGGGTCACGGCCGCCGATGTCTATACCGCGCTCGGCAACAACAACTACCTCGCTGCGCTGGGCAACACCAAGGGACAGATGGTGAGCGTCGCCATCACCTCCAACACTGACCTGCACAGCCTCGACGAGTTCAGGCAACTGGTGGTCAAGTCGCAGAACGGCGCGCTGGTGCGGCTGCAGGACGTGGCCAATGTGGTGCTGGGGGCGGACAACTACGACTTCAGCGTAGCCTTCAGCGGCAAGCGCTCGGTCTTCATCGGCATCAAGACCGCGCCGGACGCCAACGTGCTCGACGTGGCCAGGCGCGTGCGCGAGGTGTTCCCGGCGATGCAGGCGCAGTTGCCGACCGGGCTGACGGGCAAGATCGTCTACGACGCCACGGAGTTCGTCAACACCTCGATCCGGGAGGTGGTCAAGACGCTGGCCGAGGCGCTGCTGATCGTCACCGTGGTGATCTTCCTCTTCCTCGGCAGCCTGCGCGCAGTGATCATTCCGGTGATCGCCATGCCGCTGTCGCTGATCGGCACCTTCTTCGTGATGCTGGCGCTCGGCTATTCGATCAACCTGCTGACCCTGCTGGCGCTGGTGCTGGCGATCGGGCTGGTGGTCGACGACGCCATCATCGTGGTGGAGAACGTCGACCGGCACATGAAGGAAGAAGGCAAGCCGCCACTGGAAGCCGCGATGATGGCCGCGCGCGAACTCGGTGGCCCGATCCTGGCGATGACCGTGGTACTGGTGGCGGTCTATGTGCCGATCGGTTTCCAGGGCGGCCTGACCGGCGCCCTGTTCACCGAGTTCGCGTTCACCCTGGCAGGTGCGGTGGCCGTGTCCGGTGTGGTCGCACTCACCTTGTCGCCGATGATGTGCGCGCGCTTCTTCCGCGCGGACCAGGAATCGGGACGCTTCGTGCGCTTCATCGACAGGCAGTTCGACCGGGTGCACCACGGCTACCAGCGCCGCCTCCACAGCCTGCTGGAAACGTGGGTGGTACTGGTCATGATGGGGGCGCTGCTGCTGGCCGGCACCGTGTACCTGTTCATGACCTCGAAATCCGAACTGGCGCCGCCGGAAGACCAGGGCATCGTGCTGGCACACCTGCAAGGCCCGCCGAACGCGACCATCCAGCAGATGCAGACCTATGCCGACCAGTTGTTCGACCTGTCCAGAAATATCCCCGAGTACGCGCAGATGTTCCAGCTGACCGGCACGCCCACGCTCAACCAGGGCATCGGCGGCGTGCTGCTCAAGCCGTGGGACCAGCGCGGCAGGAGCGCGCTGCAATTGCAGCAGGAACTGCAGCAGAAGTGGAACGGCATCGCCGGGGCGCAGGTGGCGGCCTTCCAGTTTCCGCCCCTGCCCGGCGCGCAAGGGCTGCCGGTGCAATTCGTCATCAACACCACCGAGCCATTCCAGAACCTGAACGAGGTGTCGCAGGCGGTGCTGGACAAGGCGCGCGCCAGCGGCATGTTCTTCTTCGTGGACAGCGATCTCAAGCTCGACAAACCGCAGAGCACGCTGATCGTCGACCGCGACAAGGTGGCCTCGCTCGGCCTCAACCAGTCGAACGTGGGCGCCACGCTCGGCGCAGCGCTGGGCGGCAACTACGTCAATTACTTCTCGATCGCGGGCCGCTCCTACAAGGTGATTCCACAGGTGCTGCAGGTGGACCGGCTCAATCCCTCGCAGATCCTGGGCTACTACCTGAGCACGCCCAACGGCAGCGTGGTCCCGGCCTCCACCGTGGCCCGCCTCGAGGCGAGCGTGGTGCCCGAGTCGATCAACCACTTCCAGCAGCTCAACTCGGCCACCATCTCCGGCGTGCCGGTACCCGGTGCAGCCGAAGGCGACGTGCTCAGTGCCCTGCGCGAGATGGCTAGCCAGGTCGCGCCAAGCGGCTACTCGGTCGATTACGCCGGACCTTCACGCCAGTACGCGCAGGAGTCCGGTGGCTTCGTGATCACGCTGATGTTCGCCACTATCATCGTGTTCCTGGTCCTGGCCGCGCAGTTCGAAAGCTTTCGCGATCCGGTGGTGATTCTCGTCTCGGTGCCGATGGCACTGTTCGGCGCGCTGATCTTCATCAACGTCGGACTCTCGACGCTGAATATCTACACCCAGGTGGGACTGGTGACGCTGATGGGGCTGATCAGCAAGCATGGCATCCTGATCGTGCAATTCGCCAACGAACTGCAGCGTGCCGGCCACGCCAAGCGCGAGGCGCTGGAGCAGGCCGCCGCCGTGCGGCTGCGGCCCATCCTGATGACCACCGCCGCCATGGTGCTCGGCGTGGTCCCGCTGGTGTTCGCTTCCGGCGCCGGCGCGGCGGGGCGATACGCCATGGGGCTGGTGATCTTTACCGGCCTGTCGATCGGCACCTTGTTCACGCTGTTCGTGGTGCCGGCGATGTATATGTTCCTGGCTACGGATCACCAGCGGTCGAGAGCGGTGCCTGTGTCCCAGGCCTCAGTGCCGCCGCCGGCATGACGGATGCACGCAGCATGGCCGTGCAGGCCTTTACCGATAAACAAGAACCGGGACGTGACAATGCGTCAGCACCTTTTGCGTCTCGCTGCCGACCAGCAGCCCTTCGAGACCCCGGCGCCCGTGCGACGCCATGAAGACCACATCGCAGCCGTGCCTGGTGGCGGCATCCACGATACCCCGGTAGGGCACGCTCGAGACCGTCATATCGGTCTCGCAGACAACGCCCGCGGCGCTGGCCGCGGCAGCAACGGCATCCAGGCGGCGGCGCCCTTCGGCCGCGGCATGTTCCTCGAACGCCTTGCGCGTCTGATGTCCGGCATCGCTCGACTGCAGGAAAGGATACTCTTCCAGGCAGGTGTAGGCCGTCAGCTTGGCGCCCATGGTCTTGGCAAAGACGATCGCTGCGTCGACCGCTATCTTTGAAAGCTCGGAACCGTCCGTGGGTGCCAGAATATGCTTGAACATCGTTCCCCTCCAGGTTGGTAAAAACAGAGAAATTGCGCGCTATTATCCGGTTTCGCCGCCGCCATCTATGCGGACCGGTCGTCGTCGTCGCCGATCTGCTCCGAAAACGAACGTGCCCCCAGGCCATGTGCGGCCAGGAAGCATGCAAAGGCGGCAGCAGTGCACAGCACAAGCACGACATAGGCGAACGACCTGCTGTGCCATACGCCTTCCAGCCAGCGGGTGAACTCCGCCGCCAGGAAGGTCGCCCTGCCCCCCACGCCCTCGAGCTGAAGCGCATATTGCTTGGACCCCGACGCCGCGTATTCGAGGTATTTGCCGGTGCTGCTGGTCGCGCTCATATACAGGAATGCGCTGGCAGCAATGCCTGCGGCCAGGATCGCGGCGCCCGCCAGGTACAGAAGAATGCGAAGCGGCGAAGGCCTTCCGTCCTCATCCTGCTTCCCGACGCTGTTCATCATGTCCTCGCATGTCCCCGTACGCGCAGCCGCCACCGGTCTTCTGCGCAAGCGAAGCCTTGCGAGCCGCAATCTTTAATGCATCGATGGCGTAATTCGATCCATCGTCATCTTGTTCTAGATAATTTTCGCCAGCTTTGCCAACCTGGCCTGGATGCGCGCGCGATGGCGCGATGGCGCGATGCCCGCAGGCAGATCCAGGCTCGGGCCAGGCTGGATCGGGCCGGCAACGTTTGCCCTGCTCCGCCCCCTGAATGCCCGATGTTCCGCGGCAACGGCTTCGGGCCGCTGCTTGTGTGGTTTCGTCCACTTTAGTGGTGCAGAGCAGGGATTTCCAACCCCTGCTTAGGAAGGGGGATCGTTATGCAGCCACCTGCGGGACCGTGTGTGATAATCGACACATCAGTGCCAGGCTCGCCATCCATGTGCAGATGCCGACAGCGAACCGCATGATGCCAGACCCGAACCCACCTCCCCGCAGCGGCAACCAGCTACATGTCCTGGTTGTGGATGATATCGAAGCGAGCCGCAGCGAACTGGCGGCGCTGGTGCGCCAGGCGGGACACCACGCCATTGAAGCGAATAGCGGCGCGCGCGCCCTGCAGCTTGTGGGCGAACAGGCAGTGGATGTCGTGCTGCTCGACTTGCTGATGCCGGACATGAACGGCTATGAAGCCACTCGCAGCCTGCGTGCGGCGGAGCATGGCGGCTGGCTGCCCGTGGTGGTGATGTCGTCGATGCAGGGCGCCCCCCATTTTGTCCGTGCCATCGAGGAAGGCGCCGATGACTACCTGGTCAAGCCGGTCGACCCGCAGTTGCTCGGTGCCAAGCTGCGCAATATCGGCCGCGTACTGGAGCTTCAGTCGCGCCTGTCGGCCCTGGCGGTGCATAATCGCGAGCTGTTCGACCACGTTGGCGATGCCGTACTGACTGTGGAAGGCAGCCACCGCATACGCGATGCCAACGCCGCCGGCATGGCGCTGCTGGGTGTCGAGGCCTTGCCCGAGGCCGGGCTGGCGCTTGAAGCGCTGATCCCGGACGGGCTCTCCGGCAACGCCGCCGCCTCGCCTCCGGCATCCCGCGAGTTGCTGGCGCGACGTCCGGACGGCAGCGAGTTTCCCGCCGAAGTCAGCGTCAGCAAATGGCAGGGGGACACCGCCGAACGTATCTCCCTGGTGGTTCGAGACCTTACCGAGCGACGCCGGCTGGAGCGGCTCAAGGACGAATTCCTCAGTGCGGTCAGTCATGAACTGCGTACGCCGCTGACCTCGGTGATGGGTGCGCTCGGCCTGCTGGCCGGCGGCGCCGCAGGCCCGCTGCCCGAGCCCGCGCAACAACTGGCCGAAGTGGCGCAGCGCAACGGCGAACGGCTGGGCCGCCTGATCGACGATGTGCTGGACCTGACCAAGCTCGAAGCCGATCGCATGACGCTCTACCCTCGCGTCCATGCCCTGGATCACCTGCTGGAAGAAGCCGTCGCCGGCAACCTGGACTATGCACGCCGGCTGGATCGCTCCCTGCGAGTGGACGGGCCTGCGACCGGCCTGGAGGTGTGTGTCGACGGCGACCGTTTCCTGCAGATCATGGCGAACCTGCTCTCCAATGCGTTGAAGCATTCGCCGCCCGGGCAACCGGTCGAGATCCGGTGCTGGCACCACGGCGGCCAGGTCCGCATTGCCGTGCGCGACCGCGGCCCCGGCATCCCCGAATCGTTCCGCACCCGGCTGTTCGAGAAATTCTCGCAGGCCGACGGCTCCGATCGGCGCACTGGCGCGGGCACCGGCCTGGGCCTGCATATCACCCGCATTCTGGTGGAACGCATGGGCGGCAGCATCGGCGTGATCTCGACGCCTGGCCACGGCGCGGAATTCTATATCGATCTGCCGGACTGGCGGGGCGAGGCCCCTGGCGCCAACGTATCCAGCGCGCCGCGCATCGTGGTGATCGACCGCGACCGGGCAACGCTCTCCCATCTCCAGGCCCTCCTGCAAGGCCAATTCCAGGTGCTGCCGGCACGGACGCTGGAAGCGCTTGCCGACGCCGGGCTGCCGGTGGCGCCCGCCTTGCTGATCGCCGACCCCCAGGGCGCCGGCGAGACGCTCGATGCCGTCGCAGTCCATCTGCGGCGTCTTGCCGGCCCCGCCCCCGTGCTGCTCTACTCGGATGCGGTCGACCCGCCTCAGGCCCGGGCAATGGGCTTTGACTTCCTGCCCAAACGCAACACCAGCAACGACACCTTCCTGCGCATGGTGAGGCAGGCGAGCAACCTTGGCGAGCCCTGATCCATGGAACAGCTGCGCAAGATCCTGTGTGCCGAGGACGATCCGGATATTCGCACCATCCTGGAGTTCAGCCTCGGCGCCGTGGGCGGCTACGCGCTGTGCATGTGCGCCGACGGCGCCGAGGCGCTGGCCCAGGCCCCTGCGTTCCTGCCCGACCTCATCCTGCTGGACGTGATGATGCCGCGCATGACCGGGCCGGAGGCCATGCATGCCATGCGCCGGATGCCGGAGCTGGCCGGCACGGCGGTGGTCCTGATGTCTGCGCGCGCCTTGCCGCACGAGATCGAGGCACTGCTGGAGCACGGCGCCACCGGCGTGATCGTCAAGCCGTTCGATCCGATGACGCTGGCCGAGAATCTCAAGATCTACTGGAACTATGCCCACGCCAAGCGCCCCGGCTGACGCCGAGATCGCCCGGCGCCTGCGTCTGCTGCAGTTGCGCTTCGCGGCCGGGCTGGCCCGACGCCGTGCCGATCTGGCGGCGGCCTGGGCCGACCTCGCCGCAATCGCTGCCGGCCGCAGCGATACGGCTGCCACCGGCGCCCTTTGCAGCCTGCTGCACCGCCTGGCCGGCGCGGCAGGCGCGTACGGCTTCGAGTCCATCTGCTGCCAGGCCCGTGACCTGGAGCGGCAACTGCTCGCCCTGCCCAGGCGAGCGGTGGCGCCGGCGGCAACGGAACTGGCGGCCCCCCTGGCCGCACTGCTGGCGGATATGGACCTGGCCATCGCGGACGCCGCAGCGGCTGAGCGCCCGTGCGCGGCGTGTGCCGGCATCGGTCCCGCCGGATGCAGCGCGCTGGATGGCACGCCCGACGCCTGAGGCGACGCCAGCCTGCCCCAGCCATTTCACACTCCCGTGACAATGTTGCCCGCCATCGGGCATTAAATCCCCATACGGCAAGCCCCGTTGCCTGCCGGATACGACGGCACGAAGGAGCCATTCATGGAGCTGGTCGCGACACAGGAAGCCTCGGGCATCCTCACGATTCGCCTGGACGAAGAGCATCTCGATGCCGGCAACGTCAAGGATTTCAAGGAGGCCATGGCCCCTTTGCTGGAGAAGGCCGACCGCATTGTCTTCGACATGTCCCGGCTCACGTTCGTCGACAGCTCGGGCCTGGGCGCGCTGCTCGCCTGCCTGCGCCAGACCCACAGGGGCAAGGGCGATTTCAAGCTGTGCGAGATGCCGCGGCCGGTTTGCGCGCTGTTCGAGCTGATGCGCATGCACCGCGTCTTCAATATCCACGAGACCCGCGAAGACGCCTTGCGCGCCTTCGCCTGAGCCGTGCACAGGCCATCGCGCAATCGTATGCACGCTAATGCACTCGGCCTTCATCCTGCGCCATGACTGTAGCCCTGCCCCGCCCCGGTCTCGACGCGCGCGCCATCGCTACCCCGGCCGCCAGCAACAGCGTGAGGGGACAAGGCACGGGGCAAACGGAGCGGACCGGGGGCACAAGTTCACAATCTGGCAACATTCGGGGCTGCGACAGGCGCTTAAATCCAGCCATGGGTCTCGGAGATGCCATGCCTGCCGCCGGCCGCCTGTTTCGCGCCGCCGGCGGCCACGGCCCGGCTGGGACCGTGCGCCGACCTCGATCATGGCCTGGGTGGCGGTTGACCGTTGGCACCGTTCTGCCGAAGCAAAGGGAACGAAGATCATGACCGGAATGCCCGCTTCCCTGATCTCCAAGCCACTGGCTTGCGCCACGCGCCGGCCGAGCCGCAGGAATGCGCCGCGTGGGATCTCCATCCCCGCGCGTTGCGCCACGCTGGCACTGGCCATGGCGGCATGGCTGGTCCCCGGCGCGCCCGCGCATGCCGGAGCCGTGCTGGACCACGTCAAGAGCAGCCGGACCGTGCGGGTGTGCATCTGGCCCGACTACTATGGCATCACGTTCCGCGATCCGCGCAGCCAGCGCCTGCGCGGCATCGACATCGATCTCTCCGCGGCGCTGGCGGCCGACCTGGGCGCACGGGTCGTGTATGTGGACTCCTCCTTCCCCTCGCTGATCGAGGATGTGGCTGGCAACCGCTGCGACGTCGCCATGTTCGCCGTGGGGGTGCTGCCGCAGCGCCAGCAGGCGCTGCGTTTTACCCGGCCCTACCTGCAGAGCGGCATCTACGGCATCGTGACGCGCAACAGCCGCATTGTGCGCGACTGGGTGGACATCGACAGGCCGGGCGTCAATGTCGCCGTGCAGGCTGGCACCTTCATGGAACCGGCAATGCGTGCCACGCTGAAACAAGCCAATCTGGTCATCGTTGCGCCGCCGCAGACACGCGAGCAGGAACTGCAGGCGGGCCGGGTGGATGTGTTCATGACGGACTATCCATACAGCCGCCGTTTGCTCGATAATGCCGACTGGGCACGCCTGATCTCGCCTCCGGAACCCTTTCACCCATTGCCCTATGCCTATGCGGTGCGCCCCGGCGACAACGAATGGTTCAAAACCGTCGACGACTTCGTGACCCGCATCGAGCGCGACGGCCGTCTGGCCGGGGCCGCGCAGCGCAACGGACTGAGCGAGGTGCTGATACGCAAGTGATCCCCCCCCAGGCATTGCCCCCAGGCAGCAGCACGCATCTTCCGGCCTGGCTCAATGGCACCACGGTGCTGTGGGGCTGCATGGCGCTGGCCGTGCTGTTGATTGCCGGGGCGACCGGCTTCGTCTGGTGGGAACGCAAGAGCATCATCGAGAACACGCTTGCCAGCGTGGAAATGCTGGCTCGCGCGCTGGACGACCAGAGCAGCCGCGCCGTCGGGACCGCGAACTTCCTGATGGATACCTTTGACGAAGACCTGTCCGGCTACAGCGACGCGCGGAGCGCCGCGGCGCTCAATCGGCTACTGACCGAGGCCATTGCGGGTGCCCCCTTTGTCCGCAGCTTCTCGCTGATAGACGGCGATGGCCAGATCGTCGCCAGCTCCAGTCCGGCCAATCGCGACAAACGCATCGATCCCGCCCGGCTTCCCGATGCGGCAGGCAAGCAGCCCGGCGAGTTCATGGCGATCGGCCGTCCAGTGCCGGGCCGCGACCTGTTCGACTCCGCGATCTCGGCAGCGAAGGATCCGCGCACGCGCGAACTGCCGCTGAGCTTCGTGCCGCTGGCGCGCACCATCAAGCTCAAATCCGGCGGCAACGCCCACCTCGTGATTGCGCTCAATACCGATTACCTGGCCAACGCCTATGAACTGATGCTGGCCGAGGCGCCCCGTTCGGCCGCGCTGCTCGACTACGATGGCACGGCGCTGGCCACGACAGCCGGCATGCCCTTGCCCGGCGGTGCCGGCATGGGGTCGCATCCGGTTTTCAAGACCTTGCTTTCGCAACATGAGCGCGGCAGTTTCGTCGGCCAGGGCCTTGACGGCAGCGCGGCGATCGGCGCCTATCGCGCATCGCGCCGATGGCCGCTGGTGACCGTGGTGGAGCACTCGTACACGGAGGCCCTGGCCCCTTGGCACAGGATTCTGGACTGGGTCGCCGGCGCAACCCTTGCCGGCCTGCTATTCCTTTCCGCGCTCGGTACCGCGGCGTGGCGCAGCTTGCGCAGCAACGAACAGGTGCGTGGCGCGCTGGACAGCCTGCACCGCGATATCGCCAGCAACGAGGCCCGCAAGACGGCCATCCTGACTTCCGCCATGGATGGCATGGTCACGCTTGACCAGCACGGCTGCATCCTGGAATTCAACCAGGAAGCCGAGCGGATCTTCGGACATGGCGCGGCGCGGGCGATCGGCCAGCCGCTGGAGCCCCTGCTGTTTCCGCCGGAGTCGCGCGGCCTGATCGCCGCCAGCCAGGCCGAAGGCGCCGGGTCCGGGCCCGGCCAGCTGACGCGCCGGCGCTTCGAGCTGACGGCGTTGCGGGCCAGCGGCGAGCGATTCCCGGTGGAGATATCGGTGGTGCCGGTGCGGGCCAACGACCAGGACTATCTGTCCTGCACCCTGCGCGATATCTCCGACGCCAGGCTCGCCGCCGAGGAGCGGGAGCAACTGCTGATACGGTACCGGGATTCCTCGGCCAGCCTGCGCCTGCTCAAGCGCGCCCTCGATCAGCACGCCATCGTCAGCATCTTCTCGCCAGACGGCACCATCGTCTACGCCAACCGCAAACTGGCTTCCACCAGCGGCTACGGCCGCGAGGAGCTGGTCGGCCATCGCAACCGGTTCCTGCGCCCGACCGGCGGCACCGAGCCCATCGAGCACGACCTGCTGGCGCTGATCCAGGCAGGCCGTCCCTGGGAAGGCCAGCTGGTGCACCAGAAAAAGGACGGCGCCTTGTACTGGGCGGCTTCCACCATCGTGCCGATCCTGGACAGCAACGGCCGGCTGCGCCAGGCCTTCCTGATCCAGACCGATATCAGCCGGCAGATTGCCGGCGAACGCGCCACCGAAGCCGCGCGCCGCACCGAACTGGAGCTGGGCGCGGGCATCCAGCGCGGCCTGCTGATGCGCGACCTGCCCGGTTCGGTGCTCGATTGCTCCCTGGCTGGCTTCAATGTGGCCTCGCAGGGTATCAACGGCGATTTTGTCGACCTGTTCCAGTTCAGCGACGACTGCTTCGATATCCTCGTCGGCGACGCCATGGGCAAGGGCGTACCGGCGGCCTTGCTGGGCGCGGGGCTGAAGATGCAGTTTGCCCGCTCCCTGGCCGAGCTGCACACGCAGGACTGCTCCACCCTCAAAGGACACGCCGAACTGCCGTCGCCGGCGCAGATCGTGGCCCATGTCCAGCACGCCATGCACCCGCACCTGCAGCAGCTGGAGAGCTTCGTGACCGTGTGCTACCTGCGCGTGGACCGCGCACGCGGCACGCTGACCTGGGTTGGCTGCGGGCATGAGGAAACCCTGCTGCTGCGCGGCGATGCCGACTACAGCTTCCTGCCCAACCAGCACCCTCCGCTTGGCGTTATCGAGGAAGCCACGATCGAGGAAAAGACTGTGCCATTCCTGCCCGGCGATACCCTGGTGCTCTACTCGGACGGCCTGGCCGACGCCGTCGCGCCCGACGGCGAGCGGTTCGGCATGCAGCGGCTGACCGACACGGTGCGGGCACTGCTGCGCACCCACTGCCGCCCGGGCACGATCGCGCGCGGCATGCAACGCACCATGGAGGCCTTTGTCCAGGGCGGCCGTATCGCCGACGACATGACGATGCTGGTATTGCAGACCCCAGGCGCAGGCACCGGCTTGCGCGAATGGCGCTTCGAAATGCCGCGCGCGCTCGATCGCTTGAGCGCCTTGCGGATCTTCGTCATGGCACGCGCGCAGGCCTGCGGCCTGGCCGAAGAGCGCGCATCCGCGCTGGCCCTGGCCGCGGTGGAGCTGGCGAGCAACGCGATCCGGCATGGCGGCGACAGGGATGCGGGGCCGCTGGAGGCCATTTTCGGCTCCACCATGGACGAGTGCCGTCTTGAACTGCTCTACCTCGGCCAGCCCTTCGTCCCGCCGGCAAGACTGGAACCGGACTTCAGCGGAAGCTCGGAAGGCGGCTTCGGCCTCTACATCATTCGCCAGAGCTGCGACGCGGTCCGGTACTCCCATGCCGATGGCGTCAATCGCATGGTCCTGACCAAGCGGCGCGCGGGCTAGGCCTGCCTGGCAGTGACGGCATTGCGGGTTTTGCAGTCATGTAACGATCTTGGGAGCGCGATGCGGTGCAATAGCATCCAGGCCAACCCTCCTGGATCGGTGCCATGACCACTCCCCTGCTCTACATTCTCCACAGCGGCCAGCTGTTCGGCACGGAGCGCATGGCGGTGCGCACGCTGTGCGGCCTCTCCGGCAGTTTCGACGGTATCCTCGTCGCCCCGCCCGGGCCCGTGCATGCCTATGCGGCGCGCTGCGGCCTGCGCAGCGAGTGCTTCGGCTCCGCCGCCGCGCTCGCGCGCTATCTGTGGCGCGCGTTGCGCACCTCGCCCGATCTGGCGGTAGCCGCCACGGGGCTGTCGCAGTCCCTGATGGTGATCGCCATGCAGGCGCTGCAAGGCGCGAGGGTCCGCCACCTGCACATCGTGAACGGCGGCACCGGCGAGACACCCGGCTACGGCCGCAAGCGCCTGCTCAATCCCTTCCCGGTTGGCTTCGTTGCGGTATCGGAGTTCGTCCGCGACCGCCTGGTAGCCCATGGGGTGGATAGCACACGCATTGCCGTGGTGGAGAACTTCATCGAGCCGGCGGGGGTCGCCTGGCGTCCGGTCTTCCGCGAGCCCGGCATCCGGCGCGTGATCATGCTGAGCCGGCTCGACCGGGTCAAGCGCACCAGCCTGCTGCTGCAGGCGGTACGGCGCCACCCGGAACTCGGCGCCGTCCGCTTCGACCTTTACGGCAGCGGCAAGGAACAGAATGCGCTGGCGGCCGCAGCCACGGACCTGCCCAACGTGCGCTTCCATGGTTTCCAGCCCGATGCGGCGAGCCATCTGCGCCAGGCCGACCTGCTCGTCCACACCTGCCCCGAAGAACCGTTCGGGCTGGTGGTGCTGGAAGCCTTCGCCGCCGGCGTACCGGTACTGGTGCCAAATGCAGGCGGTGCGGGTTCGCTGGTGCGCCCCGGGGATACCGGCTTTCATTTTGCCGCCAACGACCCCACTGCCCTGGGCCGGGCGCTGTGCGAACTGCGCCATGCCTCGCCGGACCTGCTCAACGGCGTAGCGGAACGCGCACGCCGCGAACTGTCCGAACGCTTCGAACCGGCACGGCAGGCCGGCCGTTACGCCCAGGCCTTTGGAGCCGTGGCATGAACCCGCTCAACCACGCCGTCCGGCCTTGTCCCGTGCAGGGCCATCCACGCGTATCCGCCATGGTCACCGCACGCCATGAAGGCGTGCGCCTGCGCTGCGCCTGGCGCAATACCACGGGCGACTGCGCGAAGACCACCAAACCTATGCACGCGATAGCGGGCGCCGGGGCATGTGGGCGATGGCCGTCCACCGGTCCGGCCGCTGGCGCTGCCGGGTATGGCCGGCCCTGTCGTGCCGTCCACCTTCGCTGCGCCAGAAACTGGAGAAAACCAGCGGCCAGATCCTGACCGGCACCGGCTTGCCCCGTGAAACCGTTGTGCGCAGGCAGCTGCCGAAGTAACAGCCGGCGCGACTGGCAAACTTTGCGCCGAGCATGCAATGCCGGACCCGATTCAGCCCTCCGCCCCGATGCGCTCGAAGCGGTAGCCATAGCCATAGACCGGGAACACCTTCCAGCCGTTGCTGCCGTCGAGCCTGAGCTTCTTGCGCAGCCGGCTGACGTGGGTGTCGACGGTACGGGTATCGACGTCCGCATTCAGGCCCCAGATGCGGTTGAGCAGATGGTCGCGCGAAAGCAGCTTGCCCGGGCTCTGGAACAGGTACACGGCCAGGTCGAATTCCTTCTGCGTCAGTTCGATGGACATGCCATCCAGCGCGATGCGCACGCGCTGGATATCGATCTCGTAAGGACCGAGATGCAGCACGGGGGCACCGCCAATACCGTAGCGGCGAGATAGCGCCTCGATCCGGGCCAGCATTTCCGCCGGCCGCGCCGGCTTCACCAGATAATCGTCCGCGCCCGACTTCAGCGCCGTCAGCACGGTCTGCTCGTCGTCCCTTGCGGTCAGTACGACGATTGGCACCTCCCAGCCAAGGTGCTCGCGAGCCCACCGGATCACGGCGTCGCCCGAGGTATCGGGCAGCATCCAGTCGATGATCAGCAAGTCGAAGCGCTCGCGCGAGATGCCCGCGATGAATTCACTGCCCGTCGAGAAGCCCTTGGCCTGATGGCCGCCCTGCCCCAGCCACAGGCGAATCAGATCCAGCTGGTCGGTATCGTCTTCTAGTACGGCCGTGTACATGCGTTCAACTCCCAGGAAGGTGCGCAGGGTAGGCCGCGCTGCTAGCGCGGGAGGATGTTATGTTAGCTCGACATGGCAAGAATATAATTCCTTGAAATAGGCGCTTGGCCCCCCGGCACCCTACTGTTCTAATGCATTTGCGGCGCAGATTTGCACTGCCACGGTATTTCCCCGAGAAACTCACCCTTTGTGGGGGTATAAGAATCGTTGGTGGCGGCCGAAGCAAAGCAAACGGGCATGCAAGCCGCCGCACATCCGGCAAGGCCCAGCCGGGCTGGCAAGCCACTTTCGACCATAAT
>NZ_JARJLM010000733.1 GCF_029335485.1 Cupriavidus basilensis
TTTGACCCTGTGAATTTATGCTCACTTTCAAGCAAGTTGAGGCGGTCTTTTGGATCGTCCAGCTGGGATCATTCGAGGCGGCAGCGAACAAGCTCAACGCAAGCCAGTCGGCCATCTCCAAGCGCGTTCAGGAACTGGAGCAGACCTTCTCCCTGGAGGTGTTCGACCGCAGCAAACGCACGGCAAAACTCACCGAGAAAGGTGAGGAGCTCTACCTCTACGCCAAAGAGCTGCTCGAGAAGCGAGACGAAGCGGTTGAACGCTTGAGCGCGAAAGAGGTGCTGGTCAGGCGCTTTCGCCTCGGGGTGACCGAACTGACTGCGTTGACTTGGTTACCTCGATTGGTGGCCGCCATCAAGAAGGAGTACCCCCGCGTCATCGTGGAGGCCGAAGTCGAGCTCGGTGCGACGCTGAGGGAGCGGCTCGCCGCGCAGACCATTGATTTCATCATCGTCCCGGGTGCAAGCGTGACGGAACGGTTCGTATCAACGCGTCTGGCTTTCGTGGAAAACGCCTGGATGTGTGTGCCTGCGATGGCCCCTCCCCAGAAGAGAATCCCACTGCCCGAGATATCCAGCTTCTCCTTGCTGAGCCAAGGGGATCTATCTGGCACGGGGATTACCTACAGCCGCTTCCTGGTGGAGCATGGCGTGAACGCGGCGAAGGGGTTCACGAGCAACAACTTGGTCGCGCAGATTGGACTCACACTATCTGGCATTGGTGTCAGCTACCTACCTAGGGAGTGCGTCCATTACCTTGTCGAGGATGGAACCCTGCAGGAAATTGAGACCGACCCTCCGCTCCCGCCTATCGAGTATGTGGCCATGTACCGTGCCGACCACGCATACGCGTTGACGGCCAAAATAGCCCAACTCGCCGCAACGCACTGCGACTTCAGCAAACTCCTGCTGCAGCCGGGGTGATTTTCCGGAGCGGGAGCCGCCGTTGCAGCGGCTCCGCTTCCGGCATTAGACCGGCTTCAGTGCGATGAGCAGTTCCTTCGCATCTACCAGGTCACCGGGCTTGACGTGAACAGCTTCAACTTCGCCCTCAACTTCGGCAGGAATGGTCACTTCCATTTTCATCGCTTCGAGCGACAGGACGCTTTGCCCCGCCTTGATGCGGTCTCCGACTTTCACCAGTAGCGAAGCAACGGAGCCCGGCATGGGCGCCGCAATGTGAAGCGGATTGCCTTCTTGCGCAAGCGGTCGCTTGAGCGCCTTCTTCTCTCCGGGCTTTGCGCTGACGCGTACCAGACGAGGTTGACCGTTCAGCTCGAAGAACAACCTGACCTGGCCGTCCTCATCGGCAGCGGACTTTCCGAGTAGACGGACAATCAGCGTCTTACCGGCAGCAATATCAATCGCGACCTCCTCACCTTCCTGCATGCCGTAGAAGAACACGGGTGTCGGAAGGACAGACACGTCTTCATAGGTCTTTCGCGTCTGGATGAAGCTCGTGAAGACCTTCGGGTACATCAGGTAAGCCGCAACATCATTCTCAGACGGCTCGCGCGCCAACAACTCTTTGACCGACTCCCGGGTGGCAGTGAAATCGACCGGCGTCATCGACGAGCCGGGCCGTCCGGCGAGCGGTTGGCCACCATTCAGCACCTTGGCCTGCAGGTCGCGCGGGAAGCCGCTCTCCGGAACGCCCAGTTCGCCTCGGAACAGTGCGACCACCGAATCCGGAAACTGGATAGGGACATCCTTGTCGAGCACCATTTCGGCACTGAGATTGTTCGCAACCATGTAGATGGCCATGTCGCCGACCACCTTGGACGTGGGTGTCACCTTAACGATGTCGCCGAACAACCGATTCACCTCGGAATAGGCAGATGCGACTTCTGCCCATCGCGACTCCAGGCCCAACGCTCGAGCTTGCTCACGCAGGTTTGTGTATTGGCCGCCAGGCATCTCGTGCAGATATACCTCCGACGTGCCTGACCGAATGTCGGATTCGAACGGCTCGTAGTAGGCCCGGACGTCTTCCCAGTATCGCGAGGTTTCCTGGATGTCGCTCGTCTTGATGGCGGGTTCGCGGTCGGAGCCACGCAAAGCGCTGACAACAGACCCGAGATTGGGCTGGGAGGTGAGACCACTCAAAGCGTCGATGGCGCCATCCACTACATCTGCGCCTGCTTCGACTGCAGCCAGGACGCTAGCCGCGGCGATGCCGCTCGTGTCATGCGTGTGGAAGTGGATGGGCAGTCCGGTCTCCTGCTTGAGCGCCGACACCAGTTCCCTGGCTGCTGCCGGCCGGCACAGGCCCGCCATATCCTTGATAGCCAGCATGTGTGCGCCTGCAGCCTGCAGTTGCTTGGCGAGCTTGATGTAATACGGCAGCGTGTATTGGCGCGACGTGTCGAACAGGTCGCCGCTATAACAGACCGCAGCCTCACAAAGCGAACTGGTTTCCCGGACCGCTTCCATCGCGACCCGCATGTTGTCGACGTTGTTGAGCGAATCGAAAACGCGGAAGACGTCGATGCCCGAGGCCGCCGCCTGATGCACGAAGTGGCGAACGACGTTGTCTGGATAGTTCGTGTAGCCGACGGCATTGCTGGCGCGAAGCAGCATCTGAAGGAGTAGGTTCGGCATCGCTGCTCTGAGCTTCTCCAAGCGCTCCCACGGGTCTTCCTTGAGGAATCGCATGGCCACGTCAAACGTGGCACCACCCCAGCATTCCACGGAGAAGAGTCCGTCCAGCTTCGAAGCGTAGTGCGGGGCAATCTCCAACATATCGCGTGTGCGCATCCGCGTCGCAAAGAGCGACTGATGTGCGTCTCGCATGCTCGTGTCCGTGAGCATGACCGGCCTTTGCTCGAGCACCCATTTTGAGAAGGCTTCCGGCCCAAGCTCAACCAGCTTGTCGCGCATGCCCCGCGGCGGCTTGATAGCCGGAGGCGTTGCAGGGACACGCGGCGAAGGGAACATCCGAGCCTTGACGTTCCGGCCGCGCATCTCCTCGCTACCATGCACCGTGACCTCACCGATATATTGGAGAAGCTTGGTGGCGGTATCTCGCCGCTTTGCGAAGGTAAAAAGCTCCGGTTCCGTGTCAATGAATCGAGTGGTGTAGTCGCCATCGACAAACTTGGGATGGGACACCACGTTCTCGAGGAACCGAAGGTTCGTCGAAACGCCGCGAACGCGAAACTCGCGCAGCGCCCGATGCATGCGGTGTGCGGCTTCTTCCGCAGTAGACGCCCAGGCAGTGACCTTGGTCAGCAGCGAGTCATAGTAGGGTGTGATGACCGCGCCGGTGTATGCGGTACCGCTGTCGAGGCGAATACCGAATCCCGCGCCAGTCCGATACGCACTCAGTCTGCCGTAGTCCGGATTGAATCCGTTTTCAGGGTCTTCCGTCGTCACGCGACATTGCAACGCGTGTCCGCGGACCTGAATCGCCGATTGAGCAGGAACGCCGGAGGCGTCATCGCCGATACACGCGCCCTCCGTGACCTTGATTTGGGCCTTGATAAGGTCAATGCCAGTTACCTGCTCGGTAACCGTGTGCTCAACCTGGATGCGCGGGTTGACCTCGATGAAGTAGAACTCATTGGTGTCGACATCGAGCAGGAACTCGACCGTCCCGGCGTGCGTGTAGTTGACCTCGCTTGCCAGTCGGAGCGCTGCGCCGCACAAGCCCTCGCGGGTCTTGGCAGAGACATAGGGTGCCGGTGCCCGCTCTACGACCTTCTGGTGCCGTCGCTGGATAGAGCAGTCACGCTCGAACATATGTACGAGGTTGCCATGAGTGTCGCCAAGGACCTGTACTTCAACGTGACGGGCGTGGCGAACCAGCTTCTCGAGATAAACCTCGTCGTTGCCGAACGCCGATTTGGCCTCGCGGCGCGCGACATCGAATTGTTGGCGCAGGTCATCGGCGGTCTCGATGACTCGCATTCCCCGACCACCGCCGCCCCAACTCGCTTTGAGCATGAGCGGATAGCCAACGCTGGCTGCAGCCGCGAGGGCTGCATCGATATCGCAGGGCAACGCGCCGGTGGCCGGCATTACTGGCACGTTCGCGCGCTGAGCCGCCTGACGAGCCGCAACCTTGTTCCCCAGCGTGCGCATGACCTCGGGCTTAGGGCCGATGAACTCGATGCCTTCCTTCGCGCAGGCTTCCGCGAAATCGGGGTTCTCGCTCAGGAATCCGTACCCTGGATGGACGGCATCGGCTCCTACCTCCTTGGCGATGCGCAGAATCTCGGGAATAGCGAGATAGGCTTGCGTGGGCTTCAGGCCCTTTCCCACCATGTAGCTCTCATCCGCCTTGAACCGGTGCAAGGCAAACCTGTCCTCATTGGAGTAGATGGCGATGGTGCGTATTCCGAGCTCACTGGCGGTCCGCATAATGCGAATCGCTATTTCACCACGGTTCGCTACAAGGATGCTCTTAATCTGCTTCATGACTTGCCTCTGATTTGATGCCGAATTTCGATGCGCCCGGTGAGCAGTCCTAGGGTCGCTGAGCGCGACGCCATGCGGGCCCGTGAGCGGAGCCCGTATCACTGCCATTGGTGGTCGAAGACCATGCCGGTGAGCGGTCCGTCAACGAGGATGTCTCCGAAGAACCGGGCTTTTCGTTGGAGCTCCTTCCAGACTTCGTGAGGAAGAGCTTCTTTTGGGAAGCTGCAACAGAGATTCCGTTGCCGATAGGTGCGCTTTTCGAGGGAGAGCCCTGCTAGCAAGGCGTTCGGACAGGTAACGAGCACATACTCCGTACCCTTCGTGGTCACCCGAATGCCCTGGTTCATCCCGAGTCGGCCGAGCTCGACGGCGTCACGCCACGCCGTTGGATAATCGAGCTCAAGGTCATCTACCTCACAACACCCGATGACATGCAGAGCTTCAATCTTGCTGAGGGCTATTGCGCGTCTCATGACCTTGCGGCGTCGCTGTTTATAGAAGTGGGCGACCAAGCAGTCAGAGTGCTTCCGGACATTTTTCGCCTACCCGATGGAGCTCTGACGCTGACTACTCGCCTGTCGTCGCCCGACAGCAATCTTGCGGTATTTCAGAGATCCAAAAAAGAGATTTATTTCGATGCTATCTCATTCATTTTTGTAATGATAACACGAATGTGAGGCCCATACGTCACCAATCCGACGAAATCGGAGGCGCGACGCTCGGCGACCGTCACAGGCGAGCGTAGGCCATGTGGCCTTTCCCGGTATTAAAAAAGGGCGACCATTAGATGGTCGCCCCGACGAATACGCCACGGTCAAAGACGAGCGGATGTCAGTCCCGAACAATCCTAACCTCGTCCTATCGGGGCCAAAGAACGGACTGGCGCGACTCGTAGGCTCGCCGTCATGAATTTGGAAAATCGTAAAGAACCGCCGGGTTGGTGACGAGCACGCGGTGGCGCGCAGCTTCATCTGGTACCCATTCGGAGAGCAAATCAAACAAGATGGCGTCGTCTGGCTTTTCTTTCTCTGTAGCATGAGGCCAGTCACTAGCCCAAACCACGCGCTCTGGTGCAGTCTTTGCAATCTCTCGCGCCAGTCTAGATGCATCGGGATAGAGCGGCCCCTGCTTTGAACTGAGATAGGCGCCCGACAGCTTGACCCAAGCATTGCCCTTGTCCAGAAGGCGACGAAGAGCCGCGTAGCTCGGGTGAGCGGTTCCCTGCTCTAAGGGGATACGTGCCATATGGTCAAAGACAATAGGCGACGGCAAGGAAGCCAAGAGCTCGTATGCTTCTACGAGGCGCTCGCCGGGCATGTAGAACTGGATGTGCCATCCCATTTCCTTTAGACGGGGAGACAAGAGCTTAGCTTTCTCTATGGAGATGGCTCCTGCCTGCACGAGATTGAACCGAACACCGCGCACGCCAAGCGAGTGCAGCCGTTGCAATTCGCTGTCTGACACATCCGCGCTTACCACGGCAACCCCGCGCGCATTGCTGCCAAGAGTCTGCATGCCAGCGAGCATTACTTCATTGTTGGTGCCATATGCCGAAGGCTGCACTACCACGCAGCGTTGCGTGCCAATGCGGCGTTGGAAAGCCAAGTAGTCGTCGGCCAGCGCGTCGGGATGCAATACGGGCGCGCCAGGCACCGTCGGTGCTCGCTTATCGAAGAAATGCATGTGACAGTCTGTCGCCCCGGCCGGCACAGTCGTTTTTGGCCTTTCATTGCCCGCGGAGTACTTGACCTCCTGCGCGTTTGCCAAACGATACAACCCTGTCGCTGAGCATCCAATCGCAGCGGCAAGGGCACAGAAACGGCGGCGGTCCAGCATTATTTCAGACATAGGAGCCTTTCTCGGTGGTATGCAAATATGGGAGTGCTGCAATGGAGAACTGGTACGAGCACGACCACCGTTAGCTGCCATTGGAATATGGGCGTTATCGAAATTACACAGATTTCGGGGGCCTTGCCTTGTACAGGTAGTAATTATTGCCCATTGAATCCAGTACACAAAGTGACATTTTCAGCAACAAATTCATTCCATTAGGTGACGAAAAGAAAGGGTTCTCCCTAGGACACGTTGGTTGTCGACACAACGTTATGGATAAATGGAGGATGCAACTATATGGACAGCATCGAGATTCTTGTCGGCCTATGCGCGGGAATCTTTGTGATGTCTCTTCTGACATACGGCTGGATAACTTTGTGGCGTCGCTCGCCCATCGGCTCTCTGGGCCGCAGCGGGAGAGGCCGCTGCTCAATGTTTGCAGAGGGCCCTGGGGGGGTGGCAACTCAAAAGCGACCGGACGCGCTCTTTTTATTTCCATGCCTTGCGTCACAGAGGCCGCTATGATGCGTAGTATGAGCTTGTAAGTTGCACCAAAAACACCACGCGGCATGGAAAACGACTCATATATCCCCTTTGATGTCCTGCAGACCTTGGCACGCAGGACCGACACGATAACCGCCGAGTGCGGGTGCAGCGCTCCGGCGCTCGACGCATGGACTAGCGTTCCCATATCTTTCCCCGAGCAGCAGCTCACGGCGATTGGCACGCTCGTCCGGGACATCTATAGCGAGCCGACGTTTGAGGAGTTCCACCCCGAGACCACCAACATCTGGTCAGCCGACGCACCGATTGCTCCCCTTTACTACCCCTACAATCGTTGCGCGATTTGGGAATGCAGCTCGTGCCGGCGGGTGTACCTCCGGTACGTGGAAGGCGGGGGTTACTTTGTTGATTCTCGCATTCGCAGGTTGAAGTCAAATGTGCTTGTCGACGCACCGATTTCGGCGTAGTCCAAGAAGCGGGGCGGGCCTCGGCAATTCTCAATGCTTGCGCCCTAAAGCAACCACATTGCTAAGGTGAGCACATCGAAGCCGAATGTGCGCAGTTCCCTGTCGGAGTCGGTCGGGAGAGTGCCGTCCAGCTGAAGGATACGTTCCCGGTGAGTCCGCAGTTCAGCCTGGATTGATTTGGCGGTGGAACTTGGCAAGCCACCGAAAGCAGAAGCAGAGTGCGTTTCTGGCAGCCATCGCCCATTACAACCTCACGTCGGCCGATCGCTTCGACAGTACCGTGCGCCACGGCCCCAAGAAAGGCCCGCTCGTCCAGCAAGGCAAGAAAACAACGACCAGATCTGTTGTTTCGACTGCCAAGTACACCGACGGCAACGGGAAGACCTGGACCGGCCGAAGCAAGCGACCCAACTGGTTCAAGGATGCGTTGGCCGTTGGCAAGACCGCCGAGGATTTGCTCATCCGCTCCTAGCCAACATACGCCGCCATCGTGAGATGGAGCCGCGTGCACAAGGCGGCCCATTCGCCATGGTCCCCAATGGCGATATCCCCCGCAAAAGCCCTTCATTGCGCCGCGACTCGGCGAACGCGCGTCTTTACGCTTCAGTCATGCACTTGGTCCTGCTAGCTGCATTGATTGAAGCGAGGTAAGCGCCATGTTCTCCACGGTACCGACGACACACCCTGCACCCTCCATAGCCCTCATCCCCGGCGACGGGCGGGGCATTGTCGAGACGCGCCTCTGGGTCGAGGAGCACGAATGGCTCTACGGCCTGCTGCTCAGCGAGCGGAACATTGCGCCGACCTTCCGCTTTCCCGACCTCATCAGCGCCTGTGTCTCCCTGGTCTTTTCCCACAACGATGCGCCTGCGCACATCTTCCGCTTCCTGGGTACCGAACTCGTGCTGCGGCCGCCGCAGACGCCGAGGCGGCGCGAATCGATGTGGCGTCGCCAGTATGAGCTTCTGCAAGAACTGCAACGCTCCCCCGCCAATCGGCATCCGAATCCTAAGTTCCAGTTGGATCAACTGACCACCGCTTGCGTGGCGCTATCGCGCGCCCAGGACACTTCCGGGCGCGCTGTACTGGAACAGGCGCGCCGCAACATGGCTGCCCGCATCCACCCCGTGCCACTGCCAGCCACGGATTGAGCGCGACGCGGTCGCGCCACATTTTTCCCACCCCGTCCGGCCCCGACCGGACTCACCCGAACCCGACCCCGACCGTCTGCCGATGGCAGAAGGCCCGACCCCGTCGCCCACGCGAGTGGGCTTCCCTGGTCTCGTTCACGAGGTGAGTCATGCGCCATTCGTTCGTCGTTGTCCTGGCCTTCCTGGCGCTGCAGCCGGTGTGGGCGCATGCCTGCTGGCGCGATGCCGGCCAGCGCTATGGCGTATCTCCCGAGCTGCTCTACGCCATCGCCCGCACCGAGTCGAACCTGAATCCCAGGGCGGTCAACCGGGCACATAGGGCAAGCACTGGCTCCTACGACATCGGGCTCATGCAGATCAACAGCGGGCACTTGCCGCGCCTCGCGCGTCATGGCATTGGCGAAACCGATCTGTACGATCCCTGTACCAATCTCAACGTCGGCGCCTGGTTGCTGGCGGACGCATTTGCACGTCATGGCGTGACGTGGAATGCGGTCGGTGCCTACAACGCGGCCTGCTCGCGGCTCAAAGGTGATGCCTGCACGCAGGCCCGGGCCCGCTATGCCTGGAAGGTGTATCACCGTCTCCCTGGGCAAACGACCCCATTGAATGGGGCGAGCGCTCGCCCGGCACCGCCGATACAGGCCGCATCCATCCAGCCCCTGCGTATGGGCGTGCGGGTGGCGCCATGAACTACGCGCTCCAGTGGTCCATTGTCGGCGCCATCGCGGCTGCGGTCGGCGCGATGGCGGGCTGCAGTGCCGTCCCGCAGGCCGCATCGACAAAGGCAGCCCGCGCTGCGAACGCCAACGGCGGGCGTATCGCGCAGCAGGGCTACGGCATCCGCGCAGCGTTCCGGCTCTGCACGATGCCCGACTGTCCGGTGGTGACGCGCAAGACCATCGACACCGAGGTTGCCAAACCGGACTCCGGCAATGCGGCGGTCTCCCCCGCTGTATCTGCGGCATCGTCGGGCGGTGATCCACCCACGTCACGCCCTGCTGTCGAGCCGGACAACCCGCCGCCGAAGGAATCCATCGTCCGCCTGACGGTGTTTTTCCGGTTTGGCGATGCGGGGCTCACGCGCACGGCCCGCGCGGCTTTGGACGACCTGCTCGAAAACACGGCAATTGCCGCCCGCATCGTCGTCACCGGCCGCACCGATGCCATCGGTCCGAGCCAGGTCAACCAGACCCTCGCCCGATCCCGCGCCCTCGCTGTCAGTGCGTACCTGCGTGAGCGCCGGCCAGATCCGGCAACGCGCATCGAGGTCGAGTCCGCCGGTGCGTGCTGCTACGTGACCTCGAACGACAAGGCACCCGGGCGGGCGCGCAATCGCCGCGTGGAGGTTGCGATTTATCTCGATCCAGAGGCCTCGCTGTGAGTCCCGGCCAGTTCGCCCTCACCCGCCGTGCGCCGCACGCACACACCTGCAGGGCCTTGCGCCCCACCCCGCCGCGTACCCGCCCTTTCCATTCCCTGCGCCCAGGCGCATCCATTTTCAGGAGTTCGCTCATGAGCACTGCCACACTTCGCATCCCTTCCGCCGCCTCGGACCGGCCCCGTGCACGGCGCGTCCTCGGCGCCATTCTTCTCCTCGTCGTCGCCGCCCTCGGTCTGTGTGTCGCCTTCCCTGGCTATGCGCTGGACCTGGTGGCATTCACCGGCATCACCGGGCCTCTGACCTCCGCGCTCACGCAGATCTCCGCGCTGGGACCGGGGATCAAGGCGCTGGTCGGCTTCGTCGGCTTCGTCGTCGCCCTCATTAGTCTCTCCGCCCTGCGCAACTTCGGGCCGGTCCTCTTCTACGTGGGCCTGGCCATCTTTGGAGCGGTCGGCCTGGTGATCGCCGGCGCCATCATGGGCGCGGTGGTCTGAGCCCCGCGTCGACGTCCCGGAGACCGACATGCGAGCCGACACCTACATCCCCCGGCGCCTCGATGACCAATGGAAGATCGGCTTCTGGGACGTCGACGTGGCCGCCCCGGTGCTGTTCATGTTCTTCGTCGGCTACATGTCCGGTAGCAAGATGTCCTTCGCCGTTTGCATGGCGTCGGGGATCGCGCTCTCGCGCTGGATCTCGCGCCTGAAGGCGGACAAGCACCCGGCCTACGCGATCCACTGGCTGTACTGGCACCTGCCGTCGAACCCGATGACGGCCATGCGCGCCACGCCACCCTCTCACCTCCGCCGCATGGTGGGCTGACAGGGGGATGCCATGGACTTCGAACGGCTCAATGGCGACCTCAAGGAGATGCGCCGCCGCAACCGCCACCTCGGCCTTGCCGTCGGCGCGCTCGCTGCAGGGCAGATCCTGGCCTTGATCGTCATCCTCAACCTGCTGGGCTCGGTGCGAACCGTGGTCGTGCCGCCTTCGCTGAACAAGACCTTCTGGGTCACGCGCGACCAGGCGAGCGCCGAATACCTCGAGCAGATGGGCAGCTTCATCGCCTGGCTGGTGCTCGACGTGAGCCCCGCCACCATCGACTGGAAGAAGGACACCCTGCTGGGTTACGCCGAGCCTGGACAGTACGGCGAACTCAAGACCCGCCAGGAAGTGGAGGCCGAGCGCCTGAAGCGGATCAACGCCGCCACGTCCTTCTCGCCCCAGCAACTCGTGCCCAGCGAGTCGGCGCAAAGCCTCGTCGTGCGAGGGCGTCTGCGCACGCTCGTCAATGGCTACGAGACCGCCAATGAACTCAAGGCCTACCGCATCGACTTCGCCTACGCGGGCGCGCGGATGCACCTCAAGGGCTTCAAGGAGATCCCCTATGCGAGCAACTGAAGAACGCGCGGCCCGCGCCCGCCCCGACTGTCGCACGACACGCATGCCGGCCCTGCCGGCCGCCGCGCGCCGGGTCATCGCCCTCACCGCCCTCTCGTTCGGCTTTCCGACCTACGCGCTGCAGGTCGTCGAGGCGAGCGATGGCGTCTCCGTCGAAGCCATCGTCTCGGTCAAGGAGCCGACGCGCATCCGCATCGAGAACGCGCCGATCACCGACGTCTTCGGCAACATCCATTCGAGCCAGTGCGGCTCGGGCGCCGCGCTGCCGACCATGCCCGGCTCGCCTTCGGCGGCGCCAGCCGTACCGGTCACGAACCCCGCCGGCGATGTCGTAGTCGAGTGCGACAAGGACAAGGGCGAGATCTACATCCGCCCGGTGGGCGATGGCGGCAAGCCGATCAACCTGTTCGTGTCGTCGGCCAGCGCCACCTACACGCTGCTGCTGCGCCGCGCGGACACGCCGGCCGACACCATCGTCATCCGCGACAAGACCCCAAAAGCACTGCACGGAAAGGCATCCCAGGCCACCGCGACACCATCGCCGAACCACATCCGCGCCATGAAGGCGCTGCTTGTCGCCATGGCCTCCGACCGGGTTCCGCCCGACATCCGGGTCGAAGAGACCCACCGGCCGCTCCAGCTCTGGCAGGAGGCCAAGTTCGCGCTGGTCCGCCGCTATGAGGGTCGCGGGCTCGTCGGGGAGAAGTACCTGCTGCAAAACGTCAGCGCCGAACCCATGGGACTTTCCGAACAGGAGTTCGATCGTGACGGGGGCGAGGTCGCCGGCATTGCGATCGAGCACCACAACCTCCGGCCCGGCGCCAGCACCAGCGTGTACGTGATTCGCCGTGGAGGTGCGCAATGAACTGGCGTACCGCATCGAATGGCGCCGTGCGCGGCATCCTGGAGCGGCTGACGCCGCGCCAGCGCCAGTACGCGATGCTGGCGGCGGTCCTGGTCGGCGGCATTGGCGTGCTGTGGATGGTGTTCGCGTTCTCGGGTTCCACGCCCACCAAGCCTGACGCGCGCGCCGCCACGGCTGGTCCCCCAAGCAGCGTGACCAACCTGGGCGTCATGCCGCCCGGCGCCCAGGTCAATCCGGTCGACCAATGGGTCGGCACGGCCGGCCGCAAGCTGGCGCAGTACGAAACCGAGCGCGAGGAACAGGGCCGGCTCAATAAGGACCGCCAGGCCTTCGAGGCGAAGACCATGCAGCGCTTCGCCGAGCTCGAGCAGCGGCTCACCTCGGCACAGCAGGCAG
>NZ_JARJLM010000734.1 GCF_029335485.1 Cupriavidus basilensis
TTTTGGGGTGGCGCCAGCGCACGTGCCAGGTTGTCCGCGGCGATGTGGTCGGCAATAGCCTCCAGATCCTGGACAGGATGCCAAAGTGGTTGCAGGTGAATTGAGGTTGGAGGACCCGCATTGCGCCCGAGCGCGTTTGCTGTTTCCGATGAGGATGTGCGTTGCCATCGCCAATGCCACCAACGACCACGACGCCTTGCTGCCACGGAAAACGGCGCTGCCCTCGCAATCCTAACTGCGCGCCCGGACATCGACTGCCGAGCGCGTACGAGAGACCACGGGCTGCGTCGATGTCGGCCTGGCGCAATACTGCCCTCCTGGATCCAGGAGCTCGACAGCGGGTGCGACGGCACCCGCGACGCCAAATGCGATCAGAATCAGCGCGATGCCCTGCGCGGGGTGGTTGCTGAAATACCCGTTCGCTAGCCGGTGGATCACGATGGCCTCCACAGCACGGCGGACGGCGCTTCGGGGTTGGGCGTCATCATTTCAATGACGCGTGCCAATACAACAAGGCCAGCGAGCTGGCGATCTAGCCTGTTCCATCCTCTAGCCACATTGCCTCCGATCATGTTGCTCACTGACAGGTGATTCTGTCAGTCAAGCCGATCAATCCAGTGTGGCGTTTTGACGGAATTATTGTGCCCCACAGAAGGAGGGCCGGGTTATGCAAAAGTCAAGGGAATTAAACGGCTTGCAGCATCGGCTTCACGGCCGGCCGAGTTGCCTTGGCACGCGTGAGCACGTTCTTCAGCTGCGCATGGATATCCCGCAGCGCCGTGTCCGCCGAGCACCTGGCAATCGCCGCCCACTTGCTGCTGGTGAGCATGCCGTCGAAGCCATCGAGCAGGCGGTTGAGCAGTTTCACCTGCCGCTCGTTCATCGGTGTTGTCGCCCGACGCTGCCAGAATCGCGCCTTCATCAACACGGCATGAAACGTGTGCTGAGCCTTTTGCACAGCGCGAAGGAGCGCTTCCAGAAACCACGACAGCCAGGCCGTGACGTCCAGCGTCCCTTTCTGCGTGCGCTCGAGGATGTCATGATCGCTGTTGCGCTCGCGCTGGATCTGCGCCGACAGACTGTAGAAGCGCTGCGAGCTAACTGTTGCCCACATGCTCAATGCCCTTCTCTGCAAACGCCGCCTTGGCCGCCGACAGCAAGCCATCGCCAAACACATACTGCGGCGTGATCGTGTACCAGCGTTTTGCCTTCGGCATGGACTCGATCAAGGGCCGCACCGTGCGCTCGATGGCGCCGAAGGTTGGCACCGGCCAGAGGAAGGTGGCCCTGTTGCAATCCTTGCCCGTGAGCTCATCCCGCCGCCTCCTGTACGTTGCACACTGCGGTACCGGGCTTGCCCTCGATGTCCAGTATGCGGTAACGCACGGGCTTGCCGAGCACCTTGGCGTATTGCTCCACCGCGACTTACGACCTGCAGTGGCTGCCCTCGGGGGGTCAGTACAGCGCTTGCACCCGGTCCACTGCCTCGTCCAACTGCTGCTTCAGCGGAGCCAGCAAGGCGTGCAAGCCGTTGTTGCCGACGTGTTCGCCAGCCTGCAGCTCCAGCAGAATCAAGAGAGACTCCAGGCCCGCGCTGACGCGCAGCAACTCGTGGCAGCTTTGCTCGATGGTCTGGCGGCTCCAATCGGCGTCCGGAGCCACTCGGATGTCGAGCATCGCAGGCTCGGCGATCGGCCTGGCTTCCATTGCGGCTTCCCTTGCTTCGGCGGCGGTGCGTGGGCGACGTTGGCGTGCGGTCATGGGTGGTTCCTGGTCGGCTTAAGTCATCGAAAGCGTCCGGAAATGCAGTACGTCATCAGACGGTAACCGGCGCGCGCAAGGCATTAGGGTTGCCGCATAGGCCATAATGCGAATGGCTATGCCTCTGACACCTGCCTGCGCACACGCGCCGGCGGGCTTGATTGCTTTTTGCGGGCGCAGAACGCCCTCACCTCGACAAGCTGTTGTCGAGTTTTGCGTTTTGCGATGCGAGTTCTACTCGCGGTAGCCAGGTATTTGATGAACAAGCGGTCCTCGGCAACTGCTGTTGCTGCCGTGGGCTTATGTGGCTGAGTTCAAGCTCGGTGCGGCCATGAATGCCACCGCCCAATTACAAGCATGAATTTAGAAGATAAGAACAATTTATGCTAATAGATATGCGCAATCGCGTCGTCGAATTGATTGATTTTGTGACGGATAGCCATCGTCGATTCAAGCACATGGAAGACCTGACCGGCATCAAGGCTGCCAGTTGGAAGAACACCTATCACAAAGATCAGCGTGTCGTTCAGGAGATGATGGAGGCCATAGGGAAGGTTTGGCCCCAGTACGCCTACTGGCTCGTCACCGGCAAGACGGACGAGGAGCATGGGCATACCTCGCCGATTCGGGATCGGATTGCGCGGGATTTGGAGAAGGTTAGAGCGGAGGAGGGATAGGGGTCCGCTAGGGACGTCGGGCTTCGATCTCCGATTTCCGGGGAAGGCTGCACGAATCTTCAGGAAGAAGTAAGAGCGACCCCGGCACCCTGTAAGCCTTGGATCATGGTTGGCGCCCAGAAGTCATTGGGTGCGGACCAGAAAGCAGGCAGGTAGGGTCAATGGCTCTGATCGGCCGAGGCCGTGTGGAAACGTCTCTCGAATCGCATCAATGCGCGTGCCCTCCGGGGCGGAGCTTACCTTATCGAATTTTCGGCCAACCTGGTCGTCGGACGATGTCGAAACGGGTGCGAACAACGCTAGTGGACCCCTGAGGGTGATCTTCAGCCCATTTGTTGGGTGCAAATGGGTGCTTACGCGCCCACCAGGCGCATGGCCTTCATTGTTTTCGAGAACCCGAGAATTCGAAGGACGCGCTTCAGGTTGTACGCTAGAACATGCAGGCTTATTTCGGTACCTACATTCGGTAGCGTGCGCGTCAGGAAGTGCGTGTAGCCCATCCAATGCTTGAAGGTTCCGAAGACATGCTCGACGGTTCGCCTGCGAACCGTCATGGCATCCGGCGTCTTGTCGAGCCGGCGCTGGACGGCCTCCAGCACTTCCTCATGCTCCCATCTGGAGATACGCCGGTACGGACTCGGCGTGCATTGAGACCGCATAGTGCACTGAGGACAAGCACTACTCCAATAGCGGCGTAACTGCAGTCCATGCTCTTCTCTGGTGAAGCGGTATATCGCACGTTCGCCGGCGGGACATAGATATTCGTCGTCTCGGGCAATGTAGATGAAGTCCGCCCGATCAAATCGGCCTCCCGCCTTCGCGCTGGACGTCGTTGGTTTGGGCAAGATGGCAGCAATGCCCGTATCCGCGCACGCCTTGATCTCCTGCGCACTGAAGTAGCCACGATCAGCTATGGCTTTGAGCCTGGTCTTACCCATCGCATCGCGAGCGGCTCGGGCCATCGAGTTGAGTTGCGCCCGATCATTGCCAATATTGGTGACCTCATGAGCGACGACAAGATGGTGTTTGGCATCTACGGCCATCTGTACGTTGTAGCCGACCATTCCAGAGCCCTTGCCACTTGTCGCCATCGAGCGCGCATCAGGATCGGTCATCGAGATCTGACCATCTGGCAACGTCTTGAGCTCTTCCTTTATCTGGTCAAGGCTATGCATCTGCTGACGCAGTTGCGCAATCTTCTCGCGCAGTCGTGTTGTCTTGAGTCCCATCTCCGCCGGCTGCGTGCGATCCGCGGTCTCCAGCGCACTCAGATACCGCTGGATTCTTTCCTCGATTTGCTGCTGGCGCTTGTCGACCTTGCCAGCAGTGAAATTGCGGTCCCGAGTATTGACTGCCTTGAACTTGCTACCGTCGATGGCGACCAGGGCCTGCGAGAACAACTTCAGATCGCGGCACAGAACTACGAAACGACGGCAGACATTGCGAATGCCTGTGCCGTTGTCCCTGCGGAAGTCTGCAATCGTCTTGAAGTCCGGTGCCAGTCGACCGGTCAGCCACATCAGCTCTATATTGCGTTGGCATTCGCGTTCCAGACGGCGGCTGGACTGGACCCGGTTGAGGTAGCCATAGATGTATATCTTCAACAGGACGGCAGGATGATATGAGGGGCGACCATATGAGGGGCGACCTGTAGTCGAAGGATTGGCACCTTCGAACCCGAGCGACTCGAGATCCAACTCTTCAACAAACGCGTCGATGATCGTGGCGGGGTTATCCTCGACGATGAAATCATCGAGGCATTCTGGAAGCAGGGTAGCTTGCTTGCGGTCTTCTCCCTCTATGAATCGCCTCATCCGGTACCCCAATCTGAATGCGTTGATCCAGTCTAGGTGATCGAGACGTTTTCACACAGCCTCGACCCGAAGCGGTCAGATGACTTTCCTAGAAGCGGTCGGTCCAGGTTCGAGCAGCCGTTCTTTCGGGCCGGTTTGGCCCTAAGCATCTCTACAAGATGCCGCTTCATCTGCAGTGAATTCGATTTCATGTATTTTCAGGAGGCCACTGGCTATTGCCGGCTCGA
Source organism: Cupriavidus basilensis (assembly GCF_029335485.1). Classification (GTDB taxonomy): domain Bacteria; phylum Pseudomonadota; class Gammaproteobacteria; order Burkholderiales; family Burkholderiaceae; genus Cupriavidus; species Cupriavidus basilensis_E. Next base: position 4,480 of record NZ_JARJLM010000734.1, read on the forward strand.
AGCTTTCTAGCATGCGTGCAAAGTCATTGGGAGCTCGGGGTTCCTCGCCCGGAAGCTTCATTAACACAAGGTCGAGATGTGCCTCCACACGTTTAGCAGTTCGATAGTGATTAATTTTCGAAAGCATCACGTATAGCCGATCGCGGAAAAATGTCAGCGAAAGCTTCGCTGGTCGCATTTCAACGAATGTTTCGTGCTCAGATAACTTAATGTATGCATCGAATACAGGTTGCATACTGGAGATCGGATCAATACCTTGAAACTGAGACACCAGCTTCGCTTCAACAATCACATTCGATCGGTGTAGAGAGCGTTGCTGCAGATATTTGGTGAGTGCTAGCTCTTCGGCCCGCCGCCAGTTTGTAGCGACCCTGGACGTGCCGTTCGGCGTCGCTGCACTAGCCGCGTCCGAAGACTGCTTCTCTTGGACGTCCGTCTCACTTGCCTTCTGAACAGTCGGCGTGGCGTGGTAATCTCCGTACACATTGGTGTGGTTCTGGTTCTGTGACTGAGTGTTGGAGAGTGAGATGAGTTGAGACAGAAGGTGAGTATTTTGCTTTTCTAATTTTTCGACATCCCTTTCCTTCTTTTTGACTTCCCGTGAGATTGAGATTAATTTCCCAACCGAGAAATTATCAAACGACTCTGCCAAGACAAGGATAAGCAATAGAAAAAGTAAAGTAATGAGTCCGCCGCTGATTTCGGCTTTTGGCTCAATGGTGATGTAGCGATAAGCAATCATTGACGCCAGCAATATGCAGAATGCTATGATCAGAATTCGTACAAACCAATTTGGTTTTTTTCGTTCTTCCATGAACAAGATCCCGGTTATCTTTTCCGATAGAAACAAAATATTCAGTTTCTGCATGGCTTTTGCAAGCCCATCCGCCAGCACCACAGCGCGAACCATAATACTACACACGAATTACTACACACGAATTGTAATTTACTCGCCGTCGAGTGACAGCATAAGAGATGTCGACGAAGGCTGTCCGTGAACGCCTTTGCAGGCAGTGTCGACCGGTTGAATCTGCAGCTGAACTCGGCCGTTGGGCTAGTCCCTGAACTATCCGCCCCCCTCCAACCAATCTCGTTATACGGAAGTCATGAGTCCTCCCGGATCACCAGAGTCATGAAGGCAGCATCCATGGTTCGCCGCGGGCCAATCCAGATCGTCTTGGCGCGAGTTTCGTCATTATTCTCGCGCCCAAGGAATCCGTCCAGAGAGGGCCATCAGACGAATCCTGATTGACCGTCACTGGTGTCTTTAGGCATCGCTGGCCACGATGCAGGCCAGGCGGATGATCACGGCGTCATACCAGCTTCGAGCTTCACACCAAGTACTTTTCACTGATCTCGTTTGGAGCTCTGGATCCTGCGAACCCGGCACCAGATTACTTATCGAGCACATTTCGTAGCCCGAAGGCGTCCATAACCTCCCATAACGCGTCCATAACTGCCATATCCGGAGTCCCTATCTACCGATCGGCGTCCGGATCTGGAGTCAAGCTCAGTCGGCGGTGGCTCTTGGTGCAGTGCCTTTGGTCCATTGAGCGGACCTGAGCCAAAGGTGCTTTGACGTGAGATCGGCGTGTGGAGGAGGGATTCTCCATGCGGTTTGACGCAAGCATTAGCTTACATGGCTAGATACGAACATATTTGAGCCAAGTTAGGAGGCCAATGCATAGCGAATGCTGACACCGAGACGGTGTCTTAACTCACCTCGGGCGGCTTGGCTTGAATGCGAGCGCGAAGGCTTCGGTTGATGGCGGGGAGCCATGTCGTGAAAGTCCTCCCTGTTCTCATATTTCGCCGAATCATCGACCATCCATTCCACCAATCTGCGAACTTCCGAAGCTGGCAGGCGATCCACATCGGGCTCGAAATTGCTGTTGAAGGAAATATCGAAGCTGCAAGCCAGGACGGGCTGCGCCAAGATCGCCGCTGCTGCGGCGACCGTGCGGAAGTACTTGGACAATGACATAAGCGGCCACGTTATCAGCATTCTCAATGCAATGCGGGTTCTTTGCCGCAGCCTGCCGTTTGACAACAGGCTGCCGGGCAGGGAGAAGTCATCTAGCTCATGCCTAGCGAATCTGCGAGGTCGGTTCCGGACCTGGGCAGCAAGGGTGCGGACAACCCGGCATGAAATTGATATGCGCAAAGTTCGGCGCCACCGATTTGCCTGGGTTGTAGCGGGCGATTTCCATGGAGATCATGCTCGCCGGCACACCAAATGTCGTCAGCAACTGCTTCAAGTGAGCCGTGCGCTTACGCGCGAGCACATGACTGACACCAAACGCGGGGGCCTCATACAGGGCAATGTGAAACTCCTCCTTTTTCTCATAGGCAGCCGGGTCATTGATCATCCACTCCGCCAGTCTGCGCACTTCCGAAGCCGGCAGGCGAACAGCATCAGGCTCGAAGCTCGTGTTGAATGAAATGTTGAAGCTGCACGCCAGTGCGGGCTTAACAAGGATCGCAGCCACTGCTACGAGAGTGCGGCAATACTTAGACAATGACATAGCCGGCAAACGTTATCTGCGTTCCCAATGCACTGCGGGTTCTTTGCCGCAGCCTGCCGTTTGACAACAGGCTGCTGGGCCGGATAGCTCACGCCTAGCGAATCTGCGAGGTCGGTTCCGGACCTGGGCAGCAAGGGTGCGGACACCCCGGCATGAAATTGATATGCGCAAAGTCTGGCGGCTCCGCCGATTTTCCTGGATTGAAGCGAGCGATCTCCATGGAAATCATGCCCACCGGCACACCAAAAGTCGTCAGCAAATGCTCCAGGTGAGATACGCGCTTGCGTGCGAGAGCATGACTGACACCAACGGTGCGGGCCTCGTAGACGAGAATGTGAAACTCCTCCTTGTTCTCATATCTCCCGGGAGAGTCGACCATCCATTCCGCCAATTTGCGCACTTCCGATGCCGGCAGGCGAACCGCGCCTGGCTCGAAATTGCTGTTGAAGGAAATGTCGAAGCTGCAAGCCAGTGCAGGCTGCACAAGGATTGCAACCGCTGCAACAACGGTGCGGAAGTATTTAGACAATGACATAGGCGGCCACGTTATCAGCGTTCTCAATACACCTGGGATTCTTTGCCGCGGCCTCCCGCTTTGCTCTAAATAGCTGATAGAAAGGATCCTCGGTCGCCATGGCATCCTGGAAGTGGGAAACTTCATGGACAAGCGTTAGTAACTGCGAGTCCACGCTGTCGGAGTAGGGCGATAAGTCGCAGAATTTCAGTGCAATTGCGATGGTGTGCGTCTTCGTATCGGGAGCGCAAACGGCTGCCACGAGTTCCGGATTATTGCGAGTTTTAGGCGTGCAACCGATGTATTCCATCGTCTCGTCGGAGTATCGAACAAAGTTGTCGGCGGTCAGGCTCCTGAGGATCGACTCGATACGGGGAATTCCCTCAAGCAGGCGTTGGCGGACCCGCTCATCTGATACGCCAAACCACGCCTCGACTCGCGCCCGATCCGCGTGGCCCCACCGTCGAAGCTCCACCAATCTCTTGCCGCAGCGCGAAACAGCCATGTCGCGGAGCCTGAGAATGAGGCTGCGAAACTCCGCGTTGCTCATGTTCGCACAGATCCGCTCCGAATCGTCCACGAGGTTGCTTGGCCCGTCCGACAGCTTCTCGGCGGCCAGTGGTGCGAAAGCGCCAGGTGCGGCCAAAGGCTGGACGTGGCCTGTCCGATCCACCTCAATGATGAAGTCCTGCTGTGATGGGATAACCAGTGGCTTGTTCGTACATTGGCACATCACCCTGGCGCCCCGCACGAGAATCTGGCGTCCGTCCATGAGCGTGAAGTGCGGATGGGCGTCGTTCATCACCGGGCCACCCACCTTGCAGGCTGGACAGGTAGCGTGATCGCCCTCCGCCGCGACGGGGACACCGTGATGCGTAAAGCCGATCACCGTGGAAATCAGTACCCCGCCTGTGGCGGTCTTGTCGCCATGTTTCAGGGCCTCTCGCATATCGCGCATGCCTTCCTCCATTGTCAGGTCGCCGACACTCAAAGTGGTCGAACGCCTTGCCAATTTGCCTGCGGATCGCCTTGTCGGCGTTGGGAAATATCCGCAATGTCGCGAAGAAATTTCGCCTATTGCGGGGAGGGGGAGGCAAGAATTTGGGAGACTGACCCTCATCCGGACGCCGCGATCTTTTCCCTTTGTGCACCGACTCTTCCGAGTCATCCGTTGCAATCGAGACTCTGCCTCTGCGCGGTTCTCCCTGGCGTTGGCGAGAGTGACCTGATAGTAGCCATCGAACCTCAGCAAATTCTCCGACTTCGTGCCAAAGTGCTGATATTTTCAAGCGCCATTTCTGGGCGCCGCTGGGCAGCACTTCAAATAGAATCCGCCGCCCTCGCATACTCGGTTGCCGTCATCGCTTGGCAGCATTGGGCTCGGTAATGGAAGAATTCCCATCGGTCCCCGTTGCTGATTAAGCTCTCGATCCAGCCAATGTCACCGGCGCTAGATTCCCCCCAAAAGTTGGGGTGAGCCCTTCTCGCGCCCGCGCGGCCCCGCCGAAGCGATAATATCTTGATGTACCCAACCTTGCTGGCGGCCAATTGATAACAATAATTATTTTCCCTTGGAGTTGAGATGGCGATGGCAGATGACATTGAAAAGGCATTCGAGAGGTATCCCTACGACCGGCTTGCCAGTCCCGCGCCATCTGTAGCGCCCCGGGAGGCGGTACCATTCTAATCTGCCTAATATGGATTATAAAATCCCAGATGGTTGCAGTACGCTGCAGCAGTACATTAGGAAAAGATGATGCCAAGAATTTCTTTGACCGATTTGGTTGATGTTGTTTCCAAAGCAGGCTCCCCTAAGGCGACCAAGGTTAGACAAATAAAGAATCGCCAGGAGTACAGTCCCGCCACAGACTTCTATCGTCCGTTTAGGGAAAAACTGGTTGCACTGCACGAAAGTAATTCTCCGAAGAACACTTTACTTAATATCTGCAGTGGTTTAACCGATATCAAAAAAATCAAAGCGTACCCAGACATCGTAGAAGGCTACAGGAAGTGGTGGGGGAACAAAAATCTCAACTGGTTTCAACCGCCTTCTGTTCTTTACTCCCACCTTGGCATGGATGTCTCTGTCAACCCCGAACTGGGTCTCTCGATAAACGGGGAGCAGCACGTTATTAAGCTGTACTTGAAGGACGACGAGGTGAACAAGGCTAAGATGGATTTGATCACCGCGTTGATGGAGCACTGTCTTCGCCCGAAGGTAACGGCCAGAACGATGGTGGGGGTGCTCGATGTCAGGGGTGCGAAACTTTACACGCTGGGCACATCGGCGGCCGCACAGAAAGCCATCATAGACGCTGAACTTGCCTACATCGCTGCTCTATGGCCCTGCGTATGAAGGCGGCGATGGCAGTGACGCTATCGATAATATTGCCATGGCAATATTATCGAGTTCTCGGAGCCTAGTCGATCACGATAACATGCTCGCCGATTCCGACAAGCGAATCATCCGCAGTTTGGGTATCGAGGGAAGTGAGGATAAGGAAAATTGGAGTGCATATGAACATGGAATGTTGTGTCATCAGTCTGGCAGTGATCCTGGCGGCCTGTGGCAAGTCTACCGATGCGATCATTCCCGCTGACGAGTCCAAGTGGGAATAAGACATCAAACCGCCCGTGCAGAATCTTTCAGAGGAAGACCAGAAGCTGCTGATGGGATACGTGGCGCACAAGAAACTGGGCGCCGCATTCGGTGCGTTCCAAATCTCTACAATAGCCGATTCAGCGATTCGTTCGTTGTGGATGTTGCCATCCGGAATAAGTCCACCAAAGCCATGAAGGGTGTGAAGGGCGCTATCGCCCTGAAGGATACGTTCGGTGAGCGCATCCGTACCATTACCTTCCGAGTGGAAGAGACCATCGCTCCTGGTGCAACCTACGTCTGGTCTGGGTCGAAGGAACTGAATCAATTCTCGGATGAAGACAAGCGTCTGATGAGACTGGAGGACGAAAAAATCACCTCCGAAGTCGTACCGATAGCCATCGTTTTCGGTCATGGCGCATCAATCAAAGCGCCTGATTGAGCCGCTACGTTCAATCGGCGAGTTCAAAAAGCGGGCGGTCGCGTGGGTGCAAATATCCCGTGAGCTCCTCCGGCTTGAATAGCTCTTGTACGTAGTAATATTCGTCACCGAGGCGCTCATACTTGCCGCCAGCTACCAACGCCACGCGCTTGCCGCGATTGAACGATTCCCTGGCCAGTTCGATAAACTGCTGTGGGCTGCGGTTGAAATCATCCAGTCGCCCGCTGCCATCTCTGAGTACCGCTCAACAAGGCTGCAAAATTTCACGCGACTTTCGATTTCTGGGAGACCCTCCGCAGACTCAAGCTCCGGGGCCTTGCTTCGCCGCCTAGCATTGCGATCTGCCCTCTGCGCCTCAGCCAAAGTGAGTTTCCGGCTGGTTACTGGGCGTCCTTCGGCACTAGGATTAGACGTCCAGGCAGCGAGGGTACCCCGCCCGGAGGGGGACTCAAATATCAATTGACGTTTGCCGTTGGGTCAGATACCAACCTACCTCGGCTTTGCAAGGGAATCGGGCCGCACGAATGAACCTGCCAGATCTTCCTGGGAGATCTCTTGAAATACGCAGAATTCCGAAGACTTTCAATAACGTTTTTAATGCCAGCGGTTATGACTCCGGTGCCACCCTTGGCGATAATTTTTTTCTCTTGTCTCTACAAACATGCTACTCAAGAATGTGTAGGCGTCTGCGGCGATTACTGAGCACGGGGTTAGAGCATGAAATCCGATTCATCCGATCCTATTTGACGAAGACTGAATCTTTATTCGAGGAATTTTACTCGATAAGATCGACTAGGATACAGATAATGTTGCTTGCACTCTCATCATTATCAGCCGTGTTATTTCTGCTACAGCTGATGCATCAGGGAACGAACGGAGATTTTCTTACCTATTTCATGATGCAGGTTATATATACCGCCTGGATGGCGTTCTCAATATTCGCCTATGGCTCAAAGCTGGGGATAGTCTCTGCATTTAGTGGAGGAATGACCAGCAAGCTAGTCTGGAGCGCACTCGCTGTAGCGAGCTTCGCATTCGGTAGATTTCTTTTTGTAGAGTTTGCGAGTGGAATTTTTCCAGTCACGACTAGTGTGCTGACGCAAACCTTTTATATTGGCGTATTCATGAAGACCCTTGCTTTGCTTGGGCTTGGCGTAACGATTTTTGCCGCGCTATCACAGTATATTCTGGCGGCACCACTCATCAGTGACGCTGTGGGGAGGAAGACCTGGCTGACCTGCTGTCTAGTAGTCTGCCACTCATCAATCATATTATCTTTGCACGTCCTAGCAGTTTCTCTGGAGGAGCTGAGTCGTGGCAATACGGGCAATCTTGCTCTGATCTATATTGCGGGAAGCCTAGATTTTACTGAGACACATCTGTGATCTACGGCACCCGGAGAACGAATTCTCTTCATCGACGGCTACCCGGACCGCGCGCTTGCCGCACGCTTCCCGAGCCTTCCGCTTGGTCCGCTGCACTATATGGGGAGCGAAGTAATTAGGGAGGCATTGCCCAAAGGATTTCGAATGGTCTCGTGCAATGCGATCGAGTCGGCAATCATTTCAGAGTAGGGAGTCTGCCCGTAATCTGCATGGACCGGCGCAGTACTAGCAACTGGTAACTGCACGGGCATACGACCATATCGCACGCGGACTACCTCCAGCTAATGCCGAGTATTATCGTATCCAAACGCATGTACGCCGCATGCCCCACACTCGTTCTGCTTTTGTAGCTGTCGCTAGACTGTCCGCTAAACGCAAGTTTGCTGGGGAGGGTCACCTACCCCTCGCTGGCCCTACGGATATCCCCGGCTGTTAAAATGCTCGTCCTCGTCTATTTGCTTGCAAATGGATGGGAAAGTTGCGCTTCGGCTACGCCCGAGTCTCTCGGACGATCAAACGTCCGACGCCCTGAAGCACGCTGGGTGTTCGCGCATTTGCGAGGACAAGGCGAGCAGCACGGCGACTGCTGCGCAGCGCCACCTCGCCGGATGGCTGACCGACTCGAGCAGGGGCTATACATTGGTGGCGTGCCGATTGATCGACTCGGCCGCGACCTGCCCGAGCTTGTGCAGCGACGCTGGAGCAGAAGAGCGTGGTGTTCGAGAGCCTCACCGAGCGATTCGAGATCAATTCCGCGTCAGGCAAGCAGATCTTCCATTCGTTCGCGGTGTTGGCCGGGATCGAGCTCAACTTGATCCGTGAGCACACGAAGACTGGTCTAGCTACTGCTCGCATCCGAGGACATGCCGGTGGACAAAAAAGCAGATTAGGGAGATTAAGCCGCTTCTGCGGGATCGCAACGCGAGCGTCACTCAGCTTGGCAAAGACTACGGCGTCCACGACCATATACAATCACTGAGGCGTTGTGCCGCCAGACAAACTCATTGAAGGGAAGAATGACCCAAAAGACAACCGCCTTTGACGTGTTTGAGCAATGCGCATTGGCAGTCCAGGCCGGGGAGTTGATCGAATCAGTCTCTGCGAAGGACAAGGAGTTCCACTTCCAGAACTGGTTTCAGAAACGCCTCCAGAGCTTAGGTATGCACTTCGAGGGGTCAGGGCGGAATACCTACCCCGACTTCTGCCTGGTGGAGCACACCGAGGGCTACGAGATCAAGGGTCTCGCATGGCCCGGCCGTGAGCGGGATTACGACTCGAACAGCCAGGTGCCGACCGGCCATCACAACGGCCGACAAATCTTCTACGTGTTCGGCCGCTATCCTGCAGATCTCTCCGGCTATGCCGACCAGGGCAACGGGCGTAGGCAGTACCCTGTCGTGGACCTCGTGGTCTGCCATGGAGACTTCCTTAATGCCGACCACAAGTACGTGCACAAAAACAAGAGCGTGAAAGGCTTTGGCACCTACGGCGACATCATGATCCGCGATCGCAAGATGTACGTGGCACCAACGCCGTTTGCGCTGACCGAGGGCACCACGGGCCTAATGACCCTGATTCTGCCGGAGAACTTCGGCAGTGATGATCGCTACCAGGTGGTGGGCAGCCTCACGCGCGTCGAATCTGAGACACTGGTGGTTGGCTACAATTTCGACTTGCGCACGAACGAGCTGCGGGCGGAGCGCGTTCCCAACCCGAAGGCGGGCACCCAACACCGATTCGTGGCCTACCGCCTCAAGGGTCAGACCAACAAGCCTGTCTCAATGACTGGCACGCCCGCGCTGCCCGACGAGAATAACCAGCCTGACGAAGAATGAACATCATCGCCGCAAAGTCTAGACTTCCCGATGCGTCCGCAGTAAAGGCGTCGGAGTGCCCCCTACCACAAGCTCTTTGGAGTGATGCAGCAGCGCATTGCTCAATTTCGGTGGAATGAACGCAATGTCAAAAGAAACAACGTGCTTTGATGTTTTTGAAAAATGCGTGACGGCTATCCAGGCTGCGGAGCTGATAGAGTCAGAGAGCGACAATGACAAAGAATTTCATTTTCAAAATTGGGTGGAGCAGCGCCTAAAGACGCTATCGTTCAATTTTGACCCACCGAAACGACATAGTTATCCAGATTTTCGAATTGTTCAGTTCACTGAGGGCTATGAAGTTAAAGGTCTAAAGACCCCCGGCAGGGATAAAAATTTTGACTCAAACAGTCAAGCTCCTTCTGGATTCCACAACGGAAGAGATGTTTTTTATGTCTTTGGTCGATACCCCAAAAAAATAACGAGCTACCCGAAAAGTGAGAGAGGGTATCGCCAATACCCCGTTATTGATCTGGTTATATGCCACGGGGACTTCCTCAGCCTTGATCGCGATTACGTACACGAGAATAAACATATCAAAGGGTTCGGTTCGTATGGTGATATCATGATTCGTGATCGAAAAATGTATGTCGCCCCGACGCCTTTCGCCTTAACTGAAGGAACAACCGGACTCTTGACACTTATTCTTCCAGATTCTTATGTTCCAGATGAGCGATTCCAAACGGTTGGGCATCTCGCAAGAAAAGAGGCCGAGGAGTTAGTAGTCTCGTATAGTTTTGACTTACAAACTAACGAAATTTTGACGAGTCGCGTCAAAAACCCGAAAGCCGGCACAGAGCATAAATTTGTGGCATATCGTCTAAAGACACAGAACAACAAACCAGTTAAGATGATTAGCCAAAATCAGATTTTTGCCGAAATGGAGCTGGCGCAGCGTGAGGCAGAGAAATAATGAGCGTGAGTCGCGATATTGCAAACTGTAATCTGCCTGCGCGGTCAGCCCTTGAAACTAATTTCCCAACATTAGAAATTAGTCAATTGGCTGAGCAGGAAAGCTGGCGAAAGGAGATAAATCGCCCGATCTATCACATCCACAAATGGTGGGCGACTCGACTCGGGTCAGTGTTTAGGGGAATCACTTTAGCGGCCTTGAGCCAGCCAGGCGCGGACATCTGGGCTCAGTTCTACGAGACGCATGACCTGGCCGGAAAGGTGGTACTCGACCCCTTTATGGGTAGCGGCACCACGCTCGGCGAGGCCGTGAAGCTTGGGGCCAAGGCCATCGGCTGCGATATCAACCCGGTCAGCACCTTCCTTGTCCGCCAAGCGTTCACGCCGGCGTCGGAAGCCCAGCTTCGGGCGGCGTTCGAGCAATTGGAGCGCGATGTGGCGCCTGAGATTCGCCGGTATTACCAGACCCGCGATCCGCAGACGGGAGTGCTGATCCCCGTGCTGTACTACTTCTGGGTCAAGATCGTCACAACGCCCGAGGGCGAAGCGATTCCTCTTCTTTCCCGCTACGTGTTCTCCCAGGACGCCTATCCCAAGAAGAAGCCGCGAGCGCAAATCGTGTGTCCGGGCTGCTGGGATGTGCTGGAAGATCGGTACGACACAACCGACCTCCATTGCCCGCACTGCGGCCATCACTTCAATCCACAGGAAGGCCCGGCCTCTGGCCAGTACGTCATCACTAAGGGTGGCCAGCGCTACCGCATCAAGGACCTGCTGCCCGAGGACGGCACGCCGCCCTCGCACCGCATGTACGCGATGATGGCTTTGCGGGCTGACGGATCGAAGGTCTACCTACCGGTGCACGACGAGGACATGGCCCTCTTCGAGGAAGCCCAGGAGCGGCTTGCCCGCGAGGCGTTACCGCTGCCTGAAGCCAGCGTGCGCCCAGGCCACAATACAGACCAGGCACGCGGCTATAACTACACGCAATGGCGCGACTTCTTTAACGTACGGCAACTGCTGTGCCTCGGCCTGCTCTTGCGCGAAATCCTCCGCATCGACGATCAGGCAGTGCAGGAGCAAATGCTTTGCCTGTTCTCCAGCACCTTAGAGTTCAACAACCTTTTTTGTAGCTTCAAGGGCGAGGGCACCGGGGCCGTCCGACATATGTTCTCGAACCACATCCTGAAGCCAGAGCGCACGCCACTGGAAAATTCGGTGTGGGGGACAGATCGCAGCAGTGGGACATTCAGCAGCTTGTTCGAGTCACGGCTGCTGCGTGCCAAGCGCTACCTCGATGAACCTTTTGAGATCGCCATCGAGCGCGACCAAGGGGGCAACCGTGTGGGCTCTTCCAAGACGGTGGCCAGCCATCCGATCCGCGCTCGCCGCGTTGAGACGTGGGACGAGCTAGCGGGGGCCGACCACGGCCTGCTGATTCTCAACGGCGACAGCTCCAAGCTGCCCGTGCCCGCGGGGACGGTAGATGCGGTTGTGACAGATCCACCTTACTTCGACTTCGTTCACTACTCCGAGCTAAGTGACTTCTTTTTTGCCTGGCTGTCGCCCGTGCTACGCGGCCGCTACCCGTGGATGGCCCGCGAGGACTCCTCCGACCAGGGCGAGGTGCAGCACAAAGACCCACGCGTGTTCTCCCGACAGCTCGCGTCGGTGTTCACCGAGGCTTGCCGTGTCCTCAAGGATGACGGAGTACTGGCATTCAGCTTCCATCATTCGCGCCCAGAGGGATGGGCCGCCATTTACGAAGCGATTGCTCAGGCAGGTTTGGCAGTGGTTGCTGCGCACCCTGTCCATGCCGAGCTCCGCGCCGCGAGTCCGAAAGCAGCCGCAAAAGACCCAATCAGCTTGGACGCGATCCTAGTCTGCAGAAAGCGAATCGCTTCAACGTGGCAGCCAACCGATTTCGAATCGCTTGTGGCCCGAGCTGACATCATGGCTCAGCCTTTGGTTGCGGCAGGACTACATATCTCCGTCGCCGACCGGTTCGTGATTGCGGCATCACACCTATTGATTGCGGCGGGGCCTGAAGCATTAAGCTATGACGTCATAAAGGATCGGCTGACGGCGATCCGTGCTGAGCTAACGGCTCGCGCTTCAGTGGAGCCTTGCGCAAAGGCGATGTCCGGTGACGCAATATCGACTAATTTGTCTGCCGCACAGGAGGCCAGATATGCTGCTGCTTAAGGGCGAAGTACTGTTATTCCCGGCGGACGTTCCGGCGTCAATCGCTAAGATCCCGGATGACGTGATCAACGAGAAGTATGTACGCGGTGAAATTCGGATCGTTACAGAACAGGCGCGCTACCCTCTGAGTACGATTGCGAGCATTGTTGAAAGCCCGACTTATCGGTTGTCGCCCGAGTATCAGCGTCGGCATCGCTGGACGCGCAATCAGCAATCACGGTTGATTGAATCGCTCATCATGAACGTGCCGATCCCGCCGATCTTTCTGTATGAGTACGACTATTCTAAGTACGAAGTGATGGACGGATTGCAGCGTCTCACCGCAATTCATGCCTTTTACCGGGATGAGTTCTCGCTGGCCGATCTGACACAGTGGCCTGAACTCAACGGACGGACGTACTCGGCTCTTCCGGAGAAGGTGCGGGAGGGTATCGATCGGCGCTATCTGTCGTCTGTGATCCTGCTCAAGGAGACTGCCAGGAATGAAGAAGATGCTCTCCGGCTCAAGCAGATGGTCTTCGAGCGGATCAACAGTGGCGGAGCAAGACTCACACCGCAAGAGACGCGGAATGCAATCTATGACGGCCCGCTCAACCGTCTGTGTATCCGACTCTCTAAAAGCCAGCCACTCTGTCGCTTATGGGGATTACCTCTCCCAGATGCCCAAGAGCTCGATGGTGGAAGCCCGCCCGAAGAAAGGTTGGAGAACGACGACTTCCGTCGCATGGAGGATGTTGAGCTCGTCCTTCGCTTCTTCGCATTTCGGCAGAAGCGCACGTTGCACAAGAGCACTGTTCCGCTATCGGCGTATCTTGACTCATACCTCTACCACGGCAATGGTTTTGACCAAGATACCTTGCAGGGCCTGGAGTGCATCTTCATCGATACCATACAGTTAGTCGAAGATGTGTTTGGAGAGCGCTCATTCTGGCTCTATCGGCAAAGGAGAGGTAACTGGTCCTGGCTTGAACGACCCACCACGACTATTTACGATTCATTAATGGCAGTTGCCAGCCAACACCTGGACAAGGCCCAATTAATACGGAATAAGGCCCAAATTCTTCGGGATCGAATTGAATCATTCTACAGGGAGAATTACGATACTTTCGAAGGACGCAACGTTAACCCGAGCGCACTGATCGCGCGCGAGAGTGCTTTGGAGAAATTTCTCATCGATACCATTAAGACCGCATGAAAGCAGCTCTTGCGGATTTCGAGGCAGGAATTGATCAACTTCTCGTTTTCCTAGATCGAACGGAACGCGAACAGGGGCTGATTGGGCTGCTCAATGAGCGCAAGCGCGATTTGCCTGGCGATGAGGTTAAGCTCCTTAATCAACTTGTCGCAACGGCCACAAACACTAAGCAGTATATTTACACTGTTGCAATCGTTTCGTTATACGGCCTATTGGAGCGCCTGGCCGACAGTCTAGTAAGCGGTTTTGTTGTTTATTTGGGTGAACTTAGCGAGCAGTTCAAGCGATTGCCTGAAGCAATTCAGAGGAACCATCTGCCGTACTCTCTTGCGTTGGCCGAGGCACTGATCAGAGATAAATTTCGCACTGAAACCACATACGAAAAGGTCATTGCCAATCTGCATTCGTGTTTTTCTGACGCGAAGGACTACCAACTCAACGGCTCCGCCTTTTCCCTTCATCGGGGCAACCTCACACTCAATCGCATCACGGATATGCTGGCCAATGTGGGCGTGCAACATCACCTAAGGCGTATGGCACGAACACCGGCGTTTTCTTTTTGCCTCGCTCAGCGAGAACAAGAGCGCGATATAAATGCACCCTCGGATGAGGATATTCGAGCAATTTTCGAGCCAATCGATGACCTTGTTGAACGACGGAACTTTGTATCGCACGGTGTCGTGCTGGTTGACGATCTTGAGTCCGTTGGCCTGCTCAAAGAGCGTTGCGCGTTTGTGAGTGCTTATGGCAAAGGACTTTTCGAGCTGTTGCAACATGATGCCTTAAAGTTCAGTGCCGAAGTCGGGATAGCTGTGTCGCTCGGCAAGCCCATACAGGTCTTCAACAACAAGATTGTGTGTTTTGAGATCAAGGGTCATCGTATCGCGGTTGGTGATCAGCTATTCGTCCTGACCTCCGATGCCATGGAACCGGTTAGGGCTAGTGCTGTTGAGAGCCTTCAGATCGACAAAGTCAACCATCTAGAAATCATGGCCATCGAAGCTATCAAGATTGGCGCTCAAGTCGGTTTTCATGCAAAAGATGGACACGATTACTACTTGCTGTCAACGCCGACTTAAAACTAACCCACTTTCCGAAGATTCCAGGGGTGGGTCACTACAGATGATCGGCTAACGGCAATAAGTGCCAGACGGATCGGCCGTCGCCAAGCACTGGACTACAGCCTCAAACACTGGGAGGCGCTTATGCGCCACCTAGACGATGGCAATGCGCCGATCCATAACAACTGGGTGGAAAACCAGATCCGCCCCTGGGCGATCGGGCAAGCTGGCTGTTCGCGGGCTCGTTACGAGCAGGACAACGGGCGGCTGCGGTCATGACTTTGGCGCGCTCGGCAGAGTTGAACGGACTGGATCCGCACGCGTACCTTCTCGGCACCGCCCGCGCTTAGAGTCGCTAACAAAACTCCTCAACGAATCGGGAGCGGGTGGCGATGAGAACAGCGAGATAGTTCATTTTCTTTGTAATTCCGGAGACCGAACGAGCAGACTCAAGCTACTGATGTGGTACTTCATCGACCGGGTCCTCCTCATGCCTGTTCCATTCACGATACTCGACTCCCCCATGTGATTACGCGGCGGAGAAGCGTGCAAAAAAACGCTACTAGGGGCAGTCTCAGTGAAATAGCTCCATGGAGTATCCAACCGTCCCCAGATATGACTTCATCCCAACGGGGGTCCTGACAATTGAAGTCGGTCGCTGGCCATCGAGGTCGTCGCGGAAGGTCGAGTTGGCTGACCGCTCGCGGTCCGATGAGATGTCGGCAGGGTCAGCGATCGGCTGCAATCTGCCCGAGCTCCGCCAAGACAGCGTCCTTAAATGTCTCGAACACAATCCAATTCTTGAACTCCGAGTTCCAATACCCGCGTCCCCGGCAAATTGGCTCGACCACCTGCCGAACAGGCTCGCAGATTTGATGGAACACTGCGATGTTGTTTCTGGGCAATTCACGCACGTGAACCGACACGCCCAGAATAGAAAAAGTCCATACTCCATCTCGTTCAAACATGTTGACCTCCTGTGTTGGGAACGAAGCCAGCCTAGTCAGCACGGGTAATCGAAAACAGTTGCCAACAGTGGAAGAAACAGTGCGAGACGGAAATATTTTATTTAAAATCAATAGCATAGTTGGTAGCCAGCCCGAGACATTCCAGGCTGACGAGAACGAAAAGCTGGCCGCACTCGAAGCGTTCTTGGGCTTTCTCAGACTGCAGGGGAAGGAGACAAAGGCGCTGAGAGTCGCGCGCGTGCTTGCCGAAGACACTCGAGAGAGGCTGAATGAAGGCAAAGCCCTAGTTGCTTACAACTCCGTCAACGTCGCGGAGATGGCAGAACACCCTGTGGCGCCAGAGCGGGCCACCGCCTGGCTCGCCAAAATCTGGAGCAATCTTGAGGAGCGCCTTGAAGAGCGTGAAACCGGCATCCAGGACGTTGCCCGTCAGGCAGGCCTATCGATTTATGCGTGGCCCAGAAAGACTCTCGGCGCAGGCGGCGCCGGAAACAACTCCACCTACGACATCGAATTTCTAAAGCTTCCAGCGTCGGATGCCGAGCCCACAGCGCTGGCACCTGGCAGCATCGCCTACGTGCAAGACCTGACCTTAAAGCCTGCCTTCTGGCTGAGGCGACTCATCCGGACTGGCTTTGCCCTCAAGGGATGGAGGCGCATTGCCTTCCTTGTGTACGGCATTGGCGGGCCAGCGGTCGTCGGAACGCTGCTTGTTCTGCTGTGGCTTGCCCTGACGACTCAATCGGCGAGGATACCCACCGGAGACATCGTTACCCTAGTTTTCTTCGCCGCTATAGTCGGATTGTTGGGCTTTGCATTTCTCAGTCCTTTCTGGAGGCTGATTGACTTGCGCATCATCATGGCGCCCGACCTGCTTCTGTCGTTGCGTGAGCGTGGCGTTCAACTCGAGGCATCAAAAGAGCCTGCGGGTGACGGGCGACACGTCCGCGTCATACGATTGGTACGGTACTCGGGTCGCTGCCCCAAATGTGGAGAGACTGTCCATCTCTACGATGGTCGAAGAGAGTTTCCAGGACGCCTGGTAGGGAAGTGCGACGAACATCCTGCCGAGCATGTGTACTCGTTCGACAGGTTCACCAAGACCGGCAGCCCACTACGATAGGCGGCCCTTCATCGATTTTCCGACGACGATGTCAGCCCGCCGCAAGAAACTCCTGGACTGAAGGCTCGTCGCTATCTGCGACTCGTCAAAAAATCGAGCCAGTCCGACGCGTAAGCACGCTGCATCGGCGTGGGGTCGTCTCCCTTAACAGGGCAGCCTAAGTACTCAATGCGTTTGCGGAAGAGTGTCGCTGCCGGCTCAGGTATTTCGCCCAGACGGGCGTAGCTCGTATCGCCCGAATGATGAATCGGAATGCTCAGGGGTTCGGGGCAACGCGGAAGTTCTTCGGTCCCGGTCAACGCGACTGCGAGCGCACGCGCGATAAGGTCAAAAGCGGACGATGCGTAGCGCGGGTGGGCATGCAAAATATTCTTCCCGCCGTGTTCATATATGTCTTCGCACAGCTGCACGACGTAGTCAGGCGTGGCGCCACGCTCTAGTCGACCTATGTTGGCGGTCCACAGGGTAGAGACATTCGTCTCCATTATTACGGTGTCTAGGCCAATCGCAATTACTCTGACGCTCTACGAGTCGGCTATTTGCAGACAAACGAATAATCTGAGAGACCTTTTCTTACAAGATAGGGCGTTCCGACCGAGTGTGACTCGAGTTGTGGGTCAGGTTTCAGGCGGCGTTGACACGTCGCAAACAGCGACCGTGCTGTGCATTCCAGCGAATGCCGGGCTGAAAGTGACTTGCATTTCCATTAAGCTAGAATTGCATTGGGGACATTTTGTTGCGTATAGCAATTTTCGGAGCCATGACTCATGCACGATGAGGCAATACTAACTAGGGGGACCGGTAGAATCGCGAGCACCGGCAGCTCCGTCACCATCGACGCGGTAGAGAAAATCTACACATCCAGTGCGGCTGTGAAAGCCGCCGAATTTTTTGTATGCGCCGACCCGAAGTGCGGCGTTACGGTGATTGCTGTCATCACGCAATCAACGAAACCTGGTCGAAAAAAAAGCCCTTCGTCGTACTTTCGAGCGTCCCCGAACCCGCATAGACGGGGATGCACGCGACGGCCATCGGCGGTGACAACCGCCTCTCCGCCACTGATTGGTTCAAAACCGGCAAAACCAACAAAAGGCACCGTTCCAACGAAGTGGAAGCCACCCACGGCTTCTCCTGGACCTAGCACAGCGGGGACGGGCACGCCTCCATCGACAAGCGCCACCGCTGGTACAGGAATAGGAACGGGGACGTCAGCGACGGGAACAGGAACTAGCAGCAGTTCGTCGAGCAGAGTGAAGCATTTCGCAAAGAGTTGGAAGACGATGGCTCCGGCGACCCTCGCATCCACCGAGCTATCGGCCCCCTGGAACGCAGGTGAAACATACGCCTCCGCGTTCATGGACCTTGCGGTTAATGTCCTTGCTAGCGCTGCTCAGAGCCCAATCAAGATTTACCGAGGCACGATTGCAAGAATCCACCATGGGACAACGGGCTATTCGTTGACACTGTCGCAAGCGCATAGCACAGGCAAAGACCTACTGGTATGGGTTCAGAACGGTGTTCCGAGCTCCTGTCCATCAGGTGCCGAGTTGTGGAGCCGACTGACCTCTGGAGCAGTCGCCGTGGGCACAGAGGTCTTTGCACTTGGCCAGTTTGACCATAACTCCAGACCCCACCGTGTTTGGTACTCGCTACCAGTCGCAGATGGGCATGACATCTGGATTCCTTGAATCCAATTCTCCTAACAACGACGATTGAACGCGCTGTAGAGCAAAAGAACCCTCGGCTGTCGGAGATTTCGTCAGAACTTTCTATGCACCCGACAATAGCCGAGGGGAGAGAAGGCACGAGATACCGGGCGGAAACTTCAGCCACTGATTATTGCTTGAAGTGCAAAAACAACGGCCAACGCAATAGGGTAGTCGTTCGTTCTTTCTAGGTGGCTTTTACTACAACCACATCAGCCTAGGCTATCAGGGTAGGCATAATCATAAATTCTATGGTTATGCCCCCGTTTCTCCCAGGATATGAGTCCGTCTACATGGCGTATCAAACATCAATATTCCGAGCCACCAACGCATTAGACTCAATAAAATTCCTACGCGGCTCAACCTCATCCCCCATCAGCGTAGTAAAAATCTGATCCGCCGCAATAGCATCCTCAATCTGCACCTTAAGCAGTCGGCGCTGGGTAACGTCGAGGGTCGTCTCAAAAAGCTGCTCAGGATTCATCTCCCCCAACCCCTTATACCGCTGACGAGAAACCCCACGCTCCGCCTCGGACAACAGCCACTGCATAGCAGCATGGAAGTCATTAACAGTCTGATCCCGCAGCTTCTCACCCTCGCCACGGCGCACCTTGGTCCCTTCCGCAATCAACCCCTGGAAGGTCTTGGCAGCCAGCGACAGCGCAGCGTAATCAGCCCCGTGGACAAAGTCAGCATCCAGGTGAGACAACCGCACATTGCCATGATGCCGGCGAGCAATCATCAACCGATGCTTGTCCGTCTTCTCATCAAACTGCGCATAGACATCCGCCGTGCCGTCGTCATTGACCGCAGCCCCCAGCAAAGTCTTCGAGTGCATCTCCGACAACTTGGCCTTCAGCGCGGTAGCTGAGGCTTCAGCAGCGGCAGCGCTGTCCAGATCCAGCTCAACACCATCAGCAATGGCGCGCAGCGCATCGCTATCCACAATCCGCGACAGGCGGCCGATGACAGCCTCGGCCAGCTGATACTGCCGAGCCAGCTCGGTCAGCGCATCGCCGGAAACCTCGGAACCGTCCGGGTTGACCAGCGCGGCCTTTTCCATCGCCAGGCGCAGCAGGTAGGCATTCAGCTCGTTGTCATCCTTGATATACCGCTCTTCCTTGCCGTGCTTGATCTTGTACAGCGGCGGCTGGGCGATATACACGTAGCCGCGCTCGATGATGTCGGGCATCTGGCGGTAGAAGAAGGTGAGCAGCAGCGTGCGGATGTGGGAGCCGTCCACGTCCGCGTCGGTCATGATGATGATGCGGTGGTAGCGCAGCTTCTCGAGGTTGTAGTCGTCCTTGCCGATGCCGGTGCCTAGCGCGGTGATCAGCGTGAGCACTTCCTGGCTGGATAGCATCTTGTCAAAGCGGGCGCGCTCCACGTTCAGGATCTTGCCCTTGAGCGGCAGGATGGCCTGGAACTTTCGGTCGCGGCCTTGCTTGGCGGAGCCGCCTGCGGAGTCACCCTCCACCAGGAAGAGTTCGGACTGGGCCGGATCTTTCTCCTGGCAGTCTGCCAGCTTGCCGGGCAGGCCCATGCCGTCGAGCACGCCTTTGCGGCGGGTCATTTCGCGGGCCTTGCGGGCGGCTTCGCGGGCGCGGGCGGCGTCTACGATCTTGCCGCAGATGATCTTGGCGTCGACCGGGGTTTCCAGCAGGAAATCGCCCAGGGCCTTGGCGACGAGTTCTTCCACGGGCAGGCGCACTTCCGACGAGACCAGCTTGTCCTTGGTCTGCGAGCTGAACTTGGGCTCGGGGACCTTGACGGAGAGCACGCAGGCCAGGCCTTCGCGCATGTCGTCGCCGGTGGTTTCCACCTTGGCCTTTTTGGCGATCTCGTTTTCTTCGATGTACTTGTTCATCACGCGCGTCATGGCGGCGCGCAACCCGGTGAGGTGGGTGCCGCCGTCACGCTGCGGGATGTTGTTGGTGAAGCAGAGTACCTGCTCGTTGTAGCCGTCGTTCCACTGCATGGACACTTCTACGGCGATACCGTCTTTTTCGGTGTTGGCGTAGAAGATGTTGGGGTGCAGGGTGCTCTTGCCGCGGTTGATGTACTCGACAAAGCCTTTCACGCCGCCGGAGAAGGCGAAGTCTTCTTCCTTGCCGGTGCGCTGGTCGGTCAGGCGGATGTGCACGCCGTTGTTCAGGAACGAGAGCTCGCGGATGCGCTTGGAGAGGATCTCGTAGTGGAACTCGACGTTGGTGAAGATTTCTTCATCGGCCAGGAAGTGGACTTCGGTGCCGCGCTTGTCGGTGGGGCCGATGACCTTCATCGGCGAGACTTCCACGGGCACGCCGTCGGGGCCGGGCACGGTTTCCACCAGGCGGTTTTGCACGGCGCCTTGGGCGAATTCGAGCAGGTGGGCCTGGCCGTCGCGGCGCACGGTGAGGCGCAGCCACTTGGAGAGGGCGTTCACGCAGGAGACACCCACGCCGTGCAGGCCGCCGGAGACCTTGTAGCTGTTCTGGTTGAACTTGCCGCCGGCGTGCAGCTCGGTCATGGCGATTTCGGCCGCGCTGCGCTTGGGTTCGTGCTTGTCGTCGAACTTGACGAGCGGGGGAATGCCGCGGCCGTTGTCGGTGATGGAGATCGAGTTGTCGCTGTGGATGGTGACGGTGATTTCCGTGCACCAGCCGGCCAGGGCTTCGTCGATGGAGTTGTCCAGCACTTCAAATACGAGGTGGTGCAGGCCGGTGCCGTCGGACGTGTCGCCGATGTACATGCCCGGCCGCTTGCGCACCGCCTCCAGGCCTTCCAGGATCTGGATCGAGCCTGCGCCGTAGCTGTTTTCCTGTTGCGGTTGCGGTTGTTGCTGTTCGGTCATGTTCTCTTACTCACGGCGGATGCGGCGATCGCGTCGGGCCCGGTGGGGGCGCGCTCGGATGGGGCCGCATGGCGGGTTACATAAAAACGGCAAAAGGGGCGGATCGCCTGATCCTGCCCCTGCGTGCTGCGGTGCATCTTTCGCCTGCCGGGCGAGAGCCGTAGCCTGCCGTTCGATGTTCCGGTGTTGCGTATGTTGTTTTCCTTCTACCTTCTACCGGACCATCAGATACGCATCGGCATGACGACGTACTTGAAGTTGTCGTCTTCCGGCACGGTGATCAGCGCGCTCGAATTGGAGTCGCCGAGGCTGACCTGGACCTGTTCGCTCTTGAGGTTGGCAAGCACGTCGAGCAGGTAGGTCACGTTAAAACCGATATCGAGGGCGTCGCCCGAATAATCAAGTTCGAGTTCTTCCTGCGCTTCTTCCTGGTCGGCGTTGGTGGAGCTGATCTTGAGTACGTGGGTGTCCAGGATGCAGCGCACGCCCTTGAACTTGTCGGTGGTCAGGATGGCGGTGCGTTGCAGCGCTTGCTGCAGCTGCACGCGGTCGATCGCGAAGGCGTTCTTGTAGCCCTTGGGGATCACGCGCTGGAAATCGGGGAACTTGCCTTCCACCAGCTTGGAGATCAGCTCGATATTGGCGAAGGTGAACTTGACCTGGTTGGCGGCCAACTGCACCTGCACGGGATCGTCGTTGTCTTCCAGCAGGCGCTGCAGTTCCAGGATGGTCTTGCGCGGGATGATGACTTCCTGGCGCGACGGCGCGCCGCCTTCGCTACCCGTGGCCGCGGTATCCAGCTCCACGCCGCAGTAGGCCAGGCGGTGGCCGTCGGTGGCGACTGCCATGACCTTCTTGCCGTCCACCACCAGCAGCATGCCGTTGAGGTAGTAGCGGATGTCCTGCTGGGCCATGGCGAAGTGGACCATGGCGAGCAGGTGCTTGAAGGTCTTCTGCGGCAGGCTGACCGAGGCGCCGAACTCGCTGGCCTCGGCCACCGTGGGGAATTCCTCGGCGGCCAGGGTCTGCAGCGCGAAGCGGCTCTTGCCTGACTGCACGGTCATGCGCTTGTCGTTGAGCGACAGGGCGACTTCGCCGTCGGGCATGGCGCGCAGGATGTCGAGCAGCTTGCGGGCGGCCACGGTGGTGGCGACGCTGTCGCTGCCCACACCGCATTCGGCGTGGGTGGTGATCTGGATCTCGATGTCGGTCGAGAGGAAGGATACGTTGGACCCGGACTTGCGAATCAGCAGGTTGGCCAGGATCGGGAGGGTGTGGCGGCGCTCCACGATGCCGCTCACGATTTGCAGCGGACGCAGCAGATTGTCTCGCGAGGTTTTGACCAATTGCATTGAATTTATCCTTCGTCGTTTGTAGTAAGCGACCGCGGGTGCGAACTGACCGGGACTAACTCGGGGGTGATTCCAAAAAATCTTAGGAATCAACGAGTTAATTCGCCATTGTACCAAGGATAAGCCGCTGCGGTGAAGCGGGGCGAGCGCGTTCGGAGAGGCAGAATTATGCCGCATCAAGCACAATTCCTGGCTGTTCTTGCCTTGGCCGGGCCATGACCCGACCATCGTCCGGCCATGATCCGGCCGTTCCCTCCGCCCGCTCGTCCCGACTCACCGCAAAGCCTTAGCCCAGGCCGTTTTCTGGCGATGTTCCGGCAATGCTCCGGCGATGCTACCGATTGTTTCATGCGCCGGGCCCAGCCCGGCGCGTACCCTACAGTATGCCAGCCCTGCGTGACAGGCCCGGCAAATCCCCGCTTGATGCCTTCAGACGCGCGGGATCACCCCTTCAGCGTCTGTTCCAGCACGTGCAGTTCGTGATTGAGCTGCGCGTCCTTGCTGCGTTCGTCGGCGATCTTGCGCACCGCGTGCAGCACGGTGGTGTGATCGCGTCCGCCGAAGAGTTCGCCGATTTCCGGCAGGCTCTTCTGCGTGAGTTCCTTGGCCAGGTACATGGCAATCTGGCGGGGCCGCGCGATATTGGCGGGCCGCTTCTTGCTGTACATGTCCGCGACCTTGATGTTGTAGAAATCGGCGCAGGTCTTCTGGATGTTCTCCACCGAGATCTGGCGGTTCTGCACCGTCAGCAGGTCCTTCAGCGCTTCGCGGGTGACATCGATGGTGATGTCCTTGCCGTGGAAGTTGGAGAAGGCCAGGATCTTGCGCAGCGCGCCTTCCAGCTCGCGCACGTTGGAGCGCAGGTGCTTGGCGACGAAGAAGGCGACTTCCTCGGGCACGCTCACGTTCTCGGCGGCGGCCTTCTTCATCAGGATGGCCACGCGCATCTCCAGCTCGGGCGGCTCGATGGCCACCGTCAGGCCGGAGTCGAAGCGCGAGATCAGGCGATCGTCGATGCCGCTGATTTCCTTGGGATACGTATCGCTGGTGATGATCACCTGCGCCCGGTTGGCGATCAGGGCCTCGAAGGCGTAGAAGAACTCTTCCTGCGTGCGGTTCTTGCCGGAGAAGAATTGAATATCGTCGATCAGCAGCAGGTCGAGCGAGTGGTAGTAGCGCTTGAACTCGTCGAAGGCCTTGCGCTGGTACGCCTTCACCACATCGGAGACGTATTGCTCGGCGTGGATGTAGCGGATGCGGGCGCGCGGGTTCTCCAGCAGCATGAAGTTGCCGATGGCGTGGATCAAGTGGGTCTTGCCCAGGCCTACGCCGCCATATAGATAGAGCGGGTTGTAGGACTTGCCGGGATTGTTGGCCACCTGGATGGCCGCGGCGCGCGCGAGCTGGTTGGCCTTACCGGTGACGAAGTTGTCGAAGGTGAGGATGGGGTTCAGGCGCGAGCGCTCGTGCACCGTGTCGTTCTGCTGCTGGGCGCCCAGCGGGTTGCCGGGGTGGCCCATCTGGCCGCCGCCCGGGTGGCCACCCTGCGCGCCGCCCTGCATGGGCTGCTGCGGCTGGGGCACGCGGTAGGAGCGGGCACTGGCTTCGGCCGGGTCCAGCTGCGGCACGTCGATGTCGACCAGCTCGCCACCCATGCCGCCCATGCTGTTGCCCTGGCCGGGATGCGACGGATAGTTGCCGGGGTAGGGCGCCTGGCCGCCGCGCTGGCCGCCTTGCGGCTGCGTGCCGGCCTGGTTCATGGGGCCGTAGCCGGGCTGGCCGTGGCCGCCCGGCTGGCCGAAGTTCTGCGACAGCGGCTGGCCGGACGGGTAGCCGGGGCCGGGGTGCGCCATGCCGGGCTGGCCGGCCTGCTGCGGGTAGCCGGCAGCGGCCCGGCCCGAGGCGGCAGGGTCCAGGACAAAGTGAACGCTAACGTTGGCTTCCCAGTATTCGCAGGCGAGCGCGGTGATGCGGCCGGAGAACTGGCTTTTTACCCAGTCGAGCTTGAAGCGGTTGGGCGCGGCGATACGCAGCGCGTGCGCTTCCTCGTCGAAGCCGACAGGCGCCAACGGCTTGATCCAGGTCTTGAACTGTTGCGGCGTCAGTTCGCGCTCGAGTTGCGCGGCTGCCGCCTGCCAGAAATCTTGCATTGTTATGTTGTTCGGTTTTCGCCACGGGTGGGTGGACAGTCCGGCGGCATCGAGTGGAATGGGCGGCGGGCAGGGATCGGTGGTGCATCCCTGCCAGTCGTCGGTACCTCTTTGATGCCCGGATTGCGATCGCCAAGCGATCCGCACATGACCCCGCTTCCCGGACTCCCCCTGGTGATCGACGCGATCGGCTCGCGGCAAGCGGGACGCGCTGACCGGCAGGCGACAAAAGCGTCGCCGCCGGCTGCGCATCCGTTATCCGGCATGCCAGGGTGTTGCCCGGGTTGCGCTTGCGCCACGCAGCCCGTGTGGTGTTTGGACCCGGATTGTACCCCTCGCCCCGAGTTATCCACAAAGGATAAGTCTGTGGATAAGTTGTGAAAAAGCAGTGAATTGTTGTGCACAACCCCAGTTCTGGCGCGGGTTTCCGGGTAGGCAAAATGGAGGAAAACCCAGTCGAAACAGAGACTTCCTTCTACCTGGCCGACCCCGCCCGGCACCCCTTCATAAAAAAAACTTACCCACTGGCGATTGTGGACAATGAAATACAACGGCCTGTTGCATGTTTTTCAGGCAGGGGTGGCGCACACGTCTCTAATCCATATGGAGCCTTGACACTTTCCGCGAAAATCAGTTAAATGGCGGGTTCTGCGATGCGGCAGGGGATCTCGTATGCGCATCGCCGGGTCTGACCTGTTCCGTGCAAGACCGGTGCGTTTCACCATGCTTTAACCAGCTGGAGGCGTGCCGGAAATGGCTGGATTGGCCGGAACAGGCAGCGGGCCGGCAGGCTGATGGGGTCGGGACGGATGGGTGTGCGATGAGTTCATCGGCAATCCGGTCCGGCAAGATTCCCTCCCAAACCTGCATCGCGAAATTCGAAGGCCGCCGATGATCGGTTTGATTTGTTCCGATCTGCTGGCCGGCGCATTCGAGACGCGAAACACACGGCCGGCAGCAAGATAACCACAGCAGTCGGCATACCGCATCCGCGGCAGCCCCCATGCGAACCATACGCGGCGGCCACGGCGCCCGGCACCTTGCCGGAAACCGGGCGAGCCAAGATCAACCAGAGAGTGCAACATGAAACGTACATACCAACCTTCCGTTACCCGCCGCAAGCGTACCCATGGTTTCCGCGTGCGCATGAAGACCCGTGGCGGCCGCTCCGTCATCAACGCGCGTCGCGCCAAGGGCCGCAAGCGCCTGGCAGTCTAAGGGCCTGGCGACCGGCTTTGGCGGTGCTTCACGCGCCGCCGGGGCCAACCGCCTCGCCTTTCGGACGGCCGGTAGCTCGCAGCCAGACGCAGCGTTTCCGCTAGGTTTGCCCAGCGTGTCTACCCATGCCTACCCCAAAGCCGCGAGGCTCACAAAGACGGATGAGTTTTCATCCGTTTTTGCATTGCGCCCGCGCCGCCGCAGCCAGCACTTCGTGCTGTATGTGGGCGAGAACCGCCTGCCGCAGGCCCGCCTGGGCATCGTGGTGGGCAAGAAATTTGCCAAGCGCGCCGCCGAGCGCAACCTGGTGAAGCGCATGGTGCGGGAACTGTTCCGGCAACGGCAGGACCAACTGGCGGGCCGCGATGTATTGCTGCGCCTGCAGGCAAAATTTCCGCGCGCGGAGTTTGCCAGCCGCAGCGCCATACGCCGGGTGTGCCTGGCCGAGTTGACCGGCCTGTTCGAGGTGGCGGTGCGTCCGCTTGCCCCGCGCCCGGCTGCCCCTTCCGGGGTGTCGCCGCCTGCGTCCGCCGAGGCTGCGCCCCCGGCGGCCCCGCCCTCCGGCGCTTCTGCTTAACCGGCCCGCCGTCCCATGAAGCGAATCCTGCTTGCCCTGCTGCGTATCTACAAGATCGCCCTGAGCCCGTTTTTCGGCTCGCAGTGCCGCTTCCTGCCCACCTGTTCCGACTACGCCCGCGAAGCCATCCTGCGCCATGGCGCAGGACGCGGCAGCTGGATGGCCGCTTGCCGGCTATGCCGTTGCCATCCTTTCACGGATGGCGGGTATGATCCGGTGCCACCGGCATCGTCAACACCGC
>NZ_JARJLM010000735.1 GCF_029335485.1 Cupriavidus basilensis
TTTTGTTTTGCCGGGGGGGAAGTGGCTTGTTTGCCGCTTCCGCCGCAGTCTGCTGCGAAGCGGAATTACGCTGTCAGTTCAGTGCGGTTTCTAACTGACTTTAGCCATACTTTGGTATTGCTGACCGTCTGCGTCATCGCAAGTGACAAAATTTGCCCATTGTCAAAGCGGTGAGGCCTCCAATGTGGCGAAAATTGTCACCTGCCGACGAGGATTGGCGGTTTGCGGTGCTGGCACGCTAACTGCTATGAACGTGTGGCATCACTTGAAACAAGATGTTTCGATCTGTATCTAAAATTCCTTCGAGGGGTCAATCATGCAACAACGGGTACAACTGAAAAAACTGGGCCGCCGAGTCCAGAAGGGCTTCACGCTGATCGAACTGATGATCGTGGTTGCGATTATTGGTATTTTGGCGGCGATTGCGATTCCGCAGTATCAGGATTATGTAGCGAAGTCACAGGTGGCGCGGGCAGTCGGGGAACTCTCCGCGTACAAAACTGCCATTGAAGACCGACTGAATCAAGGTGCCACCACTATCAGCGCGACAGATGTTGGTTACGTTGCTTCAACGCTGATCCCCACCAGTCCGTTTGCTGCTGCGCTGGCGCCTGCAGCCGGTGTTGTTAGCTACGTTGGGACGCTGGGTGGCGCTGCGAACAGTGCTGTCGCCGGCGCGACCATCACGCTGGCGCGTGATGCCGCTGGCAACTGGACCTGCACGTCTAATGGCGCGAAGGCAGGTTCTTGGAAGGCGACTTACGCGCCGGCAGGTTGTTAAGTCGCTAACAATAAAGGCCACGGCAACTAAACCGTTTGGAGTGGGGCCTTCGAGTCAGCTTCAAAAGAAAAAGCGCCCAAGGGCGCTTTTTCTTTGCCCCCTCCCCAAGCTATCATCCGCCTTTTGCCAACCTGGCTTAACAAGGCGCCCCCGCATGCTGCCCTCCCGGCCAGCCATCCCCCTCAGCATCCTGGCTGTCGCACTCATCGTGCCGCTGCTGGTCTCCCGGCACACGCTCCCGCTCGCCACCTTCTACGGCGAGTGGTCTTCGGCGCTGCTGTTCGCCCTTGCCGTCATCGTGCTCGGCGCGCTGGCGCCCCGGCAGGACCGGAGCGGGGCCAGCGATGCCGCCCCCGCCCAGTTTCCCTGGATCGTCCTCTTTCCCCTCTGGCTGATCGCCACCGGCATCACGCAGACGCTCA
Organism: Cupriavidus basilensis; assembly: GCF_029335485.1. Lineage (GTDB taxonomy): Bacteria > Pseudomonadota > Gammaproteobacteria > Burkholderiales > Burkholderiaceae > Cupriavidus > Cupriavidus basilensis_E. The sequence goes on from NZ_JARJLM010000735.1 coordinate 1,204, forward strand.
GCGGCATGGTGGATGTGTCCGGCAGCCGCCTGATCACCGAACTCGTGCTGGCGCTGGCCGCGGCGGTGATGTGGGCGGCCTGGCGGCAGGGGCGGGCAGCGTCACCGCCGGAGCGCCAGGCCATGGCCGACGTGCTGGCCATCGCCTGGCTGGTGGCCGGGCTGCTGGGCGCGCTGGCGCAATGGATCCAGGTCTTCGGCCTGGAGTCCGACACGCTGGGGCTGGTGTCCACTTACTTCTATGACGAAAACCGCCGCCTCTGGGGCAACCTGAACCAGCCCAACCACCAGGCCACGGTGGAAGGCCTGGCGCTGGCGGCGGCGGTGTGGCTGGCGGCGCGCGGACGGCTGCGCGTGCCGGCGTGGCTGGCGGCGGTGCTGCTGCTGGAGAGCGGCATCGTGCTGTCCGGCTCGCGCACCGGCGTGCTCCATGTCGGGCTGGCGTCGGCCTATGCGCTGGTGGCGGCATGGCTGGCGCGCAACGGCGCGGCGTTCGGCAGCGAGGGCGAGGCGGGCGGAGCGGACGGCGCCTTGCTGCGCCCGAGCCGCAACCCCATGCGCCGGCCCGCCGGGCTGGTGTTCGCCGCGGTGGCCATGGCGGTGCTGCTGATGATCCTGCAGCCGGCCATCAGGGGGCTAGGACAGGCGCTGGACTGGCGGCTGTTCGATACCATCGCGCAGCTGGCGGCATCCGACCAGGTGTCCGCGCGCGGGGCCCTGTGGGCGCATGCCTGGGCGATGTTCCGCTCGCATCCCTGGCTGGGGGTGGGCTGGGGCGAGTTCGGCTGGGCGCAGTTCCAGCAGTTGGCCCAGGTCGGCGTGACGGTGGAGATGTCCCTGCATGCCCACAATGCCGTGCTGGACCTGCTGGCCAAGACCGGCGCGATCGGTACCGCCGGCGTGGCGCTGGCGCTGCTCGCCTGGCTCTGGCGCGTGGTGCGCCGGCGCCTGTGGCGCGGCGACGCGCGGGAGCGGGCGCAGACGGCGCTGGTGCTGACCTGGCTGGCCATGCTGTGCGCGCACTCGATGCTGGAGTACCCGCTGCATTACCTGTACTTCATCCTGCCGTTCTGCTTCATGCTGGGCTGGCTGGAACCTGCGGGCTTTGGCCGCGTGCGGGCGCCGCGCTGGTTCGCGGTGCTCGCCGGCGTGGTATTTGCCGGCGTGGCGGCGGCCATCCTCGCCTCCATGTGGCAGGACTACCGCCGTGCCGAAGCGCGCGAATATACCCGCGCCGCCGAGCGCCGCGCCGCATTGCCGATGCCCGGCTTCTGGTTCCGCCAGGCCGCCGCCTCCGACGTGGTGGAGGAGACCAGGATCACGCCGGCCAACGCGGCGCAGTTGCTGGCGCCGCATATCGCCGCCGTGCACCTGCTGCCGACCCCCACGCTGATCGCCCGCACCGCATGGCTGATGGCCCTGACCGGCGATCCCGCCAGGGGCCGCGTGTGGCTGGAGCGGCTGCGCTTCTACTATGCCGGCGACGAAGCAACGCAGTTCGCCAGCGTGGCGCGCGCCTGCGCGGAGGCCGGCGCCGCCGCCCGGCCGCAGGAATTCTGCGACTGGGTGGCAGCGCGCAGCAAGGGGCAAGCGGAATAGGCCAGCGGCCCGGGGGCCGGGTCACAGGCGTGGCGGTGCAATGCGCGCCGATCCCCGGTCTGGTTGCCTGGACCGGGGACCCGCTTGCTTGCTACGGCATCGCTTCAGGGCTACTGCGGCGCGTAGCCCGGAGGCGGCGGAGGCGGGTAGTAGTAGGTCGGCGCAGCCGGCCGCGGCGCCGATGCCATGCGGCCATACACCGGCACCCGGTTGCCGCTGGCGTACATGCATTGCACATAGGCGGCATCGTAGCGGCGCTGGCTGCCGTAGCCGGAATACTGCGCATTGCTGGCGCCCACCAGGGAGCCGGCCAGCAAGCCGGCGCCGGCGCCGACGGCGGCACCGGAGCCGCCGTTGAAGGCCGCGCCCGCTGCCGCGCCCAGTGCGGTGCCGACTACGGCACTGCCGACGGCGCTATTGGTGGCAGCCTGGTTGGCGGTGACGCCGCCTACCTGACTGAAGGCGAACTGGCGGCAGCTATTGTCGTCGGCGCGGAACTGGTCGAAGCTCTTGCCGGTACCGGGCAGCACCATCACGCTGGGGCCGCTCGGCATGACGGCGCAGCCGGCCAGCGTCAGCGCCGCCAGAGGCAGGGCCAGCAGGACCGGCAGTCTTGGTAGCTTGGGCAGGGTAAGGGCGTTCATCTCGGCACCTCGGAACCTCGGTCATCAATCCAATCGTCGCACGCCCGCATCGGCACTACATGTCCATGCAGCCGTGTGTCCACGCCATGCGGCATCGCAAATCGGCCCTATCCGCGCTTCAGCCCGGTGGCTGGGCCGGCACCTTCTGCCAGCCGGCGGGGCAGGACTTGATATACGGGTAATAGCCGTTCGGGCGGGTGCAGTGATACCAGTAGGCCTGCTGCTGGGGCGCCGCTGCCGCACCGCCGCCCATGTCCACCGCGTCGTCCTCGCCCTGTTCGATGTATTGCGGGGGCGAGGCGGGCACGCCTACCACGGCAGGCGGGTAGTAGCCGGGGTAGTAGTACGGGTAGGCGTAGGGATAGGGATAAGGGTAGCCGTACCCATAGAAGCCGGGGCCGATCACGACCCCCACGCCAACGCGCCCATGGAAACCGCCATGGAAGCCACCGCCGCCGTGCCAGCCGCCTCTTCCTGCCAGGGCCGTCCCGCTCGCGCCCAGCATCGCCAACACCAGCAAAAGCTGGCCAACCCTAAGCCCGTTCATTTTGCTCACCCCGGATCGACGCGGGACGAAACCCCGCGGGCGGCGCGTCGCGCGCCCCCTCCATCTGCATTGAATACCAATTTGCTGCGGGCGGAGCCGCGCCGCCCGCTGGCGAAATGCGGCGTTACGCTTGTTACAGGGGAGGGTACGGCCGCGTAAGGCCGTGTCATGGACGGTAAGAAATGCGGTGTCAGGGACGCGCCGGATTCCGCACTTGCGGCGCAGGCGGGGAGGGCTGGGGGATTTCCAGTGGACCGGCGCGGGTGCCGCGCCGGGGTATGCCGCTTCAGCTCAGGCGCCAGCCACCCAGTCCCCGGACTTCCCGCCATGCTTCTCCAGCAGCTTCACATCGCCCATCACCATGCCGCGATCCACTGCCTTGCACATGTCGTAGATGGTCAGCAGGGCGACCTGCACGCCGGTCAGCGCTTCCATCTCGACGCCGGTCTGGCCGTGGGTTTCGGTGCGCACGGTGCAGCGGATGGTGGCGGCGGGTTCGTCCAGCAGGTAGTCCACAGCCACCTTGGTGAGCGGGATCGGGTGGCACAGCGGGATCAGGTCGGCGGTGCGCTTGGTGGCCATGATGGCGGCGATCCTGGCGATGCCGAGTACGTCGCCTTTTTTGGCGGTGCCATCGCGCACCAGCGCGAAGGTGGCGGGCAGCATGGCGATGGTGCCGGTGGCGATGGCCACGCGGTGGCTATGCGCCTTGGCGCCGACGTCGACCATATGGGCCTGTCCGGCGGAATCGAAATGGGTGAGCTGGCTCATGGCGTGGACCTGGCTTGAGGGGTTTGGGAAAGCCGCTGGCGGACCGGCTTGCCGCGCCCGCAAGGGCGGCGTGCGGCAAGCCCGGGCGATGCCCGATGGGAACGGCTTCCGGAGGCCGCTATCATAGCAATATGCGCCAGAACCAAACGCTCGCCGGAACGCTTCCTTCGCCCG
>NZ_JARJLM010000073.1 GCF_029335485.1 Cupriavidus basilensis
AGGTTCGGCATCCGCCTGCACGTGGTCGTGCGCGACACCGGCGATGAAGCCTGGGCGGCCGCCGGCCAGCTGATCAGCAAGCTCGACGATGCCACCGTGGCGCGCGCGCAGGCGGTGATCGGCAAGATGGATTCCGAAGGCCAGCGCCGCATGGCGGCGCTGCATGCCGGCGGCGGCGGGCGCAGCCGCGCGGAGCTGGAGATCAGCCCCAACCTGTGGGCCGGCGTGGGCCTGGTGCGCAGCGGCGCGGGCACCGCGCTGGTGGGGGACCCGCGGACCGTGGCGGCGCGCATGGAAGAATACGCCGAACTGGGCATCGATACCTTCGTGCTGTCCGGCTACCCGCACCTGGAGGAAGCCTACCGCTTCGCCGAACTGGTGTTCCCGCTGCTGCCGCGCCCGCTGCGCGACAAGCTGCAGGGCAAGGCGCTGTCAGGCCCCTTCGGGGAAGTCATGGCGACCGGCATCGTGCCGCGCGCGGCGCACGGCTGAAGGAGATCATCATGTCCGCTCCCTTGACGCTTGCGCCGCGCCGCGCCGAGTGGCTCCGGCAGGCGCTTGGCCCGGCCGCCCCGTGGGTGGTCCCCGTGCTGCTGGTGGTGGCGTGGCAGCTGGCTTCGCAGCTCGGCTGGCTGTCGAGCCGCATCCTGCCGGCGCCGCTCGACGTGGTGAAGGCCGCGTGGGGCCTGGCTGTGACGGGCGAACTGTGGCGCCACGTCTGGGTCAGTACCTGGCGCGCCGTGCTGGGCTTCACCATCGGCGGCGGCTTCGGGCTCGCGCTGGGGCTGCTCACCGGCACCTTCCGCCCGGCCGCGACCCTGCTCGACAGCACCTTGCAGATGGTGCGCAATATTCCGCCGCTGGCGCTGATTCCGCTGGTGATCCTGTGGTTCGGCATCGACGAGACCGCCAAGCTGTTCCTGGTTTCGCTGGGCGTGTTCTTTCCGATCTACCTGAACACCTACCACGGCATCCGCGCGGTCGATCCCGGCCTGATCGAAATGGCGAAAAGCTACGGCTTGTCAGGCTGGCGCCTTTATCGCGAGGTGATCCTGCCGGGCGCCCTGCCCAACATCCTGGTCGGGGTACGTTTCTCGCTCGGCCTGATGTGGGTGATCCTGATCGTGGCCGAGACCATCTCGGCGCAATCGGGCATCGGCTACATGACGATGAACGCGCGCGAGTTCCTGCAGACCGACGTGGTGCTGGTCGGCATCCTGCTCTATGCGTTGCTGGGCAAGCTGGCTGACTTGCTGTCGCGCGGCCTGGAGCGCTTCTGGCTGCGCTGGCACCCAGGCTACCAGGCGCATTGACGCCGGCGCTCCAAGGAGAACACGAAATGCAAAGCAACCCGATCGAACAGGCCGCGCTGGCCGAGGTGCCGGCCAGCGAATCCGGCCAGGGCCTGGCGCTGCGCGTGCAGCAGGTAGTGAAACGGTACGGCGGGCGCGAGGTGCTGCACGGTATCGACCTGCAGGCCGCGCCCGGCGAGTTCCTCGCCATCGTGGGCCGCAGCGGCTGCGGCAAGAGCACCTTGCTGCGGCTGGTGGCTGGCCTGGAGGACAGCGACGGCGGCGCCGTGACGCTGGACGACGCACCCGGCCGCAGGCAACGGGAGGCGGTGCGGGTGATGTTCCAGGACGCGCGCCTGCTGCCATGGAAGACCGTGCTGGACAACGTGGCGCTGGGGCTGCCGCGCGCGCGGCTGGCCGAGGCCGCCAGGGTGCTGGGCCAGGTTGGCCTGGCCGAGCGCGCGGGCGAATGGCCGGCACGCCT
>NZ_JARJLM010000074.1 GCF_029335485.1 Cupriavidus basilensis
AGGTTCTGCGCGCACCACGGGCCGGCCAGGATGCGCGACAGGTCCAGCACGCGGACGCCGTCGAGCGCGCTCTTCATCGTTGTTGTCATGTATGGAACTCCGCTACGCCGTTGCTGAGCACGGTGACATCGCGCGCAGGCACGCGGGCGTCGAACAGCACGCGGCCACCGCCTTCGCGCCACATGCGCACCTCGAGGGTTTCGCCGGGGAATACCGGCCGGGAGAAGCGCACGTCGAGTTCGAGCAAGCGGTCGCCGTCGCCATCGGCATAGGTGTCGACCAGCGCGCGCGCCGCCACGCCGTAGGTGCACAGCCCATGCAGGATGGGCTTGTCGAAGCCGGCCGCGCGCGCCACTTCGGGATCGGCGTGCAGCGGATTGGGATCGGCATTGAGGCGGTACAGCAACGCGGCCTGCGGCAGGATCGCCAGGCTGCGCAGCGCATCCGGTGCGCGCGCCGGCGCTGCCGGCAGCGCCTCGGGTGCGATGTCGCCCTGGCCGAAGCCGCCATCGGCACGGCAAAAGGTGGTGTGGTTCACGGTGGCCAGCTCGGCGCCGGTGGCGTCGTCCACCAGTGTGCGCTCCACGATCACCAGCGCGCCCTTGTCCGCTCCCTTGTCGATCACATGGGTCACCCTGGCACGGGCGCGCACGGTGCCGGCCGCAGGCAGCGGACGGTGCAGGCGCAGGCGCTGCTCGCCATGCACGATGCGCACCCAGTCGATGCCGCTGTCCGGGTCCTGCATCCAGAAGCCCGGGTAAGCCAGCACGACGGCCTGCGTCGGGAACGCCTTGAGCTGCGCCTCGTAGACGTAGCGCAGCTGGCGCGGATCGGTGGGTTGCTCGCCCAGGCCGAGGCCGAGCGCGTAGAGAATGGAATCCTTCTCGCCGTAGGTCTGCCTGACCTCCGGGAATTCCCAGTGCCTGATGCGGTTGTAGTCGAGCGGCATGGCGTCAGATCGGGTCCCAGTTGATCACGTCGGGCGAGCGCTCGAGCTTGAAGAAGCTGTTGCGCATGGCAGGGATGGCGATCTCGGCGATGGATTCCGGCGTCCAGCCTTCGCTCATGTGCACCGAGCGTACCGGGCGCGGCTGGCTCATCAGCATGATCTCGTTGGCGCGCACGGCAAAGATCTGCGCGTTGACTTCATGCGCCGCGTCGCTGGCGAGGAAGGCCGCCATCGGTGCCACCTTGTTGGCTTCCATCTTTTGCAGCTTGGCCACGCGTGCCTTTTCTTCCGGCGTCTCGGAGGGAATCGAGCTGGTCATGCGGCTCCAGGCAAACGGCGCGATACAGTTCGAGCGCACATTGAAGCGGGCCATGTCGAGCGCGATCGACTTCGACAGCGCGGCGATGCCGAGCTTGGCGGCCGAGTAATTGGCCTGCCCGAGGTTGCCGATCAGGCCGGAGGTGGAAGTCATGTGCACGTAGGCGCCGCTCTCCTGGTCCTTGAAGTGGTTGGCCGCCGCGCGGCTGACGAAGAAGGTGCCATTGAGATGGACGTCGATCACCGCGCGCCATTCTTCCTCGTTCATCTTGAAGAACATGCGGTCGCGCAGGTTGCCGGCGTTGTTGACCACGGCATCGATACGGCCGAAGTGATCGAGCGCGCATTGCACGATGGCGTTGGCGCCCTGCCAGCTCGATACGCTGTCGGTATTGGCTACCGCGATGCCGCCGGCAGCGACGATCTCGTCGACCACGCGCTGTGCGGGACCGGCATCGCCGCCCTCGCCGGTGAGCGACACGCCGATGTCGTTGACGACAACCTTCGCGCCCGCCTTGGCCAGTTCCAGCGCTACGCCACGGCCGATGCCGCCACCCGCGCCCGTTACCAGCGCGACCTTGCCTGCCATCATTCCACTCATGCTCTTGCTCCTGTCTACACGTTTGTTGGTCGGCCTGGCAAGCAGGCCGGATGCTCAAATCCAGAATGCGTGCGGGCTTGCCCGCTCCACCCGCGCACCCGATGCCTTGACGACCTTGCGCCAGCGCGCGAGCTGCCGGCCGGCGATGGTGCCGCCGGCGCGAACTTCACTGCAATGGAATGCCGGTGTCCTTGACCACCCTGGCCCAGCGCGCGCGCTCGGCGTCGATGAACTTGCCGAAATGCGCCGGCGTGTCGCCGCCCGGCACGCCGCCGAGTTCCGCCAGGCGGGTCTTCACCTCCGGCTCCGCCAGGATGCCGGCCACGGTCTTCTGCAGGCGCGCGACGATGGCGGGCGGCGTGCCGGCCGGCGCCACCAGGCCGAACCACGCGGTCACCTGGAAATCGTCGAGGCCGGCTTCCTTCATGGTGGGCACGTCCGGCAATTCGGCCACGCGCGCGGCGCTGGTCACGGCCAGCGCACGCAGCTTGCCGGACTGGATATGCGCCAGCGAGCTGGGCAGGTTGTCCACCATCATGGTCACCTGGCCGGCGACCAGGTCGGCCACGGCCGGCGCGGCGCCCTTGTAGGGCACATGGATGATGTCGATGCCGGTGCGCTTCCTGAACAGCTCGCCGGACAGGTGCACCGATTGCCCGGTGCCGGAAGAAGCAAACGACAGCTTGCCGGGCTGGGACCTGGCCAGCGCCACCAGCTCGGCCACATTGCGGGCGGGCACCTTGGCGTTCACCACCAGCACATTGGGCACCGAGACCACCATGGTGACCGGCGCGAAGTCCTCGGGACGGTAGGGAAGCTGCTTGTACAGGGCGTAATTGATGGCATTGGGGCCGATATTGCCCATCATCAGCGTATAGCCGTCGGGCGCGGCCTGGCGCAGCGCCTGCACGCCGACGATGCCGGCGGCGCCGGCCCGGTTCTCCACCACCACGGGCTGGCCCAGCAGCTCGCCCAGGCGCTTGCCGACCAGGCGCGAGGCAATGTCGGTGGTACCGCCGGCCGCCGCGGGCACGATGAGGCGCACGGGCTTGTCGGGGTAGGCGGCGGCGCCGAGGCTCAGGGTCGTCATGCCCAGCACGGCGGCCACGGCCGCCAGCATGCGTGCGCTGTAGCGCCGAACTGTCATTGGTCGTCCTCCTGGTTGGCCTGGCGGCGGTCCGGGAATTCCGCGCCGCCCACCGCACCTATCCGGTATTCGCCCGCGCATTACGGGCGATCCGGCCTTTTTGGTTCTATTGCCACGCCGAATACGATAAATTGACGGCGGGGACATTGCTATTCACGATTCACAAAAGAGGCCTTTGGCCCAGCGAAACACATGCATTACGACCTGACCGACCTGCGCCTCTTCCTCAACGTCGGCGAAACCGAAAACCTCACCCGCGCCGCCGAGCGCAGCTTTCTCTCCCTGCCCGCCGCCAGCACCCGCATCAAACAGCTGGAAGAGGCCTTCCAGACCCAGTTGCTGATCCGCCAGGTCAAGGGCGTGCGCCTGACGCCGGCCGGCGACGCGCTGCTGCGCCATGCGCGGGAAGTGTTCCGCGAGCTGGAATGCCTGCATTCGGACCTGCGGCCCTACGCCAAGGGCGTCAAGGGCCGGGTGCGGCTGCTGGCCAACACCACCGCCACCAACTCCTTCCTCGCCACCGCGCTGTCGCGCTTCCTGGCCGAGAACCCGGATGTCGATATCGAACTGGAAGAGCAGCTCTCGCAGGCCATCGTCTCGGCCATCGGCGCCGGCGCGGCCGACCTCGGCATCGTCGCCGGAGAAGTGGCGACCAACGATCTGGAGGTCATGCAGCTGTGCAGCGACGAATTGATCGTGATCGCGCCGGTCAACCACCCGCTGCCGCAGTTCACGCGCCTGCATTTCGCCGACCTGCTGGATACCTGCCGCTTTGTCGGCCTCAACCAGTTCAGCGCCATCCAGTCTTTCCTGGACCGCATCGCCAGCGGCATGGGCAAGCGCATCAGCCTGCGCATCCAGCTCGGCAGCTTCGACGCGGTGTGCCGCATGGTGGAAGCCGGCGCCGGCATCGCCATCGTGCCCAACAGCTGCGCGCGCCGCTATGCCAGCCGCAAGGTGCTGCGCTTCATCCCGCTGGAAGACGAATGGGCCAAGCGCGACCTGCGCCTGGTGCGGCGGCCGGGGCGGGAGCTGCCGCAGTTCGCCGAGACCTTGATCCAGTATTTGACGGAAGCGGCGCGCGAGCCGGTTTGAGGGAAAGCGCAAGCTCGCATGGGCGGCAACACTCCGCAAGGTGGACGCCAGACCGAATTCAGACTATATTCGGTCATCCGGTAACTTCCACTTGGACCCACCGTGAAACTCTCGAACATCAAGCCAATCAGCTTTCTGAAAAGCGATGCGGCCCGTATCGTCACTGAGCTCGGCGAAACGCGCGAGCCCTTGATCATTACCCAGAATGGCGAGGCTAAACTCGTCGTGCAGGACATCGCCAGCTACGAAGCGCAGCGGCAAACCACCGCGCTATTGAAAATCCTGGCGCTTGGCGAGAAGGAGATCGCGGAGGGCAAGGTGACAACGGCTGCAGACGTCTTTGCCGAACTGGATCGGCTGGACCAGGAAGACGGCGCATGAAGGTGGTCTTTCTCGATTCCGCCAGGCAGGATTTGATCGACCTTAGACGCTATCTGGTCAGATACAAAGCGGACGGAACCTGGCAGGCCATCAAGAAGCAGATTCAAGACAAGGTTGCTTACATCGCCGAGTTCCCGTCGTCCGGTGCACGCCCCGACGAGCTGGCAGGCTTCACGGCTGACTTCAGGCAACACCTGACACATCAGCAGCGAATCATTTACAGGGTCGCCGCGGACACCGTCTACATCCACATCATCTGTGGGCAAGTCCAGGACTTCGAAGAGATTCTGAGTCAGCGACTTACCCGGCCATGGTGAGTCAGCCCTTCCACATGCGCGTATGCGGATTGGACAGCGCCGGGGGGGGGCCAGCCTGCATGGCAGGCTTCACTGCCTCGTAGCCCGACAATGCCAAGCGCCGGACGATCACAGTAAAGCGTCTTCCAGCCGCATAAGGGCACGGCCGCGCTCAAAGCGTCAGCATGAGCCTGCCTGTCAGCGCCCCCGGTAACAAGCTGGAATCGGTCTGCCGCTCGCCATAAGTGCTGCTCGACACCCGCAACTGCCGCTCGCTGGTCAGCGCTTCCAGGTGGTCGCCCAGAAAGCTGTAGATGCTGTCGTCGAAGCGCATGGTGCCGACCGGCGCCTGGATGCGGCCGTCCTCCACCCAGAAGGTGGCGAAGCGGGTCATGCCGGTCATGCGGCCAGCCGGGGCGTCGGACCAGTTCAGGTACCAGAGGTTGCCGATGTAGAGCCCCGTGCCGAGCGCGGCCAGCACATCGTCCTGCGCCAGCGTGCCGGCGCCCATGGCGAGGGCCTGCGGGCCTTCGCCGGCGTCGGCGCAATTGGCGGCCAGGCCGTACTCGCGCGCACTGCGCGGGTAGACCAGCCGGCCCGCGGCGCGGCCCGCGCGCACCAGTGCCGCATCGCTGCGCGGGATGCCTTCGGGGCCGAAGGCCGGGGCCAGCGCGCCGCTCGCCCGCTCATCCAGGTCCAGCAGGGGGCTGAGGCGCGCGCCACCGTCGTACAGGCGCTGCAGCGGGCTCTCCTTGTGCGCCAGCGCGCGCGCGGAAAAGCCGCCCCAGCCCAGCATGCCCAGCACGTCGTCGAGCGCGGCCGGGGCCAGGTAGGCGCGGTAGTCGCCGGGCGGCAGGATGCGCGGCGGCTTGCCCAGGTGCTCCAGTTGGCGGCGTGCCGCCTCGAAGCGGCTGGCGAACCCGGCTGGGTCCCACTGCGAGCCCGCGTAGTCGGCCTTCACGGCCTGGCCATTGGCGTGGAACAGGCTCCAGTCGAAATGGAAAGCCTGCGCGGCATGCCAGCCGAAGGCGCCGAAGCTGTTGGCGAAGCCCCGGTACAGCGGGCCGGCGGCGTAGATGCCGACCAGATCGTGGCCGCGCGCGGCCTCCTCTATCTGCGCCAGGACTTCGGTGCCGTCCGGCGGCGCGGTCCCGTCGGCGAACCTGCGCTGCCAGGGTTCGCGCTCGAGCGTCAGGTAAGGGTCGGGCTGCAACTGCCCGATCGCCTCGCGCAACTGCCGCAGGCCGTCCGCCAGGCGCAGGCGGTCGCTTGCCGGCTCGCCGCACAGCGCGATGCCGATCCGCGCATGGCGGCCGTCGCGAATCAGCGTGAGGCGGCCAAAGGCTTGCCGCACCTGTCCCGCCTGTCGCACCCGAGCGCGGTTGTAGCGAATGAATTCCGACGCCTCGGCGCTGTACCACAGGGTGAAGTCTTCGCCCTCGCGCAGCGAGGCGCGCACATCCGCGGCAAGCGCGGCGAACAACGATTCCGCATCCGCCATCACGCGGCCCCTCCAAACACTTCCACTTGCCGGAACACGCAGGCCGGCGACGCATGGCCGACGCGCACTATCTGGTTGGGCTCGCCCTTGCCGCAGTAAGGCGTGCCGTGCACCTCGAAGGTACTGGCATCGCCAACGGCGGCCAAGCTGCGCCAGAAGTTCGCGGACACGCCGCGATAGTTCGGATTCTTGACGACGCCTTTCAGCTCGCCGTTCTCGATCAGGCGGCCCCATTCGCAGCCGAACTGGAACTTGTTGCGCGCATCGTCGATCGACCACGAGCGGTTGGTCGACATCAGGATGCCGCGCTCGATGCCGCCGATCAGTTGCGCCATGGTGCGCTCGCCCGGTTCCAGATTGAGGTTGGCCATGCGATCGATGGGCGCACGGTTCCAGCTGCTGGCGCGGCTGTTGGCCACGCCCGGCAATCCGCTGCGCCACTGCGACAGCGCCGCGCCGAGCGGGCGCAGCAGCAGACCGTCGCGGATCAGGAATTCCTTGCGCGCCGGCTGCCCCTCGTCGTCGCAGCCATAGCTGCCCAGTTCCTCGGGAATGCCCGGGTCGAAGCTGATATTGAGCAGGTCCGAGCCGTACTGGTAGCGGCCGAAGTCCTCCAGGCCGATAAAGCTGGTGCCCGCATAGTTGCGCTCGTCCCCGAGGATGCGATCCAGCTCCAGCGGGTGGCCGATGGATTCGTGGATCTGCAGCATCATCTGGTCGGGCATCAGCAGCAGGTCGGTCGGGCCGCTTGGGGCATTGGGCGCCAGCAGCAACTGCAAGGCCTCGTCCGCTACCCGCGCCGCGGCGCCGGCGAAGCCCAGGCGCCCGATGACTTCAGCGCCGCCCTGCTGGCCGCTGCCGAAGCCGCCGAAACTGCGGGTCTGGCTGTCGCTGCCGTCGAAGGCGGTCACGCTGATGCCGGGGTAGACGAAGCGCAGCGCCTGCCATTGCTCCGCACCGGCACTGTTGAGATAAAGCTGCTCGTGGCGCTGGTGATCCAGGTAGGCGGTCCAGTTCGCCAGGCGGGAATCGGCCGGCACGCTGGCGCAGACCTCCGCCAGCAGCGCGAAGCGCTCGGCGAATCCCGGGAACGGGCCGTTCAGGCCCGGTGATTCGTAGCGGGCATGGCCTTGCGGCGGCGCCAGCCCGCGCATGTCGACCAGGCCGTGCGCGGCGATCCGCCGTGCCAGCGCTTCGGCGCTGTCGAGGGCGCGCTGCAGCCCGGCCACGCCGAGATCGCTGGTGGCGGCATAGGCCTCCACGCCGGCCAGGCGCACGCTGAGCATGGCGCCCATGTCCTGCGTGAGGGACGGCGGCTCGGCGACGCTGCGCCGCATCATGCAATGCTCGCCGGTCTGCCGGACAAGGCGCAGCGAGTGGAACTCGGCGCGGGTGGTAAGCGCGGCAAAATCCTGCCTGACGCGTTCGAACACGAGGTGCTCCTTGGGCAATGGCTGGACAGACCGATCCTGCCCGCAACCGCGGCGAGCCGGCATCGTCGGCAAAACCGGAAAACGACGAGAACTGCATCTTACTGCTCGGCCGGCGCCGCCGCCACATGGAACACATGGGTGCATGCCGGCCCCTCCCGCCGGTTCGCTTTTTGGTACATGTTCGAGGCTGACAGCCAGCATTACGGATATCGAGCTGCCTTGGGAGATTTCCCCAGCCTCATTGGGAGGCGCTGGAAGGCGCCCGGATGAAGATCGCGGGCAGCGCCCTCGCCGCGCATGGCGAGGGCGTTGCCGCGGTGCTCGCCAATGACCGCGGAGTGGACAGCACGAGCCTCACCGTGACCGGCTCCACACCGCTGGTCACCGGCACCCGCAGCCATCTGCGCAATCAATGCCGCGCGGGTAAGCGCCACCGATGTCTCCGTGCATATCCGGGGCAGCGGCGCCTGCGGCCCCTATGCCGCCATCGATCCGCGCGTGGCGCCGCGGAACGTCACGATGCTGAACTGGTAAGCGGGGTGTCCGCGGTCCGCAGCTCGCCCCATCCTCAATCCGCCTTGATCCCCGCCGCCTTGATGATCGGCGACCATTTCTCGATCTCCGCCTGCAGCCAGGTGCGCAGCCCTTCCGGCGTCTGCTTGTCTTCCGGCACGATCTGCGCGCCCAGATCGGCCAGCCGGGCCGCCACCGCCGGGTCCTTCAGCGCGGTGCGCAGGGCCAGGCTGAGGCGGTCGATGATCGCCGGCGGCGTGCCGCGCGGTGCGTAGATGCCGTGCCAGACCTTGACCTCGAAGCCCTTGAGCCCGCTTTCCGCCAGCGTGGGCGTATCCGGCAACGCCTTGATGCGCGCGGTGGTCGTCACGCCGTAGAGCCTGACCCTGTCGGCCTTGATATGCGGCAGCGTCTGGGTGGTCTGGTCGCACAGGATGTCGACCTGGCCGCCCATCAGCGCTGTCAGCGCGGGGGCGGTGCCCTGGTACGGGATGGCGGTGAGGTCCACCCCGATGGCCTTCTGGAACAGCATGCCGCACAGCTGGGAGACCGCGCCCAGCCCTGCATTGGCCAGATTGACCTTGCCCTGGTTCTGGCGGATGTAGGCAATCAGCTCCGGCAGCGTCCTGGCCGGCAGGTCGTGGCGGCCGAGCAGGGTCATGGGCACGTCCGCCACCTGGCCGACGAAGGTGAAGTCCGTCAGCGGCTTGTAGGGCAGCTTGCTGTACAGCGCCGGCGCGGTGGCCATGCCGTTGTGGTGGATCAGGATGGTGTAGCCGTCCGGCGCGGCCTTGGCCACGTACGCGGCGGATACCGTGCCGCCCGCGCCGAGGCGGTTTTCCACCACCACGCTCTGGCCCAGGGTTTTGGACATGGCCGCGGCCAGGGTGCGTGCCACCACATCGGTGGGGCCGCCCGCGGCGAATGGCACCACCATGGCGATCGGCCTGGCCGGGTAAGGGTCGGCGGCACGCGCGGGCAGGGCAAGCGCGAGGGCGGCTGCCACACCCAGCGCGGCCAGCGCCATCCCGCGCCATGGCGCGGGCTTTCCTTCTGTGCCCGCCGCGTTCCCGCTGCCAGCCCGCCGTCCTTGCCGCTGCGCCTTCGTGCCTGTCATGGTTGTCGTCTCCAATATGAGCTCGCCGGCCGGGAACGGCCCGCGGCGTTGTCTTTCGGGCAAGCGTGGCGACAAAGTGGCCTGCATGCAATACGGATTTCCCAAAGGGAGGGCAAGGCGGCCCAAAAGGCTGCCAGGGCGGCGCGGCCGCCGGGGCGCTCCCATGCGCTTCCGGGGGCGCTAAGCCGCTCTTTCGCAAATCCGAATTACCGTGCGGCAGGCCCTCGGGAATAATGGCCGTCAGCTAATTCCCATCACGTCCATCACATCCATATCGTCTACCACGGGGCCCCTTTCATGTTCGCAGAACAATCGCACGACCAGCCGTATCCCGATATCCGCGAAGCCGTGCGTGCACTGTGCGCCGGCTTCGATTCCGCCTACTGGCAGCGCGTGGAAGAGCAGAACGCCTTCCCGGAGGAATTCGTGACGGCGCTGACCAAGGCCGGCTGGCTGTCCGCGCTGATCCCCGAGGAGTACGGCGGCTCGGGCCTGCCGCTGACCGCGGCCTCGGTCATCATGGAGGAGATCAACCGCAACGGCGGCAACTCCGGCGCCTGCCACGGCCAGATGTATGTGATGGGCTGCCTGCTGCGCCACGGCTCGACCGAGCAGAAGCAGCGCTGGCTGCCTGGCATCGCCTCGGGCGAGCTGCGCATGCAGTCGATGGCCGTGACCGAGCCCACTACCGGCACCGACACCACCAAACTCAAGACCACTGCCGTGAAGAAGGGCGACCGCTACGTCATCAACGGCCAGAAGGTGTGGATCTCGCGCGTGCAGCACTCGGACCTGATGCTGCTGCTGGCGCGCACCACGCCGCTGGACCAGGTCAAGCGCAAGTCCGAAGGGTTGTCGGTGTTCGTGGTCGACCTGCGCGAAGCCATCGGCAAGGGCCTGACCGTGCGCCCCATCCGCAATATGGTCAACCACGAGACCAACGAGCTGTTCTTCGACAACCTGGAGATTCCCGCCGAGAACCTGATCGGCGAGGAAGGCAAGGGGCTCAAGTACATCCTCGACGGCCTCAACGCCGAGCGCATCCTGATTGCCGCCGAATGCATCGGCGACGGCTACTGGTTCATCGAGCGCGCCAGCACCTACGCCCGCGAGCGCATCGTGTTCGACCGTCCGATCGGCCAGAACCAGGGCATCCAGTTCCCCATCGCGCGCGCCTACGTGAACGTGGAAGCGGCCAGCCTGATGCGCTACAAGGCCGCGGCCCTGTTCGATGCCGGCAAGCCCTGCGGCAAGGAAGCCAATATGTCCAAGCTGCTGGCGGCCGACGCTTCGTGGGAAGCCGCCAACGTCTGCCTGCAGACCCACGGCGGCTTCGGCTTTGCCGCCGAATACGATATCGAGCGCAAGTTCCGCGAGACGCGGCTGTACCAGGTGGCGCCGATCTCCACCAACCTGATCCTGTCGTATGTGGCCGAGCACGTGCTCGAGCTGCCGCGTTCGTTCTGAGGCCCGCGCACATGCTTCCTTCGCACCAGGGCATCCGCCCGCTCGACGGCATTCGCGTCGTTTCCCTCGAACATGCCGTGGCCGCCCCCTTTGCCACCCGCCAGCTGGCCGATCTCGGCGCGCGCGTGGTCAAGGTGGAACGCCCCGGCGCCGGCGACTTCGCGCGCGGCTACGATGAGACCGTCAACGGCCAGGCCTCGCACTTCGTCTGGCTCAACCGCGGCAAGGAGAGCCTGACGCTCGATCTCAAGCAGGACGAGGCGCAGGCCGTGCTGCACCGCCTGCTGGCCGATGCGGACGTGCTGGTGCAGAACCTGGCGCCCGGCGCCGCCGCGCGCATGGGGCTGGATTTCGCCAGCCTGCACCCGCGCTACGGCAAGCTCATCGTGTGCGACATCTCCGGCTACGGCGACGCCGGCCCCTATCGCGACAAGAAGGCCTATGACCTGCTGATCCAGGCCGCCGCCGGCCTGACCGGCATCACGGGCAGCGCGGACGAGCCGTCGCGCGCCGGCATCTCCATCGCCGACATCGCGGCCGGCATGTACGCCTACAGCGGCATTCTCTCCGCGCTGCTGCAGCGCGGGCGCACCGGCCAGGGCCTGCGCGTGGAAGTGACCATGCTCGAGGCGCTCACCGAGTGGATGAACTACGCGCTGTACTTCGGCCACTACGGCGGCACGGCGCCGGCGCGCTTTGGCGCTTCGCATCCGGCCATCGCGCCCTATGGCGTGCATCGCACCGGCGACGGCGGCAGCGTGATCTTCGGCCTGCAGAACGAGCGCGAGTGGCAGGCTTTCTGCCAGAAGGTGCTGGGGCAGCCTGCGCTGCTGCAGGACGCGCGCTTTTCCTCCAACTCGGGCCGCGTGAAAAATCGTGCCGAGCTGACCGCGCTGATCGAAGCCCGCTTCGCGCCGATGACAGTGGCGCAGGTGGAAGCGCTGCTGGACGAAGCGCAGATCGCCAACGCGCCGATGAACGATATCGAGGCCGTGTGGAACCACCCGCAACTCGCGGCACGCGGGCGCTGGCGCGAAGTGGCCAGCCCTGGCGGCCCCATTGGCGCGCTGCTGCCGCCGGCCAACCTGTCGGGCGTGGAACCGGTGATGGGCGACGTGCCGGCGCTGGGCGCGCACAGCGCGGCCATCCTGGCGGAGCTGGGATACGGCGCAGAGGAAATCGCCAGAATGGCAGGCAGCAAGACGATTTGAGCCGCAGGACCCAGCCATGGCGCCCGCGTGCATGCTCGCGCGGGCCCGGCTCCCCTCTCCCGCGCAGCGGAGGAGGGCAGGAACAGCAAGATCACAAGACAACCCCGAACACCGTCCGGAGCCGGCATGAGCCAAGCCACTGACCACACCTACCCCACCCGCCAGCTGTGCGACTTCCTGGCCCGCTTCAAGCTGGCCGACGTGCCCGCCGAGGTGGTGGAACGCACCAAGGACCTGTTCCTCGACTGGATCGCTTCGGCCATCGCCGGCAAGGACGCACCGGCCGTTCGCAAGCTGCAGGCGTTCGCCGCCGCGATGGGCCCGCAGCAGGGTCCCGCCGAGGTGCTGGTGGATCGCCGCCGCACTTCGCCGTACTTTGCCGCGCTGATCAACGGCGCGTCCTCGCACGTGGTCGAGCAGGACGACGTGCATAACGGCTCGGTGCTGCACCCGGCCGCCGTGGTGTTTCCTGCCGTCATCGCCGCCGCACAGGCCGAGGGCAAGAGCGGCGCCGACGTACTGCTGGCGTCCATCGCCGGCTACGAGGCCGGCATCCGCATCGGCGAATTCATGGGCCGCTCGCACTACCGCGTATTCCACACCACCGGCACCGTCGGCACGCTGGCGGCAGCAGCGGCTGTCGCCAAGCTTTATGGCATGGACGGCGAGGGCATCAACCAGGCGCTCGGCTCGGCCGGCACCCAGGCCGCCGGCCTGTGGGAATTCCTGCGCGACGCGGCTGACTCCAAGCAGCTGCACACCGCCAAGGCGGCCGCCGACGGACTGATGTCCGCATGGATCGCGCGCGCCGGCTTCACCGGTGCAAAGCGCATCCTGGAAGGCCCGCAGGGCATGGCCGCGGGCATGTCGAGCGACGCCAACCCGGCCGCCCTGACCGACCGCCTGGGCGAGCGCTGGGCCACCGCCGAGACTTCGTTCAAGTTCTTCGCCTCCTGCCGTCACACGCACCCGGCGGCGGACGCGCTCAAGGACCTGATGCTGCGCGAGACAATCCGCGCCGGGCAGATCGCCAGCGTGACCGCGCACGTGCACCAGGGCGCCATCGACGTGCTCGGCCCGGTGACCGATCCCAAGACCATCCACCAGGCCAAGTTCTCGATGGGGACCGTGCTGGGCCTGGTGGCGGTGCATGCGCACGCCGGCCTGGGCGAGTTCGAGGACCATGCACTGCAGGACGCCAAGGTGGCTGCCTTCCGCGACAAGGTGGAGATGGTGCTGGACGACGAGATCAATGCCGCCTATCCGCGCCAGTGGATCGGCCGCGTCACCGTAACGACCACGGACGGCCGCACCCTTGCGGGCCGCGTGGACGTGCCCAAGGGCGATCCCGGCAATACGCTGTCGCGCCCCGAACTCGAAGCCAAGGCGCTGCAGCTGGGGGCCTTCCGCCGCGGCGCCGGCGAGGCGGAGATGCGCGCCATCATCGCCCGCGTATGGGCCCTGGAAAAGCAGACGGACGTCAACGACTGGCTGCCGGTCGGCCAATGAGGGCCAATGACGGCCAACCATAACGGGATCCGCTCCATGTCCACCGCCATCACCTACCTGTTCGTGCCGGGCGACCGGCCCGAACGCTTCGACAAGGCCGCCGCCGCCGCGCCCGACGCGCTGATCCTCGACCTGGAGGACGCCGTGCACCCTGACCGCAAGCCGGCCGCGCGCACGGCCATCGCCGCGTGGCTGCTGGAACGCGGCGCGCAAGCGCAGGCCCATGTGCGCATCAACGACACCAGCTCGCCGGCTTTTGCCGCGGACATGGACTGGCTGCGCGCGCTGCCGCCCGACGCGCCGCTGGCCGGCCTGCTGGTGCCCAAGGCCGAAGACCCCGCCGCGCTCGGCGAGATCGCACAGGCGCTGGCCCAGGTCAATCCGCAGGGCCGCATCGTGGCCATCGTCGAAAGCGCGCGGGGCCTGCACGGCATCGACGCGGTCGCGTCTGCCCCGGGCGTGTCGCGGCTGGCCTTCGGCTCGCTGGATTTTGCCGTGGACCTGGGCTGCGCCCATACCCGCGAAGCGCTGCTGACGGCGCGCTCGCGCATCGTGCTGGCGTCGCGCGTGGCCGGGCTGCCGCCACCGGTGGATGGCGTCACCACCGCACTCAAGGACGAGGCCGTGCTGGCCGGCGACGTGGCGCACGCGCGTGCGCTCGGCTTCGCCGCCAAGCTGTGCATCCACCCAGCCCAGCTCGCCGCGGTACGCGCCGGCTTCCTGCCCACCGCCGAACAACTGGACTGGGCGCAGCGCGTGCTGGCCGCCACCGCCGGCGGCAGCCACGCGGTGCAGGTCGATGGAAAGATGGTCGACCGTCCCGTCATTGAACAGGCCCGGCGCATGCTTGCGCTGGCAAACCATCCCGCAGCCAGCCAGCCATGACCCAGCTCGAAACCCTGCGCACCTGGATCGGCCGCAGCGAAAGCCGCACCGAAACCCTTTCCCCGGAACCCGTGATCGGGCTCGCCGCCACCCTCGACCTGGATGGAGAAGCACTGTTGCGCGGCCCGCTGCCGCCGCTGTGGCACTGGCTCTATTTCCTGCCGCGCGCGCCGCAGCGCGAACTCGGCGATGACGGCCATCCGGCCCTGGGCGGCTTTATGCCGCCGGTGCCGCTGCCGCGCCGCATGTGGGCCGGCGGCGAACTGGATTTCCGCAAGCCGCTGCGGGTGGGCGATACCGTCACGCGCACGTCCACCGTGCGCAATGTCGAGCACAAGAGCGGACGCAGCGGCGAGCTGTGGTTCGTCACCGTGGAGCACGTGCTGACGGTCGGAGACGAAGTGGCGCTGAGCGAGCGCCACGACCTGGTCTACCGCGCCATGCCGGAACCCGGCCAGCCGCTGCCGCCGCGTCCCCGCCAGGCCCATCGGGCGCAATTCCAGCGCCAGCTGCGCGCCGGCCCGGTGATGCTGTTCCGCTTCTCCGCGCTCACCTTCAACGGCCACCGCATCCACTACGATCAAGACTACGTGCGCGACGTTGAAGGCTACCCTGGCCTGGTGGTGCATGGCCCGCTGCAGGCCGTACTGACGCTCGATCTCCTGGCGCGTGAAAAGCCCGGCGCCACGGTACGCCGCTTCGGCTTCCGCGGCCTCGCGCCGCTCTTCGACCACGACACCTTGACGGTGGGCGGTACGCTCGACGCCAGCACGCCAGGCAAAGTCATCCTGTGGACCGGCGACGATGCCGGCGGCCAGTCGATGGAGGCCTGGGCGGTGGTGGATAACTGAACGGCGCCTGCCGCGCGCGGGCGAGAGGCATCAAGACAACGACAACATCGCATCGGGATTGAAGGCAAGCGCAACCACGATCACAACAAGAGGAGACTTCCGATGCACGCAATCCGGAC
>NZ_JARJLM010000075.1 GCF_029335485.1 Cupriavidus basilensis
AGTAACCAAAAGAAAACGATCCTTGCAGGAGGCTGGCGTGTCGGGCTTGGTTGCTTTGCGGATTCGTGGTGGGCGCGTCAGTTCTGCTGGAATCTGCCGGTACCGGCGCCGACCACCACTACACGGCGAATGACGGTGGTCTCGTGGTACGACCCCTGAATGACGAATTCGCTTGCCCATTCGGGCATCTGCCGTTACCAGTTTAGATGACCACGCGATCATGAACAGCACGGGTTTCGTCGTGGGCGCGGTGGCTCCAGCTTGAAGCGAGTACCCCAAATCCGGGGCCACCGCGGGGCCTGTCAGAGATTTTGTGTTTAGGGCATAACATGTCGCCAAGGAGCATGTATGCCACGCAAGACGAAGACCAGCCAAGCCGCAGACCGTGAACTGCCGGCCATTCCCGAAGACCTGATCGCCCATTTCGTTAAGGGCCCCATGACAGCCGAGGCGGTTCAGAACGCCTCGATGGCGTTCAAGAAGGCCTTGATCGAGCGGGCCCTAGGCGCCGAGCTAGGCCATCACCTAGGCTACCAGCCGGGCGCGGAGCGCCCGGCCGGCACGGCCAACCAGCGCAACGGCAAGAGCGCCAAGACCGTCCTGACCGAGGACGGGCCGCTGCGGGTGGACATCCCGCGCGATCGTGACGGCAGCTTCGATCCGATCCTGATTCCCAAGCACGAGCGGCGCTTCACCGGCTTCGACGACAAGATCATCGCCATGTACGCCCGTGGCATGACCGTGCGCGAGATCCAGGCGTTTCTGGCCGAGCAATACGGTACCGAGATCTCGCCCGAGTTCATCAGTTCGGTGACCGATGCGGTCATGGACGAGGTCACCGCCTGGCAGGCCCGCCCGTTGGAGGTGATGTACCCAGTGGTGTTCTTCGACGCGCTGCGGGTCAAGATGCGTGAAGACGGCGTAGTGCGCAACAAGGCCGTCTACCTAGCCTTGGGCGTGCTGCCGGACGGCACACGCGACATCCTGGGCCTGTGGATCGAGACCACCGAAGGCGCCAAGTTCTGGATGAAGGTGTTCAACGACCTGAAGACCCGCGGCACACAGGACATCCTGATTGCCGTCACAGATGGGCTCAGAGGCATGGAGCAGGCCCTGAACGCGGTGTTCCCGAACACGACGCTGCAGACCTGCATCGTCCATCTGATCCGCAACAGCCTGGAGTACGCCAGTTGGAAGGAGCGCCGGGCCGTGGCTGCCGCGCTCAAGCCCGTCTACACCGCACCCAATGTGGAGGCTGCGCTGGCCGAGCTGGCGGCCTTCGAGCAAGGAGAGTGGGGCAAGCGGTACGCACCGATCGCTGCGTCCTGGCGGCGCGCCTGGGACCAAGTGATCCCGTTCTTTATGTTCCCGCCGGCGATCCGCAAGATCATTTACACCACAAACGCCATTGAGAGCATCAATGCGCAACTGCGCAAGATCATCAAGACGCGCGGGCACTTCCCCAGCGACGAGGCGGCAACCAAGCTGCTGTGGCTGGCCCTGCGCAACATCACCGGGAAATGGGGTAGTTCAACGCATGACTGGAAGGCTGCCATGAACCAGTTTGCAATCCTCTACGAAGAGCGCTTCACCCATCCGCATCGTTGAGATAATGCTGGCTCACCGCTCGAATTGGCGGTGAGCCTTTACCTGCCCTGCACACAAAAAAACTGACAGGCCCGGATCTCCCCGCAGTAGGTCCTCGCCATAGAATGGCACGCGTTCCTGTCCTTCCAACAAAAGCGGCATTGCTCGCCTTCCGAGCAACAATCGCTCGACCGCATCGCCAAAACTGAATCCACACAGGTAAACCCCATCGACAATACAGTTGATGGCGAAGATGCGACCCATCTCGTCGGCATAGAATTCTTCGTAGCCCAGCCCGCCTTCGGCAAATCCGACCATCGTGGTTTGCAGTGTCCGCTCCCACGCCATGATCTGCTCGTCCAGCGTTTCAATCGGCTGAAACTTCAGAGCGATTCGGGCACATTCCACGCCGGCACCATCAGAACCTACAGTCAAACCATCGAATTCCCGAAGCATATCTGTGGCCGGATGATGATTGCCGTCTACGACGGCGGATGCGACTCCTGGATGCCATCCGGCCCGAATAAACAGCGGTTCAACTGACGCAGGGAGAGCAATCATCGAGTCATCCTAAATCGGCTTTCTTTCTCAGGGCCCGTACTATTGCACGCCGTCCAGCAAATCGTACAACACTGAGGGACGATCGCTTGAAGATCGCAGACGGTGTTCTGGTAGCCGATATCGGCGCTACTCAGCGTCCTATGGACACAGACCATCGAGGTCGCGCGCGGTTACCCCACCTTGGTGTCGATGGCAAGGCTGGTAAATGACCGTTGCAAAATCGAACAGAATGTCAGGTGCCTCGGCGCTACAGTGGCTATTCCCATGCCTGTTGGCGTTTTAGGAGGTACACGAATGAAGCAACATCTGGCGAAATCCTTGTTGATGGCTGGCGCGATGATCGCGTCCTACCCGTTGTTCGCGCAGCAGGCCCAGCCGATTCAGCCGACCCAGCCGATGCAATCCACTCAACCGATGCAATCCCCCCAGCCAATGCAAGCGATGCCGGCGGCAGCGCCGCCCAGCCAGGGGGCGATGCCCGCCGCGCGCGACCCCTATGCGCAAGACGCCGGCCAACCGATGCCGCAGGGTATGGCGCCTGCACCGGCCAACCCCTCGCTGGCCCGTAGCCCCGATCCGGCGCTAGACCCTGCCAGCATGAGCCTGGCTCCCGATGCGCTGGGGACGCGCATCGGTCAACGCAATCCTTTCCTCGACGGCGCCTGAACGCCGCCAGCGCTGCCATCGGCGCCGACGGACAGCGCTCGGCGACGAACAGCAGCGCGGCACGCCGGTCCGCTTCGAGCGGGCCACGGATCTATCTTGCGCTCGATCCAGTCCACTTTGCCCTTCCTGCCGATATTCCTGTCGCAAGGGATGGGCGAAGTCCCTTCTTGAGGCTTTGCAAAGTGATCCCTATCGACATCGCGTTGACCTCGTAGTCGGCGGTCGGCGGATTGAGCATGATGGAGCACAGCGTAAGCCGGACGGCGTCCCACTCGCGCCAAAGCCGGTATCGGTATTGACCGCAGGTGGAGACGATGGCGCGGGACTCGCCGTCGATGGTCTGCGTGGTCAGGTGCTTCATGCTAGGATTTCCTCCATATGGCTCTCCGACATCCATGCAGGGAGGCGGAAATGGCGATAGTCGAGGAAGACAACCAGGAAACCGAGTTTTGGGAGGCCGTGCGCATAGCGGCGGACGCTCGTTATCAGGCCGAGCAGGCGGCGAAGATGCGGCGGACTATCGGCTGGGCCTTGGGTCTGTCGATTGCGGGCCTGTGCCTGGCGCTCGTAGCTCTCCGACGACATCAGAACACTGTGCGGCTGTTTGGCTTGGGTGACAAGAAGGCTGGTGGCTAGCGACTTTCTGCTCACTCCATGATCCATCCGATACGTTGAGGGGTTGCCATGTCGAGCCATGTCTTCGTCGAAGAAGGGGATTACCACTGCCACTGCACGGTCTGGGAGTCGCAAGCCGGGATCTGGCAAGCATCGGTATTGTTCGAGCGGAAGATCGATCATACGAACGAGTTCATCCCTGGACTGCGGCACAAGATCAAAACTCAATTCGGTAGCAGGGAAGAGGCGATGCGCGAAGCGATTGCCTACGCAAAGGCTTGCGTCCAGAACACGCAGACAGGGCTGTAGCCTCATCTCGCGCGTCACGGTGCAGCAGTCAACCTGGTAGCAGTGGTTTGGTGTCATGTCCGGAGCGAGCGAGTGTCTGGGAGATGCTATGGAAAAGGCCTTCGAAGAACTACCGGCGGACGAGCAGCAGGCCTTCATCTCGGCATGCAGGAAGCATGGCCGGGTCAGCGAAGAATTCACGGTTGTCCTTGACGATGGCGGCCCGCCTGAAGCAGGTGTAAGCCACATTCCCCGTCAGGTGACCGTTGCGGCAAATCTCACGGGTGCCCGCCAGCACTACGCGGCTGAAAGCGGAACGTCCTGGACCGTCGAGTTCGAGCGAGATCTCGAGCGTGGTTTTTTCTGGGAAACCTACGACTAGGTTCACGCTGCCTGTGGCTCCTGCATACGACCTTGGTTGTTGCTGCGCGCGCATGAGACGTACCTCGCGAGCAGTTCGTCGAGCTTCTCCGCCTGGTCTTCGGCGTGTCTTGTTACATCACCTACAAGTGTGGGCACAGCCAACGCGTGCACGAAATCCTGCTTCCATAGTGCCAGACCTGTGGTGTCCAGTAGTCCCTCCAGGCGGCGGATGCTTGCCATCTCCAAACACGGCCGCCGCCGGCATCCAGACCGAGGTTGACCATTGTCTCTTCGGTCTCGTCGATCTCTTCGGCGGCCAAAATAGTCACTGACTGCGCCGCTGTTTGCGCTGCGTCGGCATACGCTGTCGCAGTCCACGCCTAGCTCGGCCGTGTCACCAGGCAGGAACTGCGCTGCGAGGCAGATGCTGTTCGCCGGGGAGGTCACGCGTGCATGTCGCTTCCTGACGAGTGGCATAGCGGCGCTTACCGCGGGTGCGCAGGCGGACGGAGCGCGGGCCCAAGAATTGGATCGAGTCAGCCAGCGAGAAGCTTAGCCACGCGCCGCGGTGATTGAGCTCAAGGCGATCGATCCGCCAGGGCAACGCCATGATCGCCGCTGCATCGATGCCGGCCAGCACCAGCATGGCGCCAGCGGCTTGCGCGGCTGCCTCTGCCTCGGGGTTCCATGTGTCCACCGTCAGCAGCGGGTCGTCCACGGTGATCCTTTGGCAAGGGAAGGGCACGGCGACCGCGTCGGCAGCGCGGCGGTACAGGAAGACGGTGTCGGGATCGCAGGTGAACATGGTGGCTCTTCGCAGGATACTGTATGGATATCCAGTATAGAGCTCGCCCTAAGCGGAACGTTGATAGTTGAGTTAACTGTATGGATATACAGTGTTCCGAACAATTTGAGCGGCAATCGACACGCGCGAGGTTGCCGCTGCTGTTGGATTGAGGGCGTGGGTGGAGATGGGGGGGGGCGACGACGACGAGTATTCCCGCCGTGGGAATATGGTGGGAACATGACGCCACTTTGTGTGGCCACAAATAAAAACAGCGCCTTTGCTAAGGCGCTGTTTCGTAAAGCAAATTCTTGGGGTGGCTGATGGGACTCGAACCCACGACGACAGGAATCACAATCCTGGACTCTACCAACTGAGCTACAGCCACCGTACTGGCTGTTCAACTG
Organism: Cupriavidus basilensis; assembly: GCF_029335485.1. Taxonomy (GTDB): domain Bacteria; phylum Pseudomonadota; class Gammaproteobacteria; order Burkholderiales; family Burkholderiaceae; genus Cupriavidus; species Cupriavidus basilensis_E. The sequence goes on from NZ_JARJLM010000075.1 coordinate 5,272, forward strand.
AGTGCCGAACAGCGAAGAACAAGATCATACAATACCAAATGGCAGATGGCTAGTACTCTGCACAAAAAATTTCCTTGAGCGGTCCTGCTCGAGTCCAAAGGGCTCTAGATCAATCAAGGCGCTACCCAGATCAGATGCAAACACTTCACGGCGAGTCCCTATATGGAGAGCTTCGTCGATTCCTCCAGTTCGAGCATGCGGCAGATGGCGGCCATGCTGCCGACCATGGTGCGCCGCTGCGCGCCCTGGTAGATGCGTACGCCTTTGGACTGGCGGAACGGCACGGGCTTGACGGGGCGGCGGGCGGAGAGGCGGTTGGCTGGCAGCATGGCTACACCTGGTGGCTTGCAACAACAATTAGCGGTGCCCGCGGAGCGGGCGGCGTTGGCACAATCGGGTGTCGGCGTGACACGGGCTAGCCCGCCTCAGCCGCACGGGTTAGAAGGCGCTGGGGCGGATCAGGCCGACGGCGATGCCTTCCAGGGAAAACTCTTCGCGGCCCGGTTGCACGATGATGCTCGGGAAGTCCGGATTCTCGGCAATCAGCTCGATCGAGTCGCCGCGCCGATTCAGGCGCTTGACGGTGACATCGTCACCCAGCCGCGCTACGACGATCTTGCCGTTCGCGGCTTCGCTGGCCCGCTTGACCGCCAGCAGGTCGCCATCCAGGATGCCGGCGTCGCGCATGCTGAGGCCCCGTACCCGGAGCAGGTAGTCGGGTTGCACTTCGAACACCGAGGCGTCGACCTGATATTGGCGGTCGATGTGCTCGGCAGCGAGGATCGGGCTGCCTGCCGCGACTCGCCCGACCAGAGGCAGAGTCAGCTGCATGACGCCGGCCAACGGCAGTGAAAACTGGTCGGATGCTTCGGAGTCGCTGCGCGAAACCTTGAGCCGGATGCCGCGCGAGGCGCCGGGGGTCAGTTCGATCACCCCTTTGCGGGCCAGGGCCCGCAAATGCTCCTCGGCAGCATTCGGCGAGGAAAAGCCGAACTTGGCGGCGATTTCAGCGCGTGTGGGGGGAAAGCCGGTGTGCTGCAGGGTGCTGCGAATCAGGTCGAAAATCTGCTGCTGTCGCGGTGTCAGGGTCGCCATGGTCGCCGATGATTGAAAGCACTGTATGTTTAAACAGTATGCTGTGATTTTATACAGTATCGAGTGAAGTGCAAGGGGAATTTTGGGAGTTCGCTCATCGACAGGCGTGCGGCCTGTGGGTCGTGGCCGGCGTGCGTGGATGGCGGGGAGTTACAATCCGCGACATCCGAAGTCGCTTTTGCCGCCCTCCATCAACGCTTCAGGCTCTTGAGCCTTTCCATCCATGTCTCTCCTGCCTCGCGTCGTCGTGCTCGCTACCGGCGGTACCATTGCCGGTTCTTCGTCGAATCCCGCCAGCAGTGCGAAGTACCAGGCTGCCACTGTGCCGGTTACGGCGTTGCTCGATGCCGTGCCGGCGTTGGCCGCCGTGGCCCGGATCGAGGCCGAGCAGGTGGCGCAGATTGATAGCAAGGATATGTCGTTCGCGCTGTGGTCCAGGCTGGTCGAGCGCGTTGCGTTCTGGTCCGTGCAGCCCGATGTGGCCGGTATTGTGATTACGCATGGCACCGACACGCTGGAGGAGACCGCGATGCTGCTGCACCTGGCGTGCGTGGGTACGGTCCCCGTGGTGCTGACAGCCGCCATGCGGCCCTCGACTTCATTGTCGGCCGATGGCCCCCTGAACCTGCTGGATGCGGTACGGGTGGCCGGTCATGCGGATGCGGCGGGCAAGGGGGTGTTGCTGGTGATCAACCAGGAGATCCATGCCGGACGCGACGCAGTGAAGGGGCATACGGCAGCGGTGAATGCCTTTGCGTCGCCGCTGGCGGGGCCGGTCGGGTATGTGCAGGATGACCTGGTGCGGTTTGCACGGATCCCGCAAGGATTGCCGGCCCAGGCGCTGCCGCTGCCGTCTGTGTGGCCTCAGGTTGAAATCGTCACCAGCTACGCCGAGCCCGGACGGGTGGTGGTGGATGCCCTGGCGCGGGCTGGCGTGTCAGGCTTGGTGGTGGCGGCCGCCGGCAACGGGTCGATCCATCAGTCGCTGACTGAAGCGCTTGCCGACGCGGCAGCGGCAGGGGTGGCCGTGGTGCGTAGTTCGCGGACCGGGGCAGGGCACGTGGCGATTCCTGCTCTTCCTCGCCCATCATCGGGCATCTTCGTGTCAGCGGGGGATCTCAATCCCTACAAGGCCCGTGTGCTCCTGATGCTGGCGCTGGCCGCAACACCGGCGCTGGCAAGGGATCCGGCCGCGCTGCAGGCGGTATTCGCCGGGAACTAGGGCGCTTGCCAGCTTCGTCAAAAGCACGCTATACTTTAAGGCTATCCAACCTTGCTGCACCGGACTTGGCGCCCGGGCGGCTTATCCAAAAGGAGCGTCAATGCGTCATTACGAAATCGTATTTATCGTCCATCCGGACCAGAGCGAACAAGTTCCGGCCATGATCGAGCGTTACAAGACGCTGGTCACGTCCCAGAGCGGCCAGATCCACCGCGTGGAAGACTGGGGTCGCCGTCAGATGGCCTACATGATCCAGAAGCTGGCCAAGGCTCACTACGTTTGCCTGAACATCGAATGCGGCAAGGAAACCCTGGCTGAACTCGAACACGCGTTCAAGTTCAACGACGCGGTGCTGCGCCACCTCATCGTTCAGACCAAGAAGGCCGAAACCGCACCGTCCCCGATGATGAAGGAAGTGCAGCGCGAAGAAGCCCGCAAGGCCGCGCAACAGACCAGCGAAGTCCAGGCCGCCTAAGTGCGGACTGTTGTGGTTGCCGTGGGCATTGATCGCCGCGGCGGCAAGTGCGGGCATCGGTGCGGGAGAGTGCGTTGAACCAGTTAAGGCTCTGCGCAACCCTCGCGGAACGCGATGCCTTGCGTTACACCCCGGCCGGGGTCCCCGTCGTCAACTGCATCCTGCAGTACGCGGGCGAGACGGTCGAGGCGCAAACGCCCAGGCAGGTGGAGTTCGCCATCGCCGCCATGGGAATCGGTCAGATAGGCCAGCGGCTTGAGCGTACTCCGCTCGGCGCGATGCTCGACTGCGAAGGATTCCTGGCCCGCAAGCACCGCAACAGCAAGGCTCTCGTCTTTCACATCACTGGATGTAAAGCATTCGAAAAGGATTGAATCATGGCATTCGTCAAACGTGACAACAAGAACAAGAAGCGCTTCCAACAGCAAAACCCGCTGTTCAAGCGCAAGCGCTTCTGCCGCTTCACCGTGGCCGGCGTGGAACAGATCGACTACAAGGATCTGGACACCCTGAAGGATTTCATCGGCGACAACGGCAAGATCACGCCGGCCCGCCTGACCGGCACCAAGGCGCACTATCAGCGTCAGCTCGATACGGCTATCAAGCGCGCGCGTTTCCTCGCGCTGATGCCTTACACCGACCTGCACAAGAACTGATCGGCCCTAGGTCCGCTAAGGAGAAAACACGATGCAAATTATCCTGCTTGAGAAAGTCATCAACCTGGGCAACCTGGGTGACATCGTTCGCGTGAAGGACGGCTACGCCCGTAACTTCCTGATCCCGAACAAGAAGGCCCGCCGCGCTACCCAGACCGCCATCAGCGAGTTCGAAGTCAAGCGCGCTGAACTGGAAAAGGCAGCTGCCGAGAAGCTGGCCGCGGCACAAGCCGAAGGCGAGAAGCTGAGCGGCCTGACCGTGCAAATCACCCAGAAGTCGGGTGTGGACGGCCGCCTGTTCGGTTCGGTGACCAACGCCGACATCGCCGAAGCCCTGGCTGGCCAAGGCTTCAAGGTTGAGAAGGCGCAAGTGCGCCTGCCGGTTGGCCCGCTGAAGATCGTCGGTGACCATCCGGTCAGCGTTTCGCTGCACACCGACGTGGTAGTCGATGTGACGGTTTCCGTCCTGGGCGAGCACGTCTAAGCATCGACCTTGCCGCGGTTCCCGCTTACCCTCCGGGTAGGCAGGAACCGGTTGCAAACGTCAGCTTGGCCAAACAAAAAGGCAGGAGCGTATCGCTCCTGCCTTTTTGTTTGGCCGTGACCCTGGTTTCGCCTGGCTTGCCGGCGCCCGGCTTTTCCAGCTTTCCGGCGTCAAGCCGATGCCACGCGCGCTATCTGTGCCGCCTCCGCCCGCACACCGGCTCGCGCCATTGCGACAGGCCGGTTGTCCCGCCGTCACATCGCAGGATGCCCTGACGTGCGGCAGCGAATTCTCCGCCGGCTCGCTGGCGGCGACCGTTATAATCCCTCCCCATGAACGCGCCCGTGGCCGACCCCCAACTAGACAATCTCAAGGTACCGCCGCATTCCATCGAGGCCGAGCAATCGGTGCTGGGTGGCTTGCTGCTGGACAATGCCGCCTGGGATCGTATCGCCGATTTCCTGTCCGAAGCGGATTTCTACCGCTTCGATCACCGGATGATCTTCCAGAGCATCTCCCGGCTGATCGCCGCCACCAAGCCTGCCGACGTCATCACCGTCTACGAGACGCTGCAGGTCGCGGGCAAGGCGGAGGAAGTGGGCGGGCTGGCTTATCTGAACTCGCTGGCGCAAAACACGCCCAGCGCGGCCAATATCCGCCGCTATGCCGAGATCGTGCGCGAGCGCTCGGTGTTGCGCAAGCTGGTCACCGCGGCCGACGATATCGCCAGTGCGGCTTTCGCCCCCAAGGGGCGCGAGGTGCGGGAACTGCTCGACGAAGCGGAATCGAAGGTATTCGCCATTGCCGAGGAGGGCTCGCGCGGGCAGAAGGGTTTCCAGGAAATCCAGCCGCTGCTGACGCAGGTGGTGGAGCGTATCGACGAGCTGTACCACCGGGACGCAAGCACCGATGTGACCGGCGTGCCCACTGGCTTCATCGACCTCGACCGCATGACCAGCGGCATGCAGGCGGGCGACCTGGTCATCGTTGCAGGGCGCCCCTCGATGGGTAAGACCGCGTTCTCGCTGAATATCGGCGAGCACGTGGCGGTGGAGCAGGGCCTGCCCGTGGCCGTGTTCTCGATGGAAATGGCCGGCACGCAGCTGGCCATGCGTATGCTGGGCTCGGTGGGCCGCCTGGACCAGCACCGCCTGCGTACGGGCCGTCTGCTCGATGAGGACTGGCCACGGCTCACGCATGCCATCCAGCGCATGAACGATGCCCAGCTGTTTATCGATGAAACCCCGGCGCTGAGCTCGATGGAGCTTCGGGCGCGTTCGCGGCGCCTGGCTCGCCAGTGCGGCCAGCTTGGCCTGATCATCATCGACTACCTGCAGCTGATGTCGGGTTCGGGCGGCGGGGAGAACCGGGCTACCGAAATTTCGGAAATCTCGCGTTCGCTCAAGGGCCTGGCCAAGGAGCTCAACTGTCCGGTGATTGCGCTGTCCCAGCTGAACCGAAGCCTGGAACAGCGGCCGAACAAGCGCCCGGTGATGTCCGACCTGCGCGAATCCGGCGCTATCGAACAGGATGCCGACGTGATCCTGTTTATTTACCGCGATGAAGTCTATAACCCGGATTCCCAGGACAAAGGCTCGGCGGAAATCATTATCGGCAAGCAGCGTAACGGCCCGATCGGGACCGTGCGCCTGACCTTCCTGGGCCAATTCACCAAGTTCGACAACTACAGCGGCGGCCCGGCGTTCTTCGACAACGACACCTGAAGCCAGCTCCGGCGCGGCTTGCCGGGTAGCCGGGCAGGGCGGCGGGAACAGTTCGTTCACGCCGCGATTCAATCTGCCACGATTTCCCTCCGCATACCTGTAAAATATTGCGTTTTGATGACAGCCGCCTCCGGGCGGCTGTCATGCAATGCGTATCAGCCTGATTCAGCAACAACCAGCGCCGCCCCCGCGCTTCGACAAGGAACATTCCATGTTCGGCCGATTCATGCCCACCGAGGGCAAGTTCTTCGAATACTTCAATCAGCACGCAGATTGCGCGGTGACCGCCGCCCGCGAACTGGAGGTGCTGGTCAACGACCTGCCCAATGCCGAGGCGCATGCGCGCCGCGTACAGGCAACCGAAAAGAAAGCCGACCGCATCACGCACGACACCATCGACCTTCTGCACAAGACGTTCATCACGCCGCTGGACCGCGATGAGATCCACAAGCTCATCACCACCATGGACGACATCCTCGACCTGATGGAAGACGTGGCCGAGACCATTTCGCTGTACGACGTGACCAGCTTGACCGACGAAGCGCGCAAGCTGGCTTCCATCTGCGTGCAGTGCTGCGACCAGGTCAAGATCGCGGTCGGCCTGCTCGAGGACATGAGCAATGCCAGCACCATCCTCAAGACGGCGCAGCAGATCGACCAGCTCGAGTCCGAGGCGGATCGCGTGATGCGCGCGGCCATGTCCAAGCTGTTCCGCGACGAGACCGACGTCAAGCGCCTGATCAAGCTGAAGGCCATCTACGAGCAACTGGAAACCATCACCGACAAGTGCGAGGACGTCGCCAACATCATCGAAGGCATCGTCCTGGAAAACGCCTGAGGCACACATCGGCATGCATACAATACAAATGAGCCTGTGGGTCATAGGCCTGCTGGTGGCGCTAGCCTTGCTGTTCGATTTCATGAACGGCTTTCACGACGCCGCCAATTCGATTGCCACGGTGGTGTCGACAGGCGTGCTCAAGCCGCATCACGCGGTGGCCATGGCCGCCATGTGCAATGTGGTGGCCATCTTTATCTTCCACCTGAAGGTGGCCGCCACGGTGGGCACCGGCACGATCGACGTCAATATCGTCGATCACCACGTCATCTTCGGCGCGCTGGTCGGCGCCATCGCCTGGAACCTGATCACCTGGTACTACGGCATTCCGTCGTCGTCGTCGCATGCGCTGATCGGCGGCCTGGTCGGCGCCGCGGTGGCCAAGGGCGGTACCAGCGCACTGGTGGGTGGCGGCCTGGCCAAGACCGTGGCCTTCATCGTGATTTCGCCGTTGCTGGGCTTCCTGCTCGGATCGTTGATGATGGTGATCGTGGGCTGGACCTTCTTTCGCACGCCGCCGTCGCGGGTGGACCGCTGGTTCCGCCGGCTGCAGCTGATCTCGGCCTCGCTCTACAGCCTGGGCCACGGCGGCAACGATGCGCAGAAGACCATCGGCATCATCTGGATGTTGCTGATTGCCAGCGGGCATGTGGCGCAGGGCGGCGCGGAGCCACCGGTCTGGGTCATCGTATGCTGCTATGTGGCGATCGGCATGGGCACCATGTTCGGCGGCTGGCGCATCGTGCGGACCATGGGCCAGAAGATCACCAAGCTCAAGCCGGTAGGTGGCTTCTGCGCGGAGACCGGCGGCGCCATCACGCTGTTTATCGCGTCGGCGCTCGGCGTGCCGGTGTCGACCACCCACACCATCACCGGCGCCATCGTCGGCGTGGGGTCGGTGCAGAGGGCCTCGGCGGTGCGCTGGGGCGTGGCCGGCAATATCGTCTGGGCGTGGGTGCTGACCATTCCTGCGTCCGCCTTCATGGCGGCCGTCGCATGGTGGATCGGTCTGCACGTGCTTTGATGCCGCTTATCCGGGCCTGCCTGTCATCAGGCCCGGCAATGAAATAGAAAGGCCAGCCGCACGGCTGGCCTTTCTATTTGCGCCCCCGATACCGCTCGGGGGGCCGCCTGCGCGGCTAACGGTTGGCGAATGCGGCAATCGGATCGTCGTCCACCGGTGCCTGCGGGGCGACAGGGGCGGGCGCCGGCGACGAGGGGAAGACCGGCGGCTGGCTGACGCCCGTTGCCACGCGGCGTGCGCCGTTATAGCGCGAGGCCCAGTAGGACTTGCTCATGTCTTCCAGCCGCACCGTGCCACCGGTGGAGGGCGCGTGCACAAAGCGATTCTGTCCGACATAGATGCCGACATGCGAATTGGCGCGGCCGGTGGTGTTGAAGAAGACCAGGTCGCCCGAAGCCACCTGGCTGCGCTCCAGGGAAACGCCGCGCTCTCCCATGGCTTCGGTGGTGCGCGGCAGGTTGACGTTGGCCGCGCGCAGTACGACGTAGCGTACCAGGCCGCTGCAGTCGAAGCCGGAGTCGGGCGTGTTGCCGCCATAACGATAGGGCGTGCCGACCAGCGACATGGCCTGGATGGAGACCTCTTCCAGGCCGTTGCTGGGATCGGCCATCGGCGTACCCGCTGGCCGCGATTGGGCTCCATAGCGTGGTGCGGGCGGGGTAGAGGCGCAGGCGGCGAGCAGCAGCGCAGCCGTGCAGAGCATGGGCAGGCGGGCACGGTGGAAGGCATTGGCCGGGGTCGGCGCGGGGCTTCCGGAATGGGCTATCTGTCTCTGTGGCATCCTTCTCGATCCATTCCCGGTCAGGTGCCGCGGCAGCAGAAGGGCGGCTGGTGGAACCGCCGCCCCTGGGGGACTTACCAACGCAATTGCGCGTTGTATGTGCCCGTACTCACCGTGATCGACTTGACCTGACCCTTATAAGTCGCTTCTATATTGTAGCTGCCTTGCGGGGCCTTGATCAGGCACTTGGGGCCGCCGGCCTTGAAACTGGCGACTTCGTGGCCTTCGCGCGTCATTCGTACCGAGACATCGGCCAGGTATTCGCCGCGTTCGCCCTGGATGAACAGCACGCCCATGTTGAAGTTCTTTTGCTGTGCTGCCAGTTGCTGCTGTTCATCGGCGGCGATGCCGCCGCAGACATAGCTGATCGGGCCCATGGTGCGGATCACCATCTCGTCGGCGGCAAGCGCCGGGCCCGAGAGCATGGAGAGCGCGGCAATGGCGACGCTGCCGGCCAGTGCCATGCGCAGTGGTCTGCAAGTCCTGGCGCGAGCCAGGCAGTGGTGCAGGTAGGTGTCCATCAATGCCTCCATCGATCCAACGAGCCGGACAAGCAAAAAAACGCCCGCCAGGCGCCGGCGAGGTGCCGACCTGACGGGCGCTCCGGATACCTTGATGCTAGGTCACGCCGGCAGGCAAGTCTGCCGGTCGTGGTCCTACATCGGCTTTGGCGGGTGCCAGAGGCACCGGCGGTTCCGGTTGGTGCAGCGTCTAAAGGACATCGGCAGCATGGTCGGCCAGGCGCGAACGTTCGCCGCGCGCCAGCGTGACATGGCCGCTGTGGCTCCAGCCCTTGAACCGGTCGACCACGTAAGTGAGGCCGGACGATCCTTCGGTCAGGTAAGGCGTGTCGATCTGCGCGATATTGCCCAGGCAAATGATCTTGGTGCCGGGGCCGGCGCGCGTCACCAGCGTCTTCATCTGTTTCGGCGTCAGGTTCTGCGCCTCGTCGATGATGACGAACTTGTTGACGAAGGTGCGTCCGCGCATGAAGTTCATGCTCTTGACCTTGATGCGCGAGCGGATCAGTTCCTGGGTGGCGGCGCGGCCCCATTCGCCGGCGCTGTCGTCGCTCTTCTGCAGGACCTCCAGGTTGTCGTCGAAGGCGCCCATCCAGGGCTGCATCTTTTCTTCCTCGGTACCTGGGAGGAAGCCGATATCCTCGCCGACCGGCACCGTGGCGCGGGTGACGATGATCTCGTTGTACAGCTTCTGGTCGAGTACCTGCTCCAGGCCGGCGGCCAGTGCCAGCAGCGTCTTGCCGGTACCGGCCTGGCCCAGCAGCGTGACGAAGTCGACCTCCGGATGCATCAGCAGGTTGAGCGCGAAGTTCTGCTCGCGGTTGCGGGCGGTCACGCTCCACACATTGTTCTTGTGGTGCGTGTAGTCCTTCAGCGTTTGCAGCAACGCGGTCTTGCCGTTGATTTCCTTGACCTGGGCATACAGCGGCAGGCTGCCGTCGCTGGGCTCCAGGTAGACGAACTGGTTGACCAGGAAGGATGGCACCAGCGGACCGGTCAGACGATAGAACATCGCGCCGGACTTGGGGTCCTGCCAGCTCTCCACCCCCTTGCCGTGCTTGGCCCAGAAGTCATTGGGCAGGATCATCACGCCCGAGTAGAGCAGGTCCTTGTCCTCGAGGACCTGGTCATTGAAGTAGTCCTCGGCGGGCAGGCCCAGGGCGCGCGCCTTGATGCGCATATTGATGTCTTTCGACACCAGCACGACCTGGCGCTCCGGGAACTGTTGCTGCAAGGCGCTGACCACACCCAGGATCTGGTTGTCGGCCTTGCCCTGGGGCAGGCCGTCGGGCAGCTTGATCTCGTTGAGCTTGGTCTGCAGGAACAGCTTGCCCTGCGCATCGCGGTTGCCCAGCTTGGCCAGCGGCATGCCTTCGTCGAGCACGCCGTCGGTCCCGCCCACCAGCGCATCCAGGGTGCGGCTGACGGTGCGCGCGTTGCGGGCGACTTCGCTCATGCCCTTCTTGTGGTTGTCCAGCTCCTCGAGCGTCATCATCGGCAGATAGACGTCGTGCTCTTCGAAGCGGAACAGCGAGGTCGGGTCATGCATCAGCACATTGGTGTCCAGCACGAACAGCTTGGCAGGACCGCTGTGTTTCTGCATGCGGCGATTGGTGGTGCCAGCGGCCGGCTTGGCGGCGGCCGGCGGTACGGACTTCAGCGGCGGTACGGACTTCAGTGCGGACGGGGGCGCATCCTTGGTGCGCGCTCGCGTCGAACCGCCGGCGCGGGCCACCACGGCCGGCGCGTCTTCCATTGTGCTAGTTCCGGTTTCCAGCAGGGCCACACGCTCCAGCGCCGGCACGGGTTTTTTACCCTGCGACGCTGATTTGGCCTTGGTCAGCTTGGTCGCCGGGGCGAATTCGCTCGGGTCAAGCAATTGGGCAGGCTTGGCGGGCATGGTCGGCAGCGGCATGCTTGGCTTTCCTTTCAGGGGGGGAAGACGGCAGGAAAACGGCGCAGGACACGGGCGCGGCCGCACTGCGCCGCTACATTGCCGATCGTGTCCTGTGCGTACAAACAAAAAAGCCGCCAGACCTGTGGAGCAGGTTTGACGGCTTTCTTGCGGACCGGAGACACGGCAGGTCCGCTACCGGCCCGTGGCAGGAGGCGCCTGGGCCGGGACGATGAAGCAGCGTGGCATCCGGAATCTGAACTCATTAAAGGCCAATGTATCCGAACGATTTCCGTTTGGCAATCGCTGGCCGGGCAGGTCCGCAAAGTTGTTGTTGCGGCGCATTAACACCGCTGCCCGAATCCTCCGGATCAGAGGGCGCGCACGATCTGCAACACCTCGTCGACGTGGTTGGGTACCTTGATGCCACGCATGGCGTGGCGCAGGATGCCCTTGCCGTCGACGATGAAGGTGCTGCGCTCGATGCCGCGCACTTCCTTGCCATACATTTTTTTCATCTTGATGACATCGAACAGGCCGCAGACGGCTTCGTCGCCATCGGAGATCAGCTCGAACGGCAATTCCAGCTTGGCCTTGAAGTTCTCGTGCGATTTCAGGCTGTCGCGGGAGATGCCGAAGACCACCGCGCCGGCCTTGACGAAATCGTCGTGCTGGTCACGGAAGTTCATCGCCTCGGTGGTGCAGCCCGGGGTGTTGTCCTTGGGATAGAAGTACAGGACCACGGTCTTGCCACGCTGGTCGGCAACGCTGAAGGTGCTGCCGGTGGCGGGCGCGCTGAAGTCGGGTATGGCCTTGCTGAGACTGACAGTCATTCTTATGGCTCCTGGGAGGGGCAGGAAGGGAGGCGGCGGCGTGAGTGCTGCCACCATGGTGGCGGCAGATGGGGGCGGCCCGCCAAACTTCAAGCGTGGCGCAGGCTTAACTTGCGGCGGCGGCCCCGCACGCGGGGAGGGGCCTCAGGTCTGGTCTTCGAGCAGGAGGATGGCCGCCACCTTGCGGCCTTCCGCCATCAGGATATTGTAGGTGCGGCAGGCAGCCTGCAGGTCCATGGCGTCCACGCCCACATGCCGCCGCGACAGGGCGGCGGTCAGGCGCGGATGGGGGAAGCGCAGGCGGCTGCCGGTGCCAAGCAGCACGACTTCCGGGGCGTGCTCCAGCAGACCCTCGAAATGGGCCGGCTCCAGGTCTTCGAAGCGCCGCACCGGCCAGGGCCGGACGTCGCCCTCGGGCATGACCAGCACGGAATCCGTGTAGCGCACCATATTGATTTCGATATAACCCGGGCCGTAGGAGGTCACCGTATTGAGGGCATTGGGCTGGTCAGCGTGGAGTTTCAAGGGCGAACCTTATCTGGCGCTGCCCGTGGGCGGGCGCGCGGCGACGCGGCCGGGCCGCACAGGGCGGGTTGATAGCATTTCGGGGCAGGCCGGCCGGGTGGCCTTGCCGCAGCCCCGGTGTACCGGTGCTGTACGCTGCAATGCAAGAATCCCTGCCGAAGTCTGTCATAATCCGATAAATTATAGCTTTTGCCTCCCTGCCTGCCACGTTTTGCGTTGCATCGCAGCGGATGCGCACACCGGGCCGCTCCTTTCCACCCAGATTCCCTAGATAGCTGCCGCCAGACGGCGGCGCTTGCCTCCTGCCGACATCGCCGTGAAACCGATCCAGAAATCCAACAAGCTCAACAATGTTTGCTATGACATCCGCGGCCCGGTGCTGGAAAAGGCCAAGCAGATGGAAGAGGAAGGCCACAAGATCATCAAGCTGAACATCGGCAACCTGGCGGTGTTCGGCTTCGACGCGCCGGAAGAGATCCAGCAGGACATGATGCGCAACCTGCCCAACTCGGCGGGCTACTCGGACTCCAAGGGCATCTTCGCCGCGCGCAAGGCGATCATGCACTATACGCAGCAGAAGAACATCGAGGGCGTGGGCCTGGACGACATCTACGTCGGCAACGGCGCCTCCGAGCTGATCGTGATGTCGATGAACGCGCTGCTCAACAGTGGCGACGAAGTGCTGGTGCCGGCGCCGGACTACCCGCTGTGGACCGCCGCGGTGAGCCTGTCGGGCGGGACTCCGGTGCACTATGTGTGCGACGAGGCCAACGAGTGGATGCCCGACCTGGACGATATCCGCGCCAAGATCACGCCGAATACCAAGGCCATCGTCGTCATCAACCCGAACAATCCCACCGGGGCGCTGTATTCCGACGAACTGCTCAAGTCCATCGTGGCGATCGCCCGCGAGCATGGCCTGATCATCTTCGCTGACGAGATCTACGACAAGGTGCTGTACGACGGCCATACCCACACCTCGATCGCTTCGCTGTCCACCGATGTGCTGACCGTGACCTTCAACGGCCTGTCCAAGAACTACCGCTCGTGCGGCTACCGCGCCGGCTGGATGGTGGTGTCGGGCGACAAGCGGCCCGCGCTGGACTATATCGAGGGGCTGAACATGCTGTCCTCGATGCGCCTGTGCGCCAACGTGCCCGCCCAGTGGGCCATCCAGACCGCGCTGGGCGGCTACCAGAGCATCAACGACCTGGTCAACGAAGGCGGGCGCCTGCGCCGCCAGCGCGATCTAGCCCATGAACTGATCACGCAGATCCCGGGTGTCACCTGCGTGAAGCCCAAGGCCGCGCTTTACCTGTTTCCCAAGCTCGACCTGTCGATGTACCCGATCCAGGACGACCAGGAGTTCATCTATGAACTGCTGCAGGAGTCCAAGGTGCTGCTGGTGCAGGGCACCGGCTTCAACTGGGGCAAGCCCGACCACTTCCGTATCGTATTCCTGCCGCACGAGGAAGACCTGCGCGAGGCCATTGGCCGCGTCGGCCGTTTCCTCGAGGCATACCGCAAACGCCACGGCCTCGCGGCCTGAGCAGGTACGCTTGCGGCGCAATCCATTTTTCAGCAACTCAGAGTCAGATCGTCCATGAATCCCATCAAAGTAGGCCTGCTTGGCATCGGTACCGTCGGTAGCGGCACGTTCAACGTGCTGCAACGCAACCAGGAAGAAATCCGCCGCCGCGCCGGGCGCGGCATCGAGATTGCCATGGTGGCCGACCTCAACACCGAGCGCGCCCGCGAGCTGACCGGTGGGCAGGTCGAGGTGGTGGCGGATGCCAACGAAGTGGTCACCCGTCCCGAGATCGATATCGTGATCGAGCTGATCGGCGGCTACGGCATTGCCCGCGAACTGGTGCTCAAGGCGATCGAGAACGGCAAGCATGTGGTCACCGCCAACAAGGCGCTGCTGGCCGTGCATGGCAACGAGATCTTCGAGGCCGCGCGCAAGAAGGGCGTGATCGTCGCCTTCGAGGCTGCCGTGGCCGGCGGCATCCCCATCATCAAGGCGCTGCGCGAAGGCCTGACCGCCAACCGCATCGAATGGATCGCCGGCATCATCAATGGCACCACCAACTTCATCCTGTCGGAGATGCGCGACAAGGGCCTGGACTTCGGCACCGTGCTGAAGGAAGCGCAGGCACTGGGCTATGCCGAGGCCGACCCGACCTTCGACATCGAAGGCATCGACGCTGCCCACAAGGTCACGCTGATGAGCTCGATCGCCTTCGGCATGCCGGTGCAGTTCGACAAGGCCTATGTGGAAGGCATCACCAAGCTGTCGGCCGAGGATATCCGCTATGCCGAAGAGCTGGGCTACCGCATCAAGCTGCTGGGCCTGACGCGCCGCCGCGCGGACGGCATCGAACTGCGCGTGCACCCGACGCTGGTGCCGGCCAAGCGCCTGATCGCCAATGTGGAAGGCGCCATGAACGCCGTGCTGGTACAGGGCGACGCCGTTGGCGCCACGCTGTACTACGGCAAGGGCGCGGGCGCCGAGCCGACCGCTTCGGCCGTCATCGCCGACCTGGTCGATGTGACCCGCCTGCACACTGCCGACCCCGAGCATCGCGTACCGCACCTGGCCTTCCAGCCGGACGAACTGTCCAGCGTGCCGGTGCTGCCGATCGAGGAAGTCACCAGCTCGTACTACCTGCGCATGCGCGTGGCGGACGAGGCCGGCGTGCTGGCCGACATCACCCGTATCCTGGCCGATGCCGGCATCTCCATCGACGCCATGCTGCAGAAGGAATCGCGCGAAGGCGAGCCGCAGACCGACATCATCATGCTCTCGCATATCACGCGCGAGAAGCAGATCAATGCCGCCATCGCCAAGATCGAGGCGCTGCCGACCGTGCTGTCGGCGGTTACCCGCCTGCGCATGGAAGAACTGAACTGAGCGCCGGCCCGGCGAGAGACACACGCACCGATGAAATACCTGTCGACGCGCGGCCATGAAGTGCCGCAAACCTTCTCCGAGATCCTGCTGGGCGGCCTGGCGCCGGACGGCGGCCTGTACCTGCCGCAGGCGTATCCGCAGGTCACGGCCGACGAGCTGGAAGCCTGGCGCAAGCTGTCGTACGCCGATCTCGCCTTCGAAGTCCTGTCGAAGTTCTGCGACGATATCCCGGCAGAGGACCTGCGCGCGCTGACGCGCAAGACCTACACGCCCGAGGTGTACTGCAACGCCCGCCCCGGCGACAACACGGCGGATATCACGCCGCTGCGCACGCTGGGCGAGGAGGGCGGCGCGCCGCTGCAGCTGCTGGGCCTGTCCAATGGACCCACGCTGGCCTTCAAGGACATGGCCATGCAACTGCTCGGCAACCTGTTCGAGTACGCGCTGGCGCGTGCCGGGCAGGAGCTGAACATCCTGGGCGCCACCTCCGGCGACACCGGCAGCGCTGCCGAGTACGCCATGCGCGGCAAGCGCGGCATCCGCGTGTTCATGCTGAGCCCGCACCGCAAGATGAGCGCGTTCCAGACCGCGCAGATGTTCAGCCTGCAGGACCCGAACATCTTCAACCTGGCGGTGGAAGGCGTGTTCGACGACTGCCAGGATATCGTCAAGGCGGTCTCCAACGATCTCGGCTACAAGGCCCGCCAGAAGATCGGCACGGTCAACTCGATCAACTGGGCACGCGTGGTGGCCCAGGTGGTGTACTACTTCAAGGGCTGGCTGCTGGCGACCGATGGCCCGGGCCAGAAGGTGTCGTTCTGCGTGCCGTCGGGCAATTTCGGCAACGTCTGCGCCGGCCATATCGCGCGCATGATGGGCCTGCCGATCGACAAGCTGGTGGTTGCCACCAACGAGAACGACGTGCTCGACGAGTTCTTCCGCACCGGCACCTACCGCGTGCGCAGGTCGGCCGAGACGTACCACACCTCCAGCCCGAGCATGGATATCTCGAAGGCGTCGAACTTCGAGCGCTTCGTGTTCGACCTGCTGGGCCGCGATGGCGACAAGCTGGCGAAGATGTTCCGCGAGGATGTGGACACCAAGGGCGGTTTCGACCTGTCGGGCACCCCGGAATTCGAGCGCATCCGCGCCTTCGGCTTTGTCTCGGGCCGCAGCACGCACGCAGACCGCCTGGCCACCATCCGCGACCTCTCCGGGCGCTACGGCATCACCATCGATACCCATACCGCCGATGGCATCAAGGTCGCGCGCGAGCATCTCACGCCCGGCGTGCCGATGGTGGTGCTGGAGACCGCGCTGCCGGCCAAGTTCGCCGACACCATCCGCGAGGCGCTCGGCCACGAGCCGGAGCGCCCGGCCAGCTTCGAGGGCATCGAAAGCCTGCCGCAGCGCTTCGAGGTGATGCCGGCCGACGCGGACCGCATCAAGGCTTATATCGCCGGCCACACCGGCCTCTAAGCCTGGCCGCGCCGGCGGCGCTCCTGCCGGTGCGGTGGCAACTCGCTACAATCGGACTTGCCGAGCCGAAGCGCACGGCCCCCGCATTGCCCCGGATGTACCGGCGGCAGTACGTGGGCCGTTTTCCATGGGCGACCGATCGCCGGACCCCGGGGCGGTAGGCCGGTGACCATGGCTCTGGCTTCTGCCCTCTCACGCTGTCTCACTTACCCGTTTTCGTCATGACCCAAGCTGCCGCGCCCGCCCGTCCTCCCATGCTGACCATGGCCCAGGCCCTCGAAGCCCTGTTGGCCGGCGCCAGCCCGCTCGCCGAGGCCGAGCGCATCGCCACGCTGGATGCCAACGGACGGGTGCTGGCCTTGCCGGTGACGAGCACGCTGGACGTGCCGCCGGCCGACAACACCTCGATGGACGGCTACGCCGTATGCAGCGCCGACCTGGCGGCGCCGGGCGCGCGCCTGCGGGTAGCCCAGCGTATTCCGGCCGGCCATGTCGGCACGGCGCTGGCGGCCGGCACGGCGGCGCGTATTTTTACCGGCGGGCTGATCCCGCCGGGGGCCGACGCGGTGGTGATGCAGGAGCAGTGCGTGGCGGAAGGCGATGATGTCGTCGTCAATCACGCGCCGCAGCCGGGCGAGTGGATCCGGCGTGCCGGGGAGGATATCCGCGCCGGTAGCACGATCCTGCCGGCCGGCACGCGGCTGACGCCGCAGGCGCTTGGGCTGGCGGCCTCGGTGGGGCAGGCGGCGCTGGACGTTGTGCGGCGCGTCAAGGTGGCGGTGTTCTTCACCGGCGACGAACTGGCCATGCCGGGCGAACCGCTCAAGCCGGGCGCGATCTACAACTCCAACCGTTTCACGCTGCGCGGCCTGCTGGAAAACCTGGGCTGCGAGGTCAGCGATTTCGGCATCGTGCCGGATACCCTGGCCGCCACGCGCGATACCCTGCGCCGGGCCGCTGCCGGACATGACCTGATCATCACCTCCGGCGGCGTCTCGGTTGGCGAGGAAGACCATATCAAGCCGGCCGTCGAGGCCGAGGGACGGCTCAACCTGTGGCAGATCGCCATCAAGCCGGGCAAGCCGCTGGCCTTCGGCGAGGTGGCGCGCGGCGGGCAGGCCCCGGCCTGGTTCCTGGGCCTGCCGGGCAATCCCGTCTCCAGCTTCGTGACCTTCCTGCTGTTCGTGCGGCCTTTCATCCTGCGGCTGCAAGGCGTGCAGGATGTCATGCCGCGCCGCCTGCCCCTGCGGGCCGACTTCGACCTGCCCAAGGGCGATCGCCGCAATGAATTCCTGCGCGTGCGCATCAACCTGTCCGGCGGGCTCGACCTGTTCCCCAACCAGAGTTCCGGGGTGCTGACCTCTACCGTGTGGGGCGATGGCCTGGTCGACAATCCGCCGAACCAGCCGATCGCGCGCGGCGACACGGTGCAGTTCATCGCCTTCGACGGCCTGCTGGCATGAGGAGAGAGACCGCCATGAACATCGAATTGCGTTTTTTTGCCAGCGTGCGCGAGCAGCTGGGCCTCGGGCAGGAGCGTGTCGAGGTGCCTGCGGCGGTAGCCACCGTTGGCGATCTGCGGCAGTGGCTGGGCGCGCGCGGTGGCGCCTGGGCCGAGGTACTGGCCGAGGGCCGGGCCCTGCGCATGGCCGTGGACCATGAGGTGGCGAGCGCGGACAGCATGCTGGCCGAAGGATGCGAAGTGGCGTTTTTCCCGCCCGTGACGGGAGGCTGACATGAGCGTCAGGGTGCAGCAGGAGGATTTCGACCTTGGCGCCGAGGTGGCGGCATTGCGCCGGGGCCAGCCGGGGGTGGGCGCGGTAGCCAGCTTTGTCGGCACCGTGCGCGACGTGAACGATGGCAGCGCGGTCAGCGCCATGGAACTGGAGCACTATCCCGGCATGACCGAGAAGGCGCTGGCGCGGATCGAGACCGTGGCGCGGGAGCGCTGGGAACTGCTTGGCGTCACCATCGTGCATCGGGTCGGGCCGCTGCTGCCGCTGGACCAGATCGTGCTGGTGGCCGTGGCCTCGGCTCATCGAGGCACTGCATTCGCCGCCTGCGAATTCATCATGGATTACCTCAAGTCCGAGGCCCCGTTCTGGAAGAAGGAGCAGACGCCGGAGGGCGCACGCTGGGTCGATGCCCGGGTAACCGACGAGTCGGCACTGGCGCGCTGGGGCGTGCGTTCGCTCAATGCCAGCGGCGCAGAGCTCGAAGCCCCGGCGGCATTGGAAGAACCGGAAGTACCGGGAGAACCGGGAGAACCGGGAGCACAACGCTGATGGGTCCGCTCGGGTTTGTCGCGGTCGGGGTCGGGGCCGCGCTGGGAGCCTGGCTGCGCTGGTTGCTTTCGGTCATGTGGAATGCCGTCAACCCGGCGTTGCCCTATGGCACGCTGGCCGCCAACCTGGCCGGCGGCTACATGATCGGCGTGGCGATGGGGTTCTTCGGCGCGCGGGTGGATTTGCCGCCCGAATGGCGCCTGCTGGCGGTGACCGGTTTTCTTGGCGGCCTGACCACCTTTTCCACGTTTTCCAGCGAGGTCGTGGCCAACCTGATGGCGGGAGACTATGGCTGGGCGGCGGCACACCTGTTGCTGCACCTGGGCGGTTCGCTGCTGCTGACCGTGCTGGGCCTGTGGACCTATCGGCTGCTGTCCTGAGCGCCCGGGTTCAAGCCGCCGGCGCGCCGGGCGAATGCAGCGAATCGATCCAGTCCAGCATCGCCAGCAGCGCCGCATTGAAGGCCGCCGGCCGCTCCATATGCGGCGCGTGGCCCGTGCCGGCAATGGTGGCGAGGCGCGCGGCCGGCTGCAGGGCCAGCGTGGCCTGGCCCACGGCCGGCGCGTACAGGCGGCTGCGTTCCCCATACAAGTGAAATAACGGCAGCCGTGCCTGGCGCAATGCCGGGCGGTAGTCCTGGCGTGCCATGTCTTCCCACAGCGAAGCGAGCGCAGCGGGAGCGCATTCCCGCATGATGGCGGCGACGCGGCCGGCTTGCGCCGCATCGGCTTCGTTGCCCGCGGACCACAAGCCAGCGCGCACCGGTTCGATCAGCTTGGGCCAGTGCTGGCGCACGCGCGCGGCCATTTGCGCCGCCTGGCCTGCGTCGTAGTGCGCATGCAGTCCGTGGGGCCAATCCGCATCGCTCGCCAGCCGGGGCGTCATGTCGATGGCACCTACGGCAGCCAGCGGCAGGGTGCAGTGACTGCGCATCAGCTCCCAGGCCACCATCGCTCCCATTGACCAGCCGACCGCTACCACATCCGGCAAGTGCAGGTGCCCGATCAGTGCCGCGGCATCGGCCGCCAGCCGTGCCACGGTGGCCTGGCCAGCATGCGGCAGCGCAGCAGACAGGCCATGCCCGGCGTGATCCGGTGCGATCACGCGGTAGCCGCTGCGCGCCAGCGCACCCTGCGCATCGAAGGCGGCGCCGGATAGCGACCATCCATGCAGCAGCAGCAAAGGCCGTCCGCAGCCCGCCTCCCGCCAGCCCGGCAGGCCGCCGCTGGCGGCGTGGACGGTGAATTCCGGGGCGGGGGTGGCAGGCACGCCGCTAGGGCTGCGGGGCGCCGTATGCGAAGCATCCAATGGCGGTGTTCCAGTCGGAGGGTTGGCTTGCCCCGGAGCAGGGCTGTGCTCCGGGTAAGCGATGTATTGACATTGGGATTGCTAACTTTATATCATGAAACATGAATCAGTTATCATGTTTTGGGGCGGGCCGGACAGCGCGGCTGCCGCGCTGCAAAAGCGCGGCGTGATGCCGAAGTACCGGCCTGACCCGTCCTTGCGGAGCCCAGATGTCCCAGACCGAATCCGGCGTCAGCCAGCCCAAGACCGCGCGCGGCCAGAAGACCCGCGAAGCGCTGCTGCGCGCCGCCGAAAAAGTATTCGGCGAGAAGGGCTACTACGTGGCTTCGATCTCCGAGATCACGCAGGAAGCGGAGGTGGCAATGGGTACCTTCTACCTTTACTTCAAGGACAAGGAAGACATCTTCCGCGCGCTGGTGCAGCACATGCTGGAACTGGTGCGCGCCCACCTGCGCAAGCATGTGGGACAGGCGCAGACGCAGATCGAGGCCGAGCGGCTGGGGCTCAAGGCCTTTCTGTCCTTTGTCTCGCGCCACAAGAACCTGTACCGCATCGTGCTCGATTCCTACTCGGTGGACCAGACCATCTACAGCAGCTATTTCCAGGTCTTTGCCGATGTCTACAGCCGGCGCCTCGGCAAGGCCGAGGAACAGGGCGAGATCTCGCCGGGCGATGCCGAAGTGCGAGCCTGGTGCCTGATCGGCATCAGCAATTTCCTCGGCATGCGCTACGCGCTGTGGAAGCGGCCGGCGTCGATGGACAAGGTGGTCGACACCGCCTTCGACATGATTTCCCACGGGCTGGAGGCACGATGAGCGCGCTGGTCGTGGTCGAACGCAGCGGCAGCACGGCAGTGCTGCGGCTCAACCGCGCCGAGCGCCACAACAGCCTTGTGCCCGAATTGCTGGAAGCCCTGCTGGCCGCGCTTGAACGCGTGGAAGCAGATCCGGAAGTGCGCGCCGTGGTGCTGGGCCATGCCGGCCGCTCGTTTTCCACCGGCGGCGACGTCGGCGCCTTCGCTGCCTTCCCGCCGCAAAGTGCCGAGCTGGCACAGTATGCGCAGCGGCTGCTGGGTTTGCTGAACGAAGCCATCCTGCGGCTGGCGGTCTTGCGCTGCCCGGTGATCGCGGCGGTGGAGGGCTGGCTGACCGGCGGCGCGCTGGGTCTGGCGCTGGCCTGCGACATGACGGTGCTCGGAGAGGGGGCGCGCATCGCGCCGTACTACACCGTGGTGGGCTTCAGCCCGGACGGTGGCTGGACCGCGATGCTGCCCCAGTTGATCGGCGCCGCGCGCTCGCGCGCGATCCAGCTCGAGAACACGACGCTGACCGCGGGGCAGGCTGCCGCGCTGGGCATGATCACGCATCTGGCGCCTTCCGGCGAGGCCGAAGCCATGGCCTTGTCGCTGGCGGCCGGGCTGAAGGACAAGGTGCCTGGCAGCGTGGCGAGTACGCGCGCGCTGCTGCGCTGGGATGCCGGGGCGCTGGCGCAAGGCCTCGAGCGCGAGCGCGTGGCGTTCGTGGCGCAGGTGACGAGCGCCGAGGCCGCCGCCGGCATGCGCCGTTTCCTGGGCGGCGCCGGGGCGGATTGAAGGACCGGCAGGGCGGCCACGGTCCATGATCGGCGGCCGCAATCAGCAGTCATGGAGCAGCATCTCTACCTGCAACAATAAGAGAAACCCAAAGAGGAGACTGGAATGCAACTCAAGCACCAAGCCGCCGGCATGCTCGCACTGGCCGGCCTGCTGGCCGCAGGCAGCGCCGTGGCCAGGGATATCCGCATTGCCCACGTCTACGACAAGACCGGGGCGCTGGAAGCCTACGCCAAGCAGACCCAGACGGGGCTGATGATGGGCCTGGAATACGCCACCAACGGCACCATGGCGGTCAATGGCAACAAGCTGGTGGTGCTCGAGAAGGACACCCAGGGCAAGCCCGACGTCGCCAAGGCGCAGCTCGCCGCGGCCTACAGCGACGATCGCGCCGACATTGCCGTTGGACCGACGTCGTCCGGTACCGCGCTGGCGATGCTGCCGGTGGCCGAGGAGTACAGGAAGATCCTGCTGGTCGAGCCCGCCGTGGCGGATTCGATCACCGGCGAGAAGTGGAACCGCTACATCTTCCGTACCGGCCGCAATTCGTCGCAGGATGCCATTTCCAATGCGGTGGCCCTCGACAAGCCCGGCGTGCAGATCGCCACGCTGGCCCAGGACTACGCGTTCGGCCGCGACGGCGTGAAGGCCTTCAAGGGCGCCCTCAAGAACGCCAGGATCGTGCACGAGGAGTACCTGCCCACCAGTACCACGGACTTCACCGCGGGGGCGCAGCGCCTGTTCGATTCGCTCAAGGACAAGCCGGGCCGCAAGATCATCTTCATCATCTGGGCCGGCGCCGGCAACCCCTTCAAGATTGCCGATCTCGATCCCAAGCGCTATGGCATCGAGATCGCCACCGGCGGCAATATCCTGCCCGCCATGACCAGCTACAAGAATTTCCCCGGCATGGAAGGCGCGACGTACTACTACTTCGGCATTCCCAAGAACAAGGCCAACGAGTGGCTGGTGTCCAACCACTACAGCAAGTTCAAGTCGCCGCCCGATTTCTTCACCGCGGGCGGCATGTCGGCCGGCATCGCGCTGGTCGAGGCGCTCAAGAAGACCAATGGCGACACCAATACCGAGAAGCTGATCGGCGCGATGGAGGGCATGTCGTTCGAGACGCCCAAGGGCAAGATGACGTTCCGCAAGGAAGACCACCAGGCCATGCAGTCGATGTACCACTTCAAGATCAAGGTCGATCCTGCATTCGCCTGGGGCGTACCCGAGCTGGTCCGCGAGATCAAGCCGGAAGAAATGAGCGTGCCGATCCGTAACAGGCGGTGACGACCGTGGGCGCTTCTTCCATCGATACGACGGCAGCGCTGCGGCAGGCGGTGGCGGAGCCGCCCGCGCTCGAGACGCGCGGCCTGACCATCCGCTTTGGCGGCCACGTGGCGGTCAATGCCGTGTCATGCGCGTTCCGCCCGGGCGAGCTGACCTGCATCGTCGGCCCCAACGGGGCCGGCAAGACCACCTACTTCAACCTGATCTCGGGCCAGTTGCCGCCCACTGCCGGGCAGATCCTGCTGGGCGGCGAGGACGTGACGCGGCTGCCGGTACCGCACAAGGCGCTGCGCGGCATTGGCCGGGCCTTCCAGCTGACCAGCCTGTTCCCCAATCTCTCGGTGTTCGAGAACGTGCGGCTGGCGGTGCAGGCGCGCCGGCGCATCGGCCTGGATCTCTGGTCCGTGTGGAGCGGCAACCGTGCGGTCCGCGCGCAGGCCGAGAGCTGCCTCGAGCGCGTGGCCATGGCCGACAAGCGCCACCTGCCCGTGGCCTCGCTGCCGCATGGCGACCAGCGCAAGCTGGAGGTGGGCATCCTGCTGGCGCTGCAGCCGCGCATCTTCATGTTCGACGAGCCTACCGCCGGCATGAGCGTGGACGAGGTGCCGGTGATCCTGGACCTGATCCAGGAGATCAAGCAAGACAGGAGCAAGACGGTGCTGCTGGTGGAACACAAGATGGATGTGGTGCGTTCGCTGGCCGACCGCATCATCGTGCTGCATAACGGCAACCTGATGGCCGACGGCGACCCGGCCGAGGTGATTGCCTCGCCGATCGTGCAGCAGGCTTATCTCGGCATTGGCATCGACGACGACGGTGCGCAGGGGAACGGACATGGCTGATGCAGCGGCAGCGCCCATCCTGCGCCTGGAAGGCGTGCAGACGCATATCGGGCCGTATCACATCCTGCATGGCGTGAGCTTTGCGGTGCCGCGCGGCGGCGTGACCATGCTGCTGGGACGCAATGGCGCCGGCAAGACCACCACGCTGCGCACCATCATGAATCTCTGGCAGGCGGGCGAAGGGCGGATCCAGTTCGACGGCGCCGACATCACGCGCCGCGGTACGCCCGCCATCGCGCAGTCCGGCATTGCCTATGTGCCGGAAAACATGAGCGTGTTCGCCGAGCTGACCGTGGCCGAGAACATGCGCCTGGCCGCACGCAGCGGGGCCATCGACGGGCAGCGGCTGGACTGGGTGTTCCGCATGTTTCCCGCGCTGAAGATCTTCTGGCACCAGCGCGCCGGCGTGCTCTCCGGCGGGCAGAAGCAGATGCTGTCGGTGGCGCGGGCCATCATCGAGCCGCGCAAGCTGCTGATCGTCGACGAGCCAACCAAGGGGCTGGCGCCGGCCATCATCCAGAACATGATCACCGTCTTTCGCGAGCTCAAGCAGACCGAGGTGTCGATCCTGCTGGTGGAGCAGAACTTCCATATGGCCCGCTCGGTGGGGGACACGGTCGCCGTGATGGACGACGGGCGCGTGGTGCATACGGGAAGCATGGCGGAGCTGGCGGACGACGAGGCGCTGCAGCAGAAGCTGCTGGGTTTGTCGCTGGCGGCGCATCAGTAGGGAAGCGATCCTGCCGGTGTGCTCCCTTCTCTCGCGAGCGGGAGGCGGAGCACACCATCGAAGCATGAAGCGCGGTGGCAAATGCTGCCGATGTGGCGGGCCGTTACGGCCTTCACGCAATCAAACAAGACATCGTCAGGACCGAGACAATGGCGAGTACAAGCTCCTTACCCACCACCCCGGCGGCGCCCGCCGACCTGCCCAAGGTCCGGCTCGACTGGACGCCGCTGGCGCTGGCACCGTTGCTGATGCTGCTGGCCTTTCCGCTGATCGGCAGCGGCTCGACCTGGCTGACCCTGACCATCGCCGGCCTTGCCATGGGCATGATCGTCTTCGTGGTGTCGTCCGGCCTGACGCTGGTGTTCGGCCTGATGGACGTGCTCAACTTCGGCCACGGCGCCTTTATCGCGCTGGGCGCCTATGTGGCGGCGTCGGTGCTGCTGCCGCTGGGCGCCTGGGTGGAGGCCGACAGCCTGGCGCTCAACCTGGCGGTGTTCGGCCTCGCCATCCTGGCGGCGATGGTGGCGGCCGGCGCGATCGGCTTCCTGTTCGAGCGCATCGTGGTGCGCCCGGTCTATGGCCAGCACCTGAAGCAGATCCTGATCACCATGGGCGGCATGATCGTGGCCGAACAGCTGATCAAGGCGATCTGGGGCGCGGAGACCATTGCGCTGCAGGTACCCACCACGTTCCGCGGCGCGGTGCTGCTGGGCGATGCCGCCATCGAGAAATACCGGCTGATCGCCGTGGTGCTGGGGCTGGTGATCTTTGTCTCCATGGTGCTGGTGCTCAACCGCACCCGCATCGGCCTCCTGATTCGCGCTGGCGTGGAGAACCGCGAGATGGTGGAATCGCTGGGCTACCGCATCCGGCGGCTGTTTATCGGCGTGTTCGTGGTGGGGGCAGGGCTGGCCGGCATGGGCGGCGTGCTGTGGGGCCTGTACCAGCAGAACATCACGGCGGCGATTGGCGCCCAGGTCAATGTGCTGATCTTCATCGTCATCATCATCGGCGGCCTCGGCTCCACCACCGGCTGCTTTGTCGGCGCCTTGCTGGTGGGCCTGATGGCAAATTACACCGGCTTCCTGTTTCCGAAGCTGGCGCTGTTCTCGAACATCCTGCTGATGGTCATGATCCTGCTGTGGCGTCCGCAGGGCCTGTACCCGGTAGCCAAGCGCTGAGCGCAGGGGAAAACCATGATCCGACTGCTTTCCGGCGACCTGCCACGAAGCCGCGTGCTGACCGCCATCCTGCTGGCGATGCTGCTGGCGCTGGCCTGCGCGCCGTTCCTGTTTCCCGGCGCGCGCGCGCTCAATATGGCGGCCAAGATCTGCATCTTCGTGGTGCTGGTGGCAAGCTACGACCTGCTGCTCGGCTATACCGGCATCGTCTCCTTCGCGCACACCATGTTCTTCGGCATCGGCGGCTACGGCGTGGCGATCGCCATGTCGCGGCTCGATCCGGGATGGGGCGCGCTCGCGCTTGGCACCGTCGGCGCGCTGCTGGTCTCGATGGCGCTGGCCTTCCTGATCGGACTGTTCTCGCTGCGGGTCAGGGCCATTTTCTTCGCCATGATCACGCTGGCGGTGGCAACGGCCTTCGCCACGCTGGTGTCGCAGCTGTCGGAATGGACCGGCGGCGAGGACGGCATCACCTTCAAGGTGCCGGAGGTCTTCACCCCGGGCTTCACGCTGGGCGATGCCGAGTGGTTCGGCGTGCCGCTCAACGGCAAGCTGTTCTCCTACTACTTCGTATTCGCCAGCGCGCTGGTGTTGTTCCTGCTTCTTCTGCGCGTGGTCAATTCGCCCTTCGGCCGCGTGCTGCAGGCGATCCGCGAAAACGATTTCCGGGCCGAAGCCATCGGTTACCGCACCGTCGTCTACCGCACCGTTTCCACCGTGCTGTCGGCCGCCTTCGCCACGCTGGCCGGTGTGCTGATGGCACTCTGGCTGCGCTACAACGGGCCCGACACCTCACTGTCGTTCGAGATCATGGTCGATATCCTGCTGATCGTGGTGATCGGCGGGATGGGCACGCTCTATGGCGCGATCATCGGCACCACGCTGTTCCTGGTGGCGCAGACCTATCTGCAGGACGTGATGAAGCTGGCCAGCGACGCCACCGCGGCAGTCCCGCTGCTGTCCGGCCTGCTGCATCCGGACCGCTGGCTGCTGTGGCTCGGGCTGTTGTTCATCCTGAGCGTGTATTACTTCCCGCAGGGCATCGTCGGCCGCCTGCGCGGGGATCGCTCGGAACACGAAGTGGCGTCGTGAGCGGCCGCGCCGGACGGCGGCGCACGGCTGGCAGGCACGCAGCGGCAAGACCCGATACAAAGACAAAGGCGATAACAAGGACGCACCTATGAGCGGAGGCTCCGGATCATGTACGTAGTCGACTGGCTGCACAAGAACGCCCGCCACACCCCGGACAAGATTGCGCTGGTCGACGTGGAAAGCGGCCGCACGGTGACCTACCGGCAGTTCGACGAGCGGGCCAGCCGCTTTGCCGAGTATCTCGCCGAACACCTGCGGCTGGCGCCGGGCACGCGCGTGGCCGTGCTGGCCCACAATAGCTCGGACTACTTCGAGATGCTGTACGGCTGCGCCAAGGCCGGCATGGTGATGGTCTGCCTGAACTGGCGCCTGCCGGCTGCCGAACTGCTGCCGATCCTGCGCGACTGCGCTCCCGAAGTCCTGGTGGCCGGCGACGGCTTCCTGGCCACCGCCGCGGCGCTGAGCGACGCCTTGCCGCTGCGCGCCGTGCTGCACCTGGCCGACGACGAGAGCGCCGACGTGCCGGGTGGCTGGACCGAATACGAGGCGGTACTCGCCAGCGCCTCCGGCCGCACGATCGAGATGCCGTGCCGCGACGAGCACGAGGTCTGGCACCTGCTCTATACCTCCGGCACCACCGGCCGTCCCAAGGGCGTGATCCAGACCTATGGCATGGTCTTTTTCAATGCCGTCAACGCCATGCTGGCCAACAAGATCACGCGCGACGACGTGTTCCTCAACGTGCTGCCGTTCTTCCATACCGGCGGGCTCAATCTCTACGCCAACCCCGTGCTCCATGCCGGCGGCACCGTGCACATCATGCGCGGATTCGACGCCGAGGTAACGCTGGCCAGGCTCGATGCCCGCTCCGCGGAGGGCATCACGATGTTCTTCGCGGTGCCGGCGGTCTATCTCTTCCTCAGCCAGCATGCCGGCTTCGCGGCGGCGGATTTTTCCCGCATGCGCAATATGTCCGCGGGCGGCTCGCCAGTGCCGCAGCCGCTGCTGGAGGCGTATCTGGCCAAGGGCGTGACGATCTGCTTCGGCTTCGGCATGACCGAGACGGGCCCCACCGTTTTTGTCTGCGACGAAGCCACCGCTCGCCGCAAGATCGGCACCATCGGCAAGCCGGTGGGCTCGATGCTGACACGGGTGGTGGATGCGCAGGGGGGCGACGTGGCGCCCGGCGAGCGCGGCGAGTTGCTGATCAAGGGACCGGGTGTCACGCCCGGCTACTGGAACCTGCCGGAGGCCACGGCGTCGGCCATTCGCGATGGCTGGCTGCATTCCGGAGACATTGCCTACATGGACGAGGACGGCGATTACTACATCGTCGACCGCGCCAAGGACATGTTTATCTCCGGCGGGGAGAACGTCTATCCCGCGGAAGTGGAAAACGTGCTGTTCCAACTCGCCGCGGTGTCCGAGGCCGCCGTGATCGGCGTGCCCGACGCGCGCTGGGGCGAGGTCGGCATGGCCCTGGTGGTGGCGAAGCCCGGCATGGCGCTCGATGCCGAAGCCGTGCTGGCGCATTGCCGCGCGGCCCTGGCGGGCTACAAGGTGCCGCGCCATGTCCGGATGCTCGAGGCGCTGCCGCGCACGCCGTCCGGCAAGGTGGAGAAGCACAAGCTGCGCACGCGCTTCCAGGCGCAGTGAGGAAGGTGCCTTCCCGCGGGCAGGGCAAGCGCCGGGCCGAGATGCCGCCACGCTGGCGCGTCGTGCGCTGCCCTATGCCTGCCGCCTTGTGAATGCCTGTTTTGAGTTCTTGTTTTGAATTCTAGTTTTGCTTTATGCGGTATGTGGTTTCCGATGAATCAAGCATGCAAAAAAGGGAGCACGACATGATGCGCAGAATTGCAGGGCAGATGGGCAGGACCGGGCGTGGCGGGCGCTTCGCGCTGGCGGGTGCGGCGGGTGCCGTGGGCGCGGCGAGCCTGGTGCTGGCCGCATGCGGCACGGGTGACAACAATGCGACCGCCGGCAGCCCGGGCACCAACCCGGCCACCAACCCGGGCCCTGCGTCCAACACCAAGCCGGCCAACATCGGCGCCGTCACGGTCAAGACCTATGACGGCGGCAGCGACGACCTGCTGACCGCCGGTCTCGGCAAGGATGGCCTGGCTGCGGCGCTTGCGCCCTTGCCGCAGAATCCCACCGCGGCCGAACTGCGCCGCTATGCCATCTACACCAACTACCGCGCGCTGGTGGATACCACGCCGGGCGGCGGCTATGGCACGCTGTATGGCCCCAACGTGGACGCGCAAGGCAATATCACGGGCGGGCAGGGCAAGGTCGCCGGGCGCGAGTACCTGGCGTTTTCGGACGACGGCAGCGGCCAGCAGAACGTGACCATGCTGGTGCAGATCCCCGACAGTTTCAACGTGGCCAAACCGTGCCTGATCACGGCCACGTCGTCCGGGTCGCGCGGCGTCTACGGCGCCATTTCCACCGGCGAATGGGCGCTCAAGCGCGGCTGCGCCGTGGCCTATACCGACAAGGGCACCGGTGCAGCGCCGCACGACCTGGATACCGATACCGTACCGCTGATCGATGGCACGCGCGCCATCCGCGCCACGGCCGGCGGCAGTGCGCAGTTTGCCGCCCCGCTCCCGGGTACCAGCCTGGCCGCCTTCAATGCGCTGGCGCCGCACCGGCTGGCCTTCAAGCATGCCCATTCGCAGCGCAATCCCGAGAAGGACTGGGGTGCCTTTACGCTGCAGGCGGCGCAGTTTGCGATCTGGGCCGTCAACGACCGCTTCGGGACGGTGGCGCCGGATGGCTCCCGCCAGCGCAGCCTGGGCCCGGACCAGATCGTGGTGATTGCCTCCAGCGTGTCCAATGGCGGCGGCGCGGCGATCGCCGCGGCGGAGCAGGATACCCTGGGCCTGATCGACGGCGTGGCGGTGGGCGAGCCCAATCTCAACCTGCCGGACAATACGGGTGTCACCGTTACGCGTGGCGGCACGCCAGTCAGCAAGTCCGGGCGTCCGCTGTACGACTACACCACCACGGCCAACCTGCTGCAGCTCTGCACTTCGCAAGCCACCGCGCTGGCGGGCGCGCCGGGTGTGGGCCTGTACCCTGTCGTGCAGCTTGCCCAGCCGGCGATCAACCGCTGCCAGTCGCTGGCCAGCGCCGGCCTCGTCGCTGGGACCGATCCCGCCAGCCGGGCTGCCAGCGCGCTGCAGAAGCTGCACGATTCCGGCTGGGAAGCGGAGTCCGACGCGCTGCATCCCTCGCTCGCGCTGTTCGAGGTGGCCAACGCGGTCTCGGTCACGTTCGCCAACGCGCTGGCCCGCGCCAGCGTGGCCGACCGCCTGTGCGGCTTCAGCTTTGCGGCCACCGGTGCCACGGTGCCGGCGCCGGCGGCGATCGCGCCGGCCACGCTCAATGCGCTGTTCGCCACCGGCAACGGCGTACCGCCGGCGGCGGGGGTGCAACTGATCAACGACAACAATCCGGGCGGCCCGCTGCGCGACATCTACTCGCAATCGCCCGGCAGCAATCTGGCGGACGCCAACCTCGATGGCGCGCGCTGCCTGCGCGGGCTGCTGACCGGCACCGATGCCCAGTCCCTGGCGCTGCAGGCCGGCCTGGCGCAGACGCTGCGCTCGGGCGACCTGCGCGGCAAGCCGGCCATCATCGTGCATGGCCGCAGCGACGCACTGCTGCCGGTCAACCACACCTCGCGGCCCTATCTCGGCTACAACCGGCTCAAGGAGGGCAGCGCCAGCAAGCTGTCCTATATCGAAGTCACGAATGGCCAGCACTTCGATAGCTTCATTGGCGCGGTAGCGGGCTACGACAACCGCTTTATCCCGCTCCATGTCTACCTGAACCGGGCACTCGATGCGGTCTACGAGAACCTCACCGCCGGCCGCGCGCTGCCACCCTCGCAGGTGGTGCGCACGGTCGCGCGCGGCGGCACCACGTCGCCCGCGCCAACGCTCCTGTCCACCAATCTGCCGCCGCTTGCCACCGTCCCCGCCGATGCGGACCGGATCACGGTCAGCGGCGGCACCGTAGAGGTACCCAACTGATGAAGGCATCCCGCCCGCGCGTCCTGACGCAAGAAGACTTCGACCGTTTCGCCTCGCTCTCGCGCGACGATAATCCGATCCACTGCGACCCCGCGTTCGCCAGCACCACGCATTTCGGCGCCACCGTGGCGCATGGCATGTTCCTGTTCTCGCTGCTGTGCGCGCAGATGCAGCGCAGCAATCCGCGGCCGGTGCTGCCGATCGCGCAGACGCTGATGTTCCCGCGCCCGACCTTCGTCGGCGATGGCGTGGCGGCGGTGCTGGTGCTGAACGAGACGCCTGGCCGGGACCGGCTTGCCCTGGACACCGAGATTCGCTGCGTGCAGCGCGGCCGCACGCGCACGGCCGCCGCGGATGAGCAGATTACGGCACAAGGCGACGCGGTCCTGCTGGTCGACGCCAGTGCCGACACGCTTGCCGAGGCGGCGCGCAACGACGCCGAGGATGCCGCACGGCCGGGTGCCCCGGTGGACGGAGACCGCACGCTCTACCATCTCAGCGTGGGCCAGGAGGCGTCCGCGATACGTTCCTTCAGCGCCGGCGATATCGACGAGTATGTGTCGCTTACCGACGATGGCAACGCCTTCTATACCGACCCGGTGTTCGCGCGCGGCCGGGGTTTCGGGGGCGCCATCGTGCCCTTGCCGCTGCTGGCCGGCATGTTCTCGGATCTGCTGGGCACGCGCTTGCCCGGCCGGGGCACCGGCTGGATGAAGCAATCGCTGCGCTTGCGTTCGCCGGCGCGGCTGGGTGAATTGCTGACGGCTTCGGTGCGCATCGTGCGCCTGCGTGGCGACAAGGACCTGGTCAACCTGGCCACCGTGGTCACTGGCGACGACGGCCGCGTGGTGCTGGCTGGCGAGGCCCTGGTCCTGGTGCGCAACCTGGAGGACAAGCGCGCGCTCGCGGCAGCCTGAGGGAGCCTCGCGGGCAGGGCGCAAGGTGTTTCCTGCGCCACATCAAGGGTCGTGCACTCAGGCCTTGAAATGCAGGCGCAAAGCCTTATCTTTCGGAAAGACATCCAGTGTCCGGCCCGCGCAACGGGATCGGCAGACGGGGGCGCAAACGCCCCCGCCTTCCGCATCGGGACACTCATCCGAAACAGAGGGCTCCTAAATGCGACTTGACAAACTGACTACCCGATTCCAGGAAGCGCTGGCCGATGCCCAGAGCCTGGCGCTCGGCAACGACAACCAATATATCGATCCGCTGCACGTGCTGCGCGCCCTGCTGGCGCAGAACGACGGCGCCGCCCGCGGCCTGCTGTCGCGCGCCGGCGTCAACGCCGGTGGCCTGACCGCCGCGCTGGATGCCGCCATCAAGCGCCTGCCCCAGGTGCAGGGCACCAGCGAGGTCCAGGTCGGGCGCGAACTGAGCGCGCTGTTCAATGCCACCGAGAAAGAAGCCATCAAGCGCGGCGACCAGTTCATCGCCAGCGAGCTGTTCCTGCTCGCGGTGGCCGACGACAAGGGCGAAGCCGGCCGCATCGCGCGCGAGCATGGCCTCTCGCGCAAATCGCTCGAGAGCGCCATCCAAGCCGTGCGCGGCGGCGATTCGGTCAACAGCGCCGACGCCGAGACCCAGCGCGAAGCGCTCAAGAAATACACCGTGGACCTCACCGAGCGCGCCCGCATCGGCAAGCTCGATCCCGTGATCGGCCGCGACGACGAAATCCGCCGCACCATCCAGATCCTGCAGCGCCGCACCAAGAACAACCCGGTGCTGATCGGCGAGCCGGGCGTGGGCAAGACCGCCATCGTGGAAGGCCTGGCCCAGCGCATCGTCAACGGCGAAGTGCCGGAAAGCCTGAAGAACAAGCGCGTGCTGGTGCTCGACATGGCCGGTCTGCTGGCTGGCGCCAAATACCGCGGCGAATTCGAGGAGCGCCTCAAGGCCGTGCTGTCGGACATCGCCAAGGACGAGGGCCAGACCATCGTCTTTATCGACGAACTGCATACCATGGTCGGTGCCGGCAAGGCCGAGGGTGCGATCGACGCAGGCAATATGCTCAAGCCCGCGCTGGCGCGGGGCGAGCTGCACTGCATCGGCGCCACCACGCTGGACGAGTACCGCAAGTACATCGAGAAGGATGCCGCGCTGGAGCGCCGCTTCCAGAAGGTGCTGGTCGACGAGCCCAGCGTGGAGGCCACCATCGCCATCCTGCGCGGCCTGCAGGAAAAGTACGAACTGCACCATGGCGTGGAGATCACCGACCCGGCCATCGTCGCCGCGGCGGAACTGTCGCATCGCTATATCACCGACCGTTTCCTGCCCGACAAGGCGATCGACCTGATCGACGAAGCCGGCGCGCGCATCAAGATGGAAATCGACTCCAAGCCGGAGGTGATGGACAAGCTCGAGCGCCGCACCATCCAGCTCAAGATCGAGCGCGAGGCGGTCAAGCGGGAAACCGATGAAGCGTCGAAGAAGCGGCTCGAACTGATCGAGCAGGAAATCGAACGCCTGGAGAAGGAGTACGCCGACCTCGAGGAGATCTGGAAGGCCGAGAAGGGTGCCGCCCAGGGCGCCGCCGCGCTCAAGGAGGAGATCGACAAGATCCGCCTGGAAATCACGCGCCTGCAGCGCGAGGGCAAGCTCGACAAGGTGGCCGAACTGCAGTACGGCAAGCTGCCCGAACTGGAAGGCAAGCTCAAGGCTGCCGCCGCGGCCGAGGCCAGCGAGCAGAAGGCGCCCAACAAGCTGCTGCGCACGCAGGTGGGCGCCGAGGAAATCGCCGAAGTGGTGAGCCGCGCGACGGGTATCCCGGTCTCACGCATGATGCAGGGCGAGCGCGAGAAGCTGATCAAGATGGAGGACTACCTGCACCGCCGCGTGGTGGGCCAGGACGAGGCCGTGCGCCTGGTGTCGGACGCCATCCGCCGCTCGCGCGCCGGGCTGGCGGACGAGAACAAGCCTTACGGCTCGTTCCTGTTCCTCGGCCCCACCGGCGTTGGCAAGACCGAGCTGTGCAAGGCGCTGGCCGAGTTCCTGTTCGATTCGCAGGACCACCTGATCCGCATCGACATGAGCGAGTTCATGGAGAAGCACAGCGTGAGCCGGCTGATTGGCGCGCCGCCCGGATACGTGGGCTATGAAGAGGGCGGCTACCTGACCGAGGCCGTGCGCCGCAAGCCGTACAGCGTGGTGTTGCTGGATGAAGTCGAGAAGGCTCACCCGGACGTTTTCAACGTACTGCTGCAGGTGCTGGACGACGGCCGCCTGACCGACGGCCAGGGCCGCACGGTGGACTTCAAGAATACGGTGATCGTGATGACTTCCAACCTGGGTTCGCACATCATCCAGGCGATGTCCGGCGAGCCGCACGAGGCGGTCAAGGGCGCGGTATGGCAGGAAGTGAAGACGCATTTCCGGCCCGAGTTCCTGAACCGCATCGATGAGGTGGTGGTGTTCCACTCGCTCGACCAGCAGCATATCGAGTCGATCGCCCGTATCCAGCTGGGGCGGCTGCAGGCGCGTCTGGCGCGCATGGACATGACGCTCGAGGTGAGCGAAGCCGCGCTCGCCAAGATCGCCAGCGCTGGCTACGATCCGGTGTTCGGAGCGCGTCCGCTCAAGCGCGCCATCCAGCAGCAGATCGAGAACCCGGTGGCCCGTGCCATCCTCGAAGGCAAGTTTGCCGCCAAGGATGTGGTGTCGGTGGATTATCGCGACGGGGAGTACACCTTCGGCC
>NZ_JARJLM010000076.1 GCF_029335485.1 Cupriavidus basilensis
AGTCAGCGCGGCACACCGTTTATGCCTGGTGACCATAGCGAGTTGGAACCACCCCTTCCCATCCCGAACAGGACCGTGAAACGACTCCACGCCGATGATAGTGCGGATACCCGTGTGAAAGTAGGTAATCGCCAGGCTCTCCCTTGAAACCCCCCAGTACGATAGTACTGGGGGGTTTTGCTATTTAAGGTCTGAAAATGCATGCCACACACACATATGGCGTGCTTTGCACCGGACGGATCGCGCCTGCATAATCCCTACTCTGGCCGTTTCTGACCCCTCCAAAAACATTTGTGCTGCTGAGCTTTCAGCAGGAAAAATACCTCCAATACCTCCAGTTGCCCCAAAATGGGGTTGACAATCTTTTGCAGTCAAAGTCAGCAAGGGTTGGTACCCTATCGACCCGCCAACACATCTGTGGTGAAGCTGATCCATGACAACCCTTCTCGCCGTAATCGTAGCTTGTGGTGCCTTCCTCAGGCTCTGCATTGCCTCCCCATATGGTGGTGGGCTCATGCCCACCGGCGTAGACGAATGCGGCGGCGAGAACCATCGCGGCCAGGGATAGAGCGATAATGCTGCCCGGGTATACGGCCGCTATGTTATGTTCCGGGCCGTGGTCACCGGCATGTTGGTGAATCGATGATGCCCGGTCGCGCGGATTGTCGCTCCAACGATATCAAGCTCATTTGATCGAACCGGCCCTGGCCAGCGTATTCTTGGAGAATTACCTCAAAGGGCGTGTCTCGGGGGCATCCTGCTGGATGCAGTGAGCCGCATGGCTTGCTGAGGGGATTGGAAAATAAGAAAAGGGTCTGCAAGTGAGTCTGTTGCGATTGTACGGCGCAATGCGCCGCGTGCCGTCCATGGTGGAGGCGATCCAGGCCATGCCGATAGCGAGGGCATCACTGGGCTTGCTGCTCGCCGTGCTTGCCGCCTGGCAATGTCCAGCGCATGCGCAGGTGGTGCCTCCGGCGGCAGCCCGGGCTCCCAATATTGCCTTCCACTACGGCAGCAAGCCGCCGGTGGACGCTCTCCAGGCCTTCGATATCGCGGTGGTCGAGCCGGACAGCGGCTTCGATCCGCGGCGCGTGGCCACCCCCA
>NZ_JARJLM010000077.1 GCF_029335485.1 Cupriavidus basilensis
AGTCGAATTCCGTCATCGCTGTTCTTCCCTGGTTTCGTTGCCTTGCTGGTCAGTGCGATCTTAGGGAAATCCACGGGACGCTTCGTAGTCTGAAAAGACGATGCCGCCCCGGTTGTGCACGCGCATGATCTGCCGGGTTAGTCATGACAACAGGGGAGACACCAGCATGTCCAGTACCTTGCCCGCGGCTGTAGCAGCCGGCCAATACATCGCCACGCCAGACGGCCTGCGCCTGCACTACCTCGACGCCGGCACCGGCGAGCCTGTGGTATTCATCCACGGCAGCGGCCCAGGCGCCAGCGGCCACAGCAACTTCAAGCACAACGCGCCGGCTTTTGTGGAAGCCGGCTTCCGTACCGTGGTGGTGGATCTGCCGGGCTATGGCCAGTCGTCCAAGCCAGCGGATGCGGAATACACGCTGGACTTCTTTGTCGCCGCGCTGCGCGCGCAATTGGTGGCGCTGGAACTGCCGCGCTGCGTGTTGGTGGGCAATTCGCTGGGCGGCGCCATCGCGCTGAAGTACGCGCTGGACTACCCGGAGCACGTCAGCCGCCTGGTGATGATGGCGCCGGGCGGCGTCGAGGACCGCGAGACCTATTTCCGCATGGAAGGCATCGAGAAGATGGTGACGCTGTTCACCGGCGGGCATATGAACCATGACACCATGCGCCAGTTGCTGCAATTGCTGGTGCATGACGCCACGCTGGTCACCGATGCGCTGGTGGACGAACGCATGGCCGTTTGCAAGGAGCAGCCGCGCGAGGTGCTGGCCACCATGAAGGTGCCCAACCTGACCGGGCGCCTGGGCGAGATTGCCTGCCCGGTGCTGGGCTTCTGGGGCACGGAAGACCGCTTCAACCCGGCCGGCGGCGCGCTCAAGTTCCTGCAGGGGTGCCGCGATGCGCGCTTCGTGCTGATCAATCGTTGCGGCCATTGGGTGATGGTCGAGCATAGCGACTACTTCAACCGCGAGTGCCTGGGCTTCCTGGCGGATACGGCCGAAGCCGCGGTGTAGCGTGGCCGTACGGCCGGCGTGCCGGCAGTGCAACGATAAATAAATCTAGGAGACAACATGGCATACCCGTTCAACCTGTTCGACCTGCGTGGCAAGGTGGCTGCCATCACCGGCGCCGCGCGCGGCATCGGGGCGGAGACCGCGCGCGTGCTGGCCGCGGCCGGCGCCAAGGTCGCGGTGCTCGATTTGCTGGAAGCGGACGGCCAGGCCACCGCGCAGCGCATCGAGGCGGAAGGCGGCCAGGCCGCCTTCTGGAAGCTGGATGTGGCCAGCGAGGCCGAGGTGGGCAAAGTGTTCGGCGAGATCGCCGCGCGCTTCGGCCGCCTCGACATCCTCATCAACAATGCCGGCATCGACGGCGTCAACGCGCCCACCCACGAACTCGCCCTGGCGCAATGGCAGCGGGTGATGGACGTCAACGTCACCGGCACCTTCCTCTGCACCAAGCACGCCATCCCGCATCTCGAGCGCGCGGGTGGTGGCTCGATCGTCAATGTGTCGTCGATGTACGGCATCGTCGGCGGCCCCGATGTGCCGCCTTACCACGCCTCCAAGGCCGCGGTGCGGATGATGGCCAAGACCGATGCCATGCTCTACGCCGGGAAGAACATCCGTGCCAATTCCGTCCATCCGGGCTATATCCGCACGCCGATGCTGGAGGAAGTGGCGCATGCCTCGGGGCAGGGCGAGGGCCTGTTTGCCTATCTCGGCTCGCAAACGCCGATGGGCCGCCTTGGCGAGCCGCGCGATATCGCCGCGGGCATCCTCTACCTGGTATCCGACGCGGCCCGCTACGTCACGGGCTCGGAACTGGTGATCGACGGCGGCTACACGGCGCGCTGAGCGTCTTCATCTTCGACAAGGAAGGGAATGACCATCGACATGACCATGACCGCGAACAATAGCGCCGCCATGAAGGCCGCCTTGCTCGACTATGTGGCCGCCTTCAATGCGGCCGACGCCGAGCGGGTAGCGGCGCTGTTTGCCGACGACGCAACCATCGAGGATCCCGTTGGCAGCCCGGCAATCGCCGGGCGGGAGGCCATCCTCGGCTTCTACCGGCATGCGACTTCGCTCGGCGCGCGCCTGGAAGTGGTAGTGCCCCCGCGGGGTTCGCACGGCAATGCCGCGGCCTTGAGCTTCGCCGTGTATGCGCGGATGCAGGGGCATTCGGTTCGCATCGACGTGACCGACGTGATGACCTTCGGCGCCGACGGCCGCATTACCGGCATGCGCGCGTTCTGGGGGCCGGATGACGTGCATCCGCAGTAGGATGCGGCCGGGTCCGGCTGCGGTGCGGCCATGGTAAGGCGTTGTCCGCGTGATGCGGCCGTCACGCGTGAACGTATCCTTGCCAGCGCGGAGCTGCTGTTCGAGCGCCAGGGCGTGCAATCCGTCACGCTAGAGCAGGTGGCTGGCGCGATCGCCATGACTCGCGGAGCGATCTACGGGCACTTCCGTAGCCGCGCCGACCTGCTGGCCGCCGTCATGGCGCGGGCGGAGGCGCATATTGCCGGCCGGCTCGCGGCCTTCGCCGGTAACGGCCGCGGCGCGGCCCGCTCGGACCTGGAGCACGCGCTGGCGGCGATGTTACGGGACGAGGCCGTGCTGCGCTATGCGGGCATTGTCCTCGGCTTGCTGCATCACGCTTGCACGCCTGCGTGCGAGCTTTGCCAGCTGACACTTCACATCCGCGCCCGCAGCAGGGCGCTATGCGATGGCCTTGGCCGGTTGCTGGGCGACCAGGACAAGGCCGTGTTGCTGGCGGCGCACCTGTGGGGCTTGCTGTGCGCCCGCTCGCTGTGGCTGGCCCCGGTGGATCTGGCGGGGTGCGTCGAGCCGTTGCTGCGGCTGTACGGGGAATAGCGGGCTGTTCCTATAGCGTTTTGCCGGATTGTCCTTGTTCATCGCAAATCCTCCCCCGGCTCACGGCGTGCGCCGGTGTACGGGATCGCCCCTAGTCTGCTTGGACGAGGAAATTCTTCGCGCCAGTGGCTACGCTACCTTCAAGTCCATGAGACCGTGCCGGCGCCAGCGCAGCGCCACAAGAGCACGGCGGCGGGAGAAAAAAAGGGATACGAGCAGAGAGGAGACAGTCGTGAAGGCTCGATATCGCATCACATGTCTGTTGGGCGCTGGCGCGGTGCTGGCGCTGGGTTTCGCCGCCGGCCTGATGACGGCCTGGCCGCCCGCGCGGGAGGACGGCGCGGGCGAGCGCGCTTCAGCCGCCGCGGCGACCGCGACGGAGATCCGGGTGGCAGCGGACGCCGCGCTGAGCTATTGCGACGATGCCTGCCGGCAGAGCCGGGGCATCGCGGCCGTGACGGCCATGGGTCATCGCCCGCCGCCGTGATGCCCAGGGCGCTCCGGGGCGCCGCCGGCTGCCTCAAGCCACTTCCGCTACCCGGATCTCCGCCAGCAGCTTCTTCAACTCCGGTACGCACGCGATCCGCAGTTGCCGCTCGCCTTCACGCCTCTGGATCAGGTTGAAGTCCCAGGGGCCGTCCTGCACGTCACCGCCCCGACCAGCCGCCCGCCCTGCAGCACCAACCGTTTGTACATGCCGCGGCGCGGATCGTGCATCACCAGGTCCTCGCTATCCTTGCCGCCAATGAAGTCGCCGGCGCATTAAAGATCCACGCCGGTCACCTTGAGCTTGGTCGCGGTGGCCTGCTGCACATAACGGTGATGGCCGGCCTCGACACCGGTGGCCAGCAGCAGGCGGTCATAGCCGACTTCGCGC